>DASQPE010000210.1:0-4394 GCA_035644115.1 Gemmatimonadales bacterium
TCGGGCTTCGATCGCGGGTGGGCGCCGGGCTCGCGTTTGCCATCCGCCAGCACACCGACACCTGGCGCCCGGGCGCGGCGGTGAGCTGGATCTTCACTCATCGCAACTGGCCCCGGGGACCCAATCGCGGCCTGGGCGATCCGGCGGGGCTGGGACAGTTAGGTCTCGGCCTCACCGCGGTCAATCTGCACTTCGAGAGCGACGAGGCTATCGAGCTGGGCATCGGTCCGAGCCTCACGTTCCTGGGGGACCGGATCGTCGTGGGCGGCGGCTGGAACCTTCAGGCCCATGGCAACCATCTCTACGGGCTGCTCTCGATCCGCCTGCTCGATGTTGCCCGGGGGACCTGAGCCGCGAGACTCACCATGCAGACGCGTACCACGCTCTCGTTGACCGGCGTCGCGGTCGCGGCCGCTGGTGCGCGCCCTGGTGAACCAGTGAGCAGGTGACAGATGCCGATGGTCGCGCTCCAGAAGGGTGATCAGGGCTCGGATGTAGTCGCGTTGCAGCAGGCGCTGACTCGACGCGGGTACCCGGTGAGCGACGATGGGACGTTCGGAACCCGCACCTACCAGGCGGTCCGCGCGTTTCAGTCGCAGAATCTGGATCAACACGGCCAGCCGCTGGCGGTGGACGGGCGGGTGGGATCGCTCACCTGGTGGAGCCTGCGTCATCCCAAGCCCGACCTGGCGCCGGTCAGCGCGATTGACTACGGCAGCATGCCGCCGGCGGAGGCGGGTGGAAGCGCCGTCGGGCGAGCTGCGCTCGAGGCGGCCATCGGAGAGCTCGCTGCCGGCGCTGGCGAGGTGGGCGGCAACAACGCCGGTCCGTTCGTCCGTAAGTACCTGGCGCCGGCCAGCGTCCCCGAGGGCAGCTCGTGGTGCGCCTCGTTCGTGAGCTGGTGCTACCTGCAGGCGAGCGGCGGCGACCGGGCCCGCATGCCCTTCGCGTATTGTCCCGGTGCGCGAGCGTTATTGACGAGATTTCGGGACCGCGGGTGGGCCCACGCGCCGCAGGACGGCTACCAGCCCGAGCCGGGAGACCCGGTGTTCTGGTGGCGAGTGAGCTTGAAAGGCTGGCAGGGACACGTGGGACTGGTGCATCAGCTCAGGGACGGCATGCTGTACACTGTCGAGGGGAACCGGAGCCCGCGGGTCCAGGGATTTTCCTATGTGTTCAGCCGGATGGACAAGCTGCTGGGCTACGGACACGTAGAGCCCGGGTCGGGCTAACCGGCAGAGCGCCTCCCGCGCTTGCCCGCGGCGATCTCCTCCATGGTCCGCCCGGTCGCGGCCGACGCCTCGTACTTGCCCACGACGTCCGAGCCCGGCTCGGCGAACTCGTCCCGGTGCTTAAACAGGAGCCACTGAGACCGGCGGGGATCGCCCCGGCGGGTCCGCACCAGCACCCACGAGCCCTTCAGTCGCTTGCCCTGGAGCACGAACTTGAAATCACCTTTAGCGTAGCCACGCCGCAGCCCTCCGATCGGATCGGCATCTGTGCCGCCGTACCGATACGTGCCGCGGTCCCAGATCATGACGGTTCCGCCGCCGTACTCGCCCTGGGGAATCGTGCCCTCGAACGCGTTGTACTCCATCGGATGGTCCTCCACCTCCATCGCCAGGCGCTTGACGCTCGGGTCGAGGCTCGGTCCCTTCGGCACGGCCCAGCTCTTCATCACGCCGTCGAGCTCGAGCCGGAGGTCGAAATGAAGGTGGCTGGCCGCATGCTTCTGGATCACGTAGGCCAGCTTGGGGGCCGCGGAACGGCGGCCGCCCTTGGGCTCCCCCGTCCGGGTGAAATCGCGTTTACGGCGATACTCCGCCAGCGGTTCCTGGACCGCCCGCCGCGACGCGGCTCGACCCCGGCCCGGTTTGCTGCTCGCCCTCTTGGGGGGTGCCTTCCGCTGCTTGGTTGCCATCGGGTCTCCTCACCGGCGGCCTGATGCCGCCGCCGTGGTCATCCGCCGGTCCGCTTACGCATTGCCGAGCGGCTGAGACTGCGAATCGCGGTCGCGACCGGCTCGTAGGCCAGCTCGCGACCCTCGCGCACCGCCCGCAGCAGCAGCGATCCCCGGCTCATGTCGCCCCGGCCCGCGAAGTCGGTCGGGAAGAGCAGCCGCTCGCCAAAGAACTCCAGCAGCACGTCTACGTACTTCCCCGTCGCAACGCTGCCGAGGAGGATGACCTCCGCTTCGGTGAGCTCCGCGAGGCGAGCGGCATCGCGCGCCACCGGCGCGCGGTACCGCGGGTCGTCCGCCCGGATGTCCACCGCCCCGAAGTCCTGGAGGTCGTGGATCGTGATCGGCGTATCGGAGGCAATCAGGCCGCGATTGGTAGTGATGACCCGTACACCCGGGCCGGCGGCCGGCGGTCGGGAGAACCGCTCGGCGTACGCCAGCTTGCCGGAGAAATAGAGTCCACTCAGGAAGGTGAACGCCTCGCCCAGGGTGACCCGCGCGCCTCGCCGGAGCCGGTCGGCCAGGGGAAACCGGGCCCGCTCGCTCAACAGGAGCTGCGCCCGCTTGCCGCCGCAGTGGGCCGGCGAGAGCAGGAAGACCCGGACCGCCGGAGGGCTGGCCGTCATGCGGTATGCTGAGGCCTCTTCGACATCGCTGCCGTGGCCGATATCACGCCGGCCATGGCCGCCCGGGTCGTCCATCACGTCGATCTCCGATCCCCGGCACCAAACTCCTACCAGTTCAAGCCGAGATTGTTGATGTCGCTTCGATGGGCCAACCGATTCCTGGCGCCGCCGATCCTCGGGCTGTCGCTGATACTCTCGGCTTGCCGCCGGGAGAAGCTCGCGCCCTCGGCCCCGCACGCCGTGGGACCCTGGGTGGACACGCTCCCTCCCGTGTCCACGTCGTTCATCGACGTGCCGGTGCGCTACAATCTCGCGCCTGCCCTCAAGTGGCTGGAGGCGACGATTCCCCGCACCCTCGGCGACATCAACGACCGCCGGGAGATGCCGGGCAAGAAACGGATGCATTACGCGTTCGATCTCGAGCGCAGCCCGTTCGACGTGCGGATCGTTGGACGAACTGCCACCGTGAGCGCCGCCATCCAGTACCAGGGTCGGGTCTGGTACGACCCGCCGGTGTTGCCGGAGATCAGCGCGTCGTGCGGCGTCGGCAACACCCGGCCCCGCGCCCATGTCGCCATCGCGAGCAACGTGGAGCTGACCGATCGGTGGACCCTCCGGCCGCGGACCCGTGTGCTGGCCGAGCCGCTGACCCACGACAAGCGAGACCGGTGCAAGGTCACGGCGCTCAGCGTCGACGTCACCGACAAGGCGCTCGGCGCCGCCCGGGATGCGCTCCAAGCTAAGCTCGCCCAGTTCGACCGGCGCCTCGCGGGGTTCGAGCTTCCCGCCGAGGCTCAGAAGGTGTGGGATGTCCTCCGTTCGCCGCTTCGTCTGACGGACAGTCTCTGGCTTCTGATCGACCCCAGGGCCGTCCGGATCGGGTTGCTCGAGGTCAGAGGGGACACGCTGGTCACCACGGTGGGCCTCTCAGCCAACCCTCGCATCATCGGGGGTCCTCGCCCGGCTCCCTCGGAGCGACCGATGCCTCCGCCACAGGACTCCGCCAGCCGCCCGCCTGTGCTTCACCTCCTGACCGAAGCCCGCATGCCGTACGACATAGCGAGCGTCATTCTCAGCCGGGAGCTCAAAGGCACCAGGATCAAGGTGGGAACCCGAAAGCTCGTGGTTCGGCATATCCGCTTGAGTGGCGTCGGCGACGGCCGAATCGCGGTCGGCCTCGAGGTCACTGGTCCGGTGGACGGCATCCTGTACGCGACAGGCCGGCCGGCGTTCGATACCGCGACCGCGGAGCTCTACATGCCGGATCTGGCCTACGACGTGGGCACCCGCAACCTCCTGGTCGGAGCACTGTCGTGGCTGGCCCAGGGGAACATCGAGGACTTCCTGCGGACCCGGGTTCGCCTCAAGCTCGGGCCGATCATCGAACAGGGCAGGAAGCTGCTCGAGCAGAATCTCAACCGCGAGCTGGTTCCGGGTCTGCAGCTCCACGTCACGGTGCAGGGGAGTCGCGTGCTCGGGGTGCGCGCCGCGCCGGATGCGGTACTCGCCCGCGGGCTGGCGTCGGGACAGGGCGAGCTGGTCATCGATGTCGAGCCGGAGCCGGTGGTCCCCAAGGTCGCCAAGCACCCCGCGCGCTGAGCATTGCGGTTCTCCGGCTTCCTTGCATAGCGCCCCGGCAAAGGCCTCCGGGTGACCCCGAATAGCACCCGACGAAGCGGGGGATCAAGGGGGCGTAGGCAGTCGGTAATTCCAAGGCCGGCAGGCCGGTGTCGTCCTACGTTCCCAGTTGCAACATCCCGTGGCAGGCCCATTGCTCCCATCCCGCACCGACGATTTCTCGCGTCGTT
>DASQPE010000211.1:0-4364 GCA_035644115.1 Gemmatimonadales bacterium
CAGGAAGCGCACTTCGAGCAGCTGTACGTTGGCGAACTCCAGCACGGCGCAGGTCTCGCCCGGGTCGGGGTCGTACACCAGCGCCGCATTCCAGTCCACGATCGCGAGATCGTTCGCGCCGGCCGAGAGCCGGGCCGCAAGTGCGTCGGCCGTCTCGTCATCCGAGACCGGCCCCTGCTCGGCCCGGAGTATTCGGGCGATGGTGGGTCCCTGCTCGCGCATGAGCGCCTTGGGTGCCAGCGGGGGCTCGAACGCGTCGATCTGGAAGATGACGTAGTCCTCGACCGTCTCGGCGAGCCTGGGCCGAACGACGGCCGGGCCAATGATCTCGAGCAGCGCGGCGATTCTGGTGCGGGCGGAATCGAGCAACGCCGGATGACCGTAGAGGTCCCCGCTCAGGGCAGGGAGGGAATCCAGCGGCCCGGTGAGGGGGAAGACCACGCTGACCGAGGCGGCGCCGAACTCGTAGAGCACGATCTGCACTCCGATCGGCTCGAGGCCGGCGACTCCCGGCATGCCCGTGGGGTCCTGCAGAATGCTGAGGGGGGCGGGGCGGTTGCCGAACTGCTGAGGTGCCCGGCGGCTCTCGCGCCACGGCCGCCGCGCGCCGGTGGCGGCCAGCTGCTCGGACCGTGCGAGATCGATGGACTGGCCGATCTCGAAGGCGACTAGAACGTGGCAGACGCCGCGCGCGACGACCGGTGACGGCACTCGCTCAGGCGCCGGCCGGAATGGCGCCCTGGGCGACCGCGCGGACGATGTCGCTCTGGGAGATCACTCCCACCAGTTGTCCCTCGGCCTCGACGAAGATCCCGGGGACCTCGGCGTAGAGCATCTGCTGGGCGGCCTCGCGTACGTCCTCTTCCGGCCCGATCGTGAGCGGCCGCGGCGTCATGATGTCCTTGGCGAGAGTATTCTCGAACAGCGCTTCGCGCTCGCGCCCCGCGCCGGCCGATGCCTCGGCGTCGAGCAGGTCAATGGTGGAGACCACGCCGACCAGGCGGCCGCCCGACTCGATTACCGGGAGCCCGGTCACATGGGTATCGGCCAGCTGCTGGACCACGTCCCCGATGGTTGCATCCGGGGAAACGGTCCGCAGGTCGGTCTGCATCAAGTCAGCGACTCGCATAGGTACCTCGCAGCCTTAGGTCTCGAACGGCAAACGACTCTTCGCTCCCCCGCTACCCCCATTATCTTCTCCCCCTTCGCCACGTTCAAGCCGTTACCCGGCCGGCGCTGTCGGACCCATTCCTCGCGTGAGGCTCCTCTGCCCGTGACCATCTCCTCGAACGGCTCCGCCCCCGGCACGACTACCGAGCGGGTGGACACCATTTTCGGCAGCGATGTCTTCTCCCCGGCGGTGATGCGCCAGCGGCTCCCCAAGGAGATCTACCGGAGCCTGATGCGGACGATCGACCATGGCGCGCAGCTCGATCCCCAGGTCGCCGGTGTGGTCGCCGCGACGATGAAGGATTGGGCGATCGAGAACGGCGCCACCCATTTCACGCACTGGTTCCAGCCGCTCACCGGGCTCACGGCGGAAAAGCACGACTCCCTGATGGCGCCGGACGGGCAGGGTGGCGTGGTCTTCAACTTCTCGGGCTCGGACCTGGTCCAGGGCGAGCCAGATGCCTCGAGCTTCCCCTCCGGCGGGCTCAGAGCGACGTTCGAGGCCCGGGGTTACACCGCGTGGGACGCGACCAGCCCGGCGTTCCTGATGCGCAATCAGAGCGTGGTCACGCTGGTGATCCCCACGGCGTTCGTCTCCTGGACCGGTGAAGCGCTCGACACCAAGATCCCGCTGCTCCGCTCGATGGAGGCACTCTCCAAGCAGGCGCTCCGCATTCTCAAGATCTTCGGCACCGACACGGGCGTCACCCGGGTGTTCACTACTGTCGGTCCGGAGCAGGAATACTTCCTGGTGGACCGGGAGCTCTACTTCAAGCGGCCGGACCTGGTGACCTGCGAGCGTACCCTATTCGGCGCCCGGCCGCCCAAGGGGCAGCAGCTGGAGGACCACTACTTCGGCAGCATCCCGCCCCGGGTGCTGGCCTGCATGGGGGAGGTCGAGCGGGAGCTCTACCGGCTGGGTGTGCCGGTGAAGACCCGGCACAACGAGGTGGCGCCGGGCCAGTACGAGATCGCCCCGCTGTTCGAGGCGAGTCATATCGCGAGCGACCACCAGATGCTGACGATGGAGACGCTCAAACGGATCGCGTCCCGCCACGGGCTGGTGGCGCTGCTTCATGAGAAGCCCTTCGCCGGCGTGAACGGCTCGGGTAAGCACAACAACTGGTCCATGTCCACGGACACGGGCGTGAACCTGCTCGACCCCCGGGACGACACCCACACCAATCTCGAGTTCCTGGTGTTTCTGTGCGCCGTGATCCGGGCGGTAGATCTCCACGCGGACCTGCTCCGGGCGTCGATCGCCTCGGCGGCCAACGACCACCGGCTCGGCGCCAACGAAGCACCGCCGGCGATCATCTCGATCTTTCTCGGCGAGATGTTGTCCGACATCCTGGCCCAGATCGAAAAGGGTCAGCCCAAGCGCACGCTCCGCGGCGGCATCATGGACCTGGGCGCCCGGACGCTGCCCCAGCTGCCGCGGCATTCGGGCGACCGGAACCGCACCTCGCCGTTCGCGTTCACCGGCAACAAGTTCGAGTTCCGCGCGGTCGGGTCGAGCCAGAGCGTGGCATGGCCCAACACGGTGCTCAACAGCATCGTGGCCGAGTCCCTCGACGCAGTCGCGACCGACCTGGAGCGCACCCTCGGCGCCAAGCCCTCGGCGGCCAAGCTCCAGGTATCGGTGCTCGCGCTGCTCAAGCGGCTGATCAAGCAGCACAAGCGGGTCATCTTCGACGGCGACAACTACTCGCCCGACTGGCACGATGAGGCTGCTCGCCGAGAGCTCCCCATGCTGCAGGACTCGTTGGAGGCGTTCCCGATCCTCAGGGCCAAGAAGAATGCCGATCTGTTCCGCAAGTATGGCGTGCTCAACCGGGCGGAAGTGGAGTCGCGGACCCACATCATAGTCGAGAAGTACATCAAGCAGCTGGGCATCGAGGCCGAGATGATGACCTCGATCGCGCGGACCCAGATCCTGCCCGCGGCGCTCCGCCACGAAGGGGAGGTCGCCGGCACGCTCGCGGCGACTCAGGCGGCGGGCGCCGGGACACCGGGCCAGAGCGCCGCCCTCAAGGAATTCGCGGGGATGGTCGATGAGCTGCGGGAAGCGATCGCCGAGCTGGAGCGGGTCGCCGCGCACCATGAGGAGGATCCGCTTCGGCACGCCCAGCAGATCAAGCGGGAGGTCAAGCCGGCGATGGAGCGGCTCCGGGCCACGGTGGATGCCCTGGAAAGCCACGTGGCGGCGGATCTGTGGCCCCTGCCGACGTATCGGGAGCTCCTATTCCTGAAATGACGGTAAGAGGTAAGAGGTAAGAGGTAGGAGGTAAGAAGTAAGAGGGGGACTCCCCTGGTCATCGGAGTCCCCCCTCTTACTTCTCACCTCTTACCTATCTGGGCCAGCTTGCCGGTCTCTCCCTCGTCAGCAGAAAGAGCTCCGTCGGGCAGGTGCCGGCGGTCAGCACTCCGGCCATCGCCTGGAAGGCCGCGGCCTCACCGCCGCCGGCGCCAGGGTCGAAGTACACCGCCATCGCCTCCACCAGCGCCGGGCGGTCCGCCCGCTGAAACTCCTTGATCTCGGGATCGACGCTGGTCTCGCGGCACTCCAGGCTCACCCGAACCGCCCCATCGAGCCAGCAACTCTGCGCGGACAACTCGGTCAGCAGCTTTTCGGTCAGGACGAAGCTTTCACCACCCTGGGTCACGCAGCCGAAGCGAAAGCGACCGCGTTCGTTGCGACGGTGGATCACCACTCCCCACTGGAATGCCGGGCGTTCGTTGACGTGCCACTCGAGGACCCGGAGCAGTTGCTCCCGTAAGGCCTCTACGACGAGTGGGGATTGCATGATCGCGCGCTCCGGCAAAGGTTGCCTGAACCCAGGGACAGCGTCTGCAGGGAACGGCTGCAATGGTACGCATATCGCGGGCCAGTTCTGGACAGGCGGCTGCGGGGCCTGCAAAGCATGGAAATCCTGAAGGGTCGGCAGTGGGCTGCCGGGGGACAACGGTGAGACAAGGAGGCCCGGCCGGACTTTCCTTCCTGCAATTCGCGTCGTTTTGACCGCTGGGGTTCGGCCAGCCGGGACGCCGCCCTTGCCTCGGGCGGCTCGGTTGCCGGCGCCGCTCCAAGGCGAACCTGCCCGCGTTGACGCGGCGCCCGACGCCCGGGTAACTTGGCCCCGGCATCGACTCGGGACAGGTGGCCGAGTGGTTTAAGGCGCACGCCTGGAGAG
>DASQPE010000212.1:0-4169 GCA_035644115.1 Gemmatimonadales bacterium
GTTCCTGAGGGCACGTTGAGCTGCCATCTGCACGGCCGCCCGGATCAGCTGACCCGGGCTCCCCTGGGGGCGGACGCATGCAGCACCGTGGCCTTTCCAGCCGACGCTTTCGGCTTTGGCCTGGGCGCGATCGGCGGGAGCTACGAGGAGTGCCATGAGGGGATCGGGGAGCTGGTGGCGGTCGCCGGATGCGTCGCCTACTTCCCCAGCGATGGGGCCCGGATGGCGGACTACCTCGTGGCTGACGGGCCGGCCGCGCCCCGCGCCGTGCTGGCGTCGGGTCTCAGCTGCGAGGGTGGGTTCTCGAAGCTGGTGCGGTTCAACCCGAAGCCCGAGTCGGAAGCGGTATCGGTGTCGGAGTTGGCTGCCGTGTGTCTCAACGCCGTTGGCGGGAAGGTGGCCGGGGTGGTTATCGCCGGCGAGACGCTCGGGCTGTCGGGAGCGCGGCTCCGGCGGTCACCGGCGCTGGACGGCGCGTCGCCGGTGCGATTCGAGGTCCCCGCGGTCCGCGAGTGGCTGTCGTTCGCGCCGGAGCGCACCTACTCGGTGACCACCGTGCTGATTGCGGGAGTGGCCGCGCGGTCGGCCGAGGGCCCCCTCGCGGCCCATCTCCGCCCGCTCGGAGCGTCGGGCAAGTTGTTCGGGCACTTTCACGCGGCGGTGTTCTCCTACCATCCTCTGCCGCAGCGCACGGTGGAGCTGGGCGCGCTGGTGAGAGGACTCTTCGAGAACCATCAGCTCCGCGATGTCCTGCACCTGGTATGGGACGATCGGGGCGACGCGGGGGTCGGCGAGAGCGCGCTGGTTCGCGGTGTCGGCTGGGTCGGGCCCATCACCCAGATCTCCTGAGGCCGGGCCGTGAACCTCCTGATCGGGTCGGCGACGATCGGCCTCATTCTCGCGCTGCTCACGCTCGGCGTCTTCATCAGCTACCGCACCTACCACCTGCTCGACCTCACGGCCGACGGCTCGTTCGGGGTGGGAGCAGCCGTCGTCGCCGCGCTGCTGGTGCGGCACGCGCATCCAGTCGTCGCCACGGCCATTGGTACCCTGGCCGGCGTCGCCGCCGGGGCAATCACCGGAATCCTTCATACCCAGTTCCTGGTGAGCGCTCTGCTGGCGGGCGTCCTGACCAGCACGGCGATCTACTCGGTTTGCCTCTTTGTCATGGGAAGCGGCAATCTCTCCCTCGCCGCGACCGAGAGCCTGGCGACCGTCGCCGAAGGCCTGGGGCAGCGGCTCGGGCTTCCGCCCAGTCTCACCGTGATGGGCACCAGCGTGAGCGGGGGCAGCGTCGCCGACCTGGTGTTCATGGCGCTGGTGGCCGGAGCGTTGGCGCTCTCGCTGGCGGTGTTCATGGGAACCCGTCTCGGCCTGGCGATGCGAGCGGCCGGGAACAACCCGCAGATGGCCAGGGCCGTCGCCATCGACGTAAACCACATGGTCGTGCTCGGCCTCGGGCTGTCGAATGGCCTTATCGCGCTGGCCGGGGCTTTGTTTGCGCAGTACCAGGGCTTTGCGAACGTCCAGATGGGCATCGGCGCGGTGGTGACGGGACTGGCGAACCTCATGGTCGGCGAGGCGCTGCTGGGCAAGCGCTCCGTCGGACGCTGGATCGCCGGCGCGGTCGCCGGCGCAGTGGTCTTTCGCCTGCTGGTTGCGGCCGCCGTGAGGGCGGGCCTCAACCCCAACGCGCTCAAGCTGGTCACCGCCCTCTTCGTGCTGGCCGTGCTGGTGCTTCCCCACCTGGTGCGCCGGGCCGGCCGGAGGCGCCCGGCGGCGGCTCAGAATCGTGCCTGACATCGCGCTCCGGCTGGAGGCGGTCTCGCACCTGTTCCACGCCGGGACGCCGAACGAGGTGCGCGCGTTGGACGCGGTCGACCTGGAAATCGAGCGGGGAACCTTCACTGTCGTCCTCGGCACTAACGGGTCGGGCAAGTCCAGCCTCCTGAACGCCATTTCCGGCAGCCTGGCGCTGGAAGGCGGCCGGGTCTATCTGGACGGACAGGAGGTGACCGATTGGCCGGAACAGCGTCGAGCCCGCCTCATCAGCCGAGTGTTCCAGAACCCGTTCGCCGGAACCGCCTCAGACTTGAGCGTTGCGGAGAACCTGGTGCTCGCGGCCGGCCGCGGCGGCGGACACCGCTGGCTCCGTCCAGCGTTGGGTCGCGGCCCGCGACGGGCGATCCGGGAGCAGGTGGGCCGGCTCGGGATGGGTCTCGAGGATCGCCTCGACACACCCATCGGACTGCTGTCGGGTGGCCAGCGCCAGGCGCTCACCGTCCTGATGGCGACGATGGTGCGGCCAACCCTGCTGCTGCTCGACGAGCACACCGCCGCGCTCGACCCGCGCAGCGCGGAGCAGGTCGTCAGGCTGACCCAGGACGTCATCACGGCGGGCGGGCTCACGACGTTGATGGTCACCCACTCGATGCGGCAGGCGGCGCAGCTGGGCGATCGAGTGCTGGTCATGCACCGCGGGCGGGTGGTGTACGATCTCGGGGATGTCCGGCGGCGGCGGCTCACGGAGGACGACCTGCTCCAGCTGTTCGATCAGCTCCGGTGGGCCGACCGGCTGGACGACTCGGCGGCGGAGATGCTGCGCCGCGCATACGTGTAGCGCGCGCCTCCGCGACCGTGCAGATTCGATTCGGTCTCCCCACGGGGTAAATCGGTGACGGCAGTTGGCGGGTTCCTGGCCGCAGCGCTGAGCGACCGCTACACGCTCGAGCGCGAGGTCGGGCGGGGCGGGATGGCGACGATATACCTCGCCCGCGACCTGCGCGAGCAGCGATTGGTCGCCATCAAGGTCATGCACCGCGGTCTGGCGGCTTCGCTGGGCAGCGAGCGCTTCCTGCGCGAGATCGAGATCGCCTCGTCGCTGTCCCACCCCCTCATCGTGCCGCTCTACGATTCCGGCGACGCCGGCGGGGTGCTCTACTACGTCATGCCGTTCGTCGAAGGCGAGTCGCTCTTCGAGCGGCTGGAGCGGGAAAAGCGACTCCCGCTCGACGATGCGCTCCGGATCGCGCATGACGTGGCGGACGCTCTCGGCTACGCCCATGGTCGGGGAGTGCTGCACCGCGATGTAAAGCCGGAAAACATCCTGCTTGCGGGGGGCCACGCGCTGGTGGCGGACTTCGGGCTGGCGCGAGCCATCGGCGCCGCGGACCGCCGCAAGCTGACCGAGACCGGCGTCATGCTCGGCACCGTGTTCTATATGAGCCCCGAGCAGATCCGCGCCGACCACGAGCTCGACCAGCGGGCCGATATCTACAGCCTGGGATGCATCCTGTACGAGATGCTGACAGGCGAGCCGCCGTACTCCGGACGGTCGCTGGAGGACGTGATCGGCCGCATCATCCGCGCGCCCGTTCCCCCCGTGCAGCGGCTGCGTGCCGGCGTGCCGGCGACTCTCGATCAGGCCATCGGCAGGGCCCTCGCCAAGTCCGCGGCCGAGCGATTCGCGACCATGCAGGAGTTCGCGGCCGCGTTGTAATGCTGCGACTCGTGTGGAATGTCGATCCCGTGCTGCTGCATCTCGGCCCGCTCCAGCTCCGCTGGTACGGGCTGTTGTTTACCGCCGGGATTCTTCTGGCCTATCGGGTCGGGGTCTGGAGCTTCGAGCTCGCGGGAGGTAGCCGGGAAGAGACCAACCGCCTGTTGAGCTACGTAGTGGTCGGGACGGTCGTCGGTGCCCGGCTGGGTCACTGCCTGCTGTACGAGCCTGCCTACTACGTCAGACACCCGCTCGAGATCCTGGCGGTCTGGCGCGGGGGGCTCGCGAGTCACGGCGGCGCCGTGGGGATCGTTCTCGCCGTGTGGCTCTTCGCGCGACGCACCGGGCGTGACCTGCGGTGGCTGCTGGACCGGGTCGCGGTCGCCGCGCCGATCGCGGCTGCCTCGATCCGGCTGGGGAACTTCTTCAACTCCGAGATCGTCGGGCGCCCCTCCAACGGGCCGTGGGCCGTGGTCTTTGCTCGGCTCGACCCGCTGCCCCGCCATCCGGCGATGCTCTACGAGGCGGCAGCCTACCTGGTGACCCTGGGTGTGATGCTCTGGCTCGAGTGGCGCACGGGGATACGCGAGCGGCTGGGTGCGTTGACCGGCATTCTGCTGGTCCTGATCTTCGGGGCCCGCTTTGCCATCGAGTTCCTGAAGGAACCGCA
>DASQPE010000213.1:0-10941 GCA_035644115.1 Gemmatimonadales bacterium
TATTTTCCCAACGTGACCCTGGTTGGCGCGGTGGACGCCGACACCGGGCTCTACCTGCCGGACTTCCGCTCGGCGGAGCGCACGTTCCAGCTGCTGGCCCAGGTGGCGGGGCGCGCCGGACGCGGACCGAAGGGCGGACAGGTCCTGGTACAGACGCGGACGCCGCGGCACCACGCGCTGGTGCACGCCGCGCAGCATGACACCGAGGGGTTTCTCCGGGCCGAGCTTGCCTTGCGGCGGGTGCCGCCGTATCCGCCCATGGTCGCGTTGGCGAACGTGGTCGTCTCGGGCCCGGACGAGACCGCCGTAGGGAGGCGCGCGGCCGAGGTGGCCGACTGGTGTGCGGCGCTGGTGGCGCGCTACGCGCTGCCGCTCGAGGTGCTCGGCCCGGCGCCCTGCCCGCTCGCGCGGGTCAAGGAGCGGTGGCGCTGGCACGTCCTGCTCAAGGGACCCTCGCGGGCGCTCGGGCGCGTCGTGCGTTACGGCGCGCGGCGGCTCACCCGCGCGGGAGACGTGCGGGTGGTGATCGACCGGGATCCGGTCTCGGTGCTCTGAATGAGTACGCCGGACTAATGCTGCCCGGCTCAGCTTGAATCACCCCCTCCGCGCGCCTAGCTTTCCCGCCGCTTATGAGCGACCTCGCCGCCGCCAAGCCGGCCCCAAGCACCTACCAGTTTCCGGATTTCTCGAAGCCTCCGTTCCTCGGGGCGCCGGAGGCCCGGTTCGAGCCGCTGCCAACCGACGGCGTGCTCCCCGAAGGCTTCTTCTCGACCTCGAACCTCCCCACCTACGTCAACCTGGGCGGGCGCTGGGTCATGCCGGCGCGCCCCCGGATGGACTGCGTAGTGGTGCGACGGGGCGGCGAGCTGGAAACCATCGAGCCCCGCCGCCTGAAGCGGGGCGACCTGGTGGCGATGGGCGAGGCCGAGGACGGAACTCAGGGGATCGTGGTCTACGCCGAGGGATTTCTCGGCGGGAGCCACGGGGCCAACGAGTTCCGCTTCATGTCGACCGAGGTGAGTCGCGAGCGTCCGGTCAATTACGAGGAGCTCGCGCGGCGGCTGATCGAGGAGAAGCGGGGCGGCGGTTATCTCGTCTGGGTGGTGGGTCCGGCACTGGTGCATTCGCGGGCCCGCTCGGACTTCGAGTGGTTCATCGCCAACGGATTCGTGCAGGCGGTCCTGGTGGGAAACGCCGTCGCCGTGCACGACATCGAGGCTGCGATCTTCGGGACCACCCTGGGCATGACCAGCACCGGCCAGCCGTCCCAGGGAGGGCACGGGCTCCACATGCGGGCCATCAACCGGGTGCGCGCGGCCGGCTCGATCGAGTGCGCCGTCACCTCGGGTCTGATCCAGAGCGGCATCATGCACGCGCTGGTGACTCGAGGGATTCCATTCGTGCTGGCCGGGTCCATCCGCGACGACGGGCCGCTTCCTGGTGTCCTGAGCGACACGTTGGAGGCGCAGGACGCGATGCGCGAGTACACGGTGCAGGCGACCGGCGCCATCTTCATCGCTACCGCCCTCCACGCGATCGCCGTGGGCAACATGTTGCCGGCGTTTCATACCCGCTACGGCCCTCCGGCGCCGCTCATGACCATCTGCGTGGATCAGACCGAGTTCGTGGTGAACAAGCTCAAGGATCGCGGGACCCACCAGGCCTACGGCGTCGTCACCAACGCGCAGGATTTCATGCACGTGCTGCGGTTCTACGTGGAGCGATGGGCATCGGAGTCGGCGTGAACCAGCCGGCCGGGGCGCCGGGGGTCGGCCTGGGCTGGAGCCGCCTGGCCGAGGAGGTCGGGCGGTTGCTGCCACGGGGCGAGATCGACGGGATCTGGGCCTTTCCCAACATCCGGCGCGAGGGGAAGGAGTGGGGCACCGCCGTGATCACTCGCGTCGAGGGCGACCGCCGCCGGATCTACACCGCCCGCTATCTGCTGGTGCTGAAGGGGAAGGAGCGGGGACAGTTCCAGGCCTCGGTCGAAGAGGTGGGGAGCGGACCGGTCGAGTCGCTGGCCGAGTTGCTGCGCGAGGCGCACAAGCGCACCGACGACGAGCATCCGCCGCTGCCGGTCGCCCTCGCCGACTGGTTCCCCGAGCCCATCGATGGCCCGCCTCGCTAGGGGAGAGGCGGCGGCCCTGCTGGAACGTTTTCGCCGCCACCTGCGGGACCACCATCTCCCAGTCACCCGCCAGCGCGACCTCGTCGCCCAGACCGTTCTGACCTCCGACGAACACCTCTCAGTCGAGGCGATTCAGCGGCGACTCAAGGACCAGGGCGAGCACGTGGGCACGGCGACGATCTACCGCACCCTCGACGTGCTGGTGCGGAGCGGACTGATCCGGGCCCATGACTTCGGCGAAGGCTTCAAGCGCTACGAGCCGATGCCGCAGCAGGCCCATCACGAGCACCTTATCTGCCTTCGGTGCGGCAAGGTCGTGGAGTTCCAGAACGACCGGCTGGAACGGATGATCCCCATCATCGCCGACGAGCACGCGTTCCAGCACCAGCGCCATCGGGTCGAGGTCTACGGTCTCTGCCGGGAGTGCCGCCGGCGTGACCTCGGCCCGCTGGCAGAAGACGGCGCGTGAGCGAGCCGGCGGGACTGGGCTTCTTCGTCGCGTTCGCGGCGGGGCTCCTGAGCTTCCTTTCGCCGTGCGTGCTTCCGCTGGTGCCGTCCTACGTCGGGTTCCTCACTGGCATGACGCTGCCCGAGCTCTCCGACCGGCGCCGGGTGGCGGCCATCCACGCGCTACTGTTCGTCGTCGGATTTTCCCTCGTATTCGTCCTGCTCGGCGCCAGCGCCACGGCGCTCGGCGGCACGCTCAAGTACTACCAGACCTGGATCACCCGCATCGGCGGCGGGCTGGTGATCCTGTTCGGGCTGTTCTGTCTCGGGCTGGTGCGGGTTGGACCGCTCGAGCAGGAACGGCGGCTGCAATTCCAGCACAAGCCGTTGGGCTATCTGGGATCGGTGCTGATGGGCATCGCGTTCGGCGCGGGATGGACGCCGTGCATCGGTCCTGTGCTCGGCGCGATCCTGAGCCTCGCGGCGACGTCGGACAGCGTGAGCCGCGGCATGCTGCTCCTCGGCGTCTACTCCGCCGGTCTCGCCGTTCCCTTTTTGCTTGCCGCGATCGCGGTGGAGTCCTTCCTCGACTGGTTCCAACGCTTCCGCCGGTTCCTGCCGTGGGTGATGCGGGTGAGCGGCGCCCTGCTGATCTTTGTGGGGTTGCTCATGGTGACGGGGCAGTTCACCCGGCTGGCGGGATGGCTGCAGAGACTGACGCCGGACGTCATAAGACGGCAGATCTAGGGGAACAGCGTGAAAAGTGAAAAGTGAAAAGTGAAAAGTGAAAAGGGGACTCCGCTCGCCATCGGAGCTCCCTTTTCACCTTTTACTTTTCACTTTTCACGCTGTTGTTAGTTCTTCTTCCAGCTGCTGCCTGCGCAAAAGTTCCCAATACCTCCCGCCCCGCGCGACCAGCTCCTCGTGAGTTCCCTGCTCGATCAGGCGCCCGTCGTCCAGGACCAGGATCCAGTCGGCGTCGCGCACGGCCGTGAGCCGGTGCGAGACGATGACGCTGGTGCGTCCCGCGAGGGCGCCCCGGAGACCGGCGAGGATCTTCGCCTCGGTCTGCGCGTCCACCGCGCTCAGCGCGTCGTCCAGCACGAAGATCGGCGGATCCTGCGCCAGCGCCCGGGCGATGGCGGCCCGCTGCTTCTGCCCGCCGGACAGGTTGATCCCCCGCTCGCCGAGCATTGTGCCGAAGCCCTGGGGCAGGGAGCTCAAGGCGGCCGCCAGCTGGGAGGTCTCGGCCACCCGCTCGAGCCGGCCGTCGTCCGGGGCACCGAGCAACACGTTTTCCCGAAGCGTCTGGCTGAAGAGGAACGTTTCCTGCGGCACGAAGCCTATCGCCTTCCGAAGCTCGTCCAGGGAGAGCGTCCGGATGTCCACGCCGTCGATCAGAATGCGTCCCCGGTCTGGGTCATACGTTCGCACCAGCAGGTCCACCAATGTCGTCTTGCCGGCGCCGGTCGCGCCCACGACCGCGAGCGAGCGTCCCGGTTCGAGATGAAACGAGACATCCTGCAGCACCCAGCCGCGCTCCTGCGCGTTCGGATACCGGAACCAGACGCCCTCGACGGTCAGCGCCCGGGCGCCCCGTGCGGGCGGCAGCGTGGTGGGGCCGGCCGGCGACACGATAGTCGATCGTTCCCGGAAGATCTGGTTGATCCGCGCCATCGCTGCCCCGCCTCGCTGCACCAGGTTGATGGCCCAGCCGAGCGCGATCATGGGCCAGACCAGCATGGCCAGGTACACACCGAACGCGACGAAGGCGCCTACCGTCACGGTGCCCGCGAGCACCAGCTTGCCGCCGATGTAGAGGATGACTACGGCCCCGAGGCCCCCGAACAGGCTGAACACGGGAAAGAACACGCCCTGCACCTTGGCGAGCGCGACGTTCCGCTGACGATAGTCGTCGTTCAGCCGCCGAAACGCCTCGGTTTCGGCTCGCTCCTGACGATAGGCCCGGACCACGCGCACGCCGGAGAGGTTCTCGTGCACGAAATTGGTGAGGTCGCCGAACCGGTTCTGGATGTCGAGCGTCCGGCGGTGAATGCGCTGACCCAGGAAGACCATGGCCACCGGAAGCCCGAGCAAAGGCAGCAGGGCGATGCCCGTCAGCCTCGGGCTGATCTGGACCATGGCTGGAACGATGAGTGCCGCCCTGATTATTGTATCTATGACGTACATCAGTGCCGGACCAGCCACCATGCGGACCGCGAGCAGATCGTTGGTCGCTCGCGCCATGATGTCCCCGGTGGCGAACCGGTCGTAGAACTCCGCCGGCATCTGCTGCACGTGGTCGTACAGCACGTTGCGCAGGTCGTACTCGACGCGGCGACTGGCGCTGTTCAGAATGTCGCGCATGAAGTAGCGCGCGACCCCACCGATCAGCGCGACTCCCACGAGCAGCAAGGCGAAGCGGGAGACTTCCGAAAAGGATCCGCCGGTGCGGAGCGCGTCGATGCCCCGCTGGAGAAACCGGGGCCCAAGCACGCCGAACAGGTTGGAGATCAGCACCATGGCCAGACCCGTGGCAAAGGTGCCGCGGTACGGCCTGAGGAATGGCAACAACGCCCGGAGCTCACGCATCGGGCTGTAATGTCACGACGTCCGAAAACCGCGGCAAGTCACGCCACAGGAGGATTCGGTATGAAGCGAACGATGCTCATCGTGCTGGCCGTGCTCGCGGCCGGGGCCTGCCGCGGGGGCGAGCAGAAGCAGGCTGCGGCGAACACGGACAGCCTGAGCCGCGATCTCCAGCTGGCGCCGGTGGATTCGTCGAAGCCGCTGCATGACGTGCCAGCTGACACCGCTGCCCCGGCTCCCGCGCCGGAGCCGGCTCCCCCACCCGCGGCCAAGCCGACGGCGCCGAGGCCCAAGCCCAAGGCCCGACGGGCCGAGCCGAGGGTAGCCGAGGCGGCGCCCTCCCCAACGGCGGCCCCTGCGCCCGCGCCAGCCCCGCCTGCCGGACCACTGGCCCTGGCCGCTGGGACCGCGATCACGGCGACGATGACCGATTCGATCAGCTCGCGGAAGAACAAGGTGGGCGACGTGGTGACCGCCCGGGTCAGCAACGACCTCACGGGCCCGGACGGCCGGGTCGTCGTCCCGGCGGGCTCCACCGTCGCCATCAAGATCACCGCCATCCACGAGTCGGAGAACAAGGGTGACAAGACCGGTACCCTCACCCTCGCGGTGCAGGACATCAGCGTGAACGGTAAGACCTACGCGATCGACGCGACGGTGGATCAGGTCGCGCGGGAGCTGGTTGGCCGCAAGACCAACGCTGGCGACATTGCCAAGGTCGGCGCGGGCACCGGCATCGGCGCGATCGTGGGTCGGGTCATCGGCGGGGGTACCGGAGGCGCCGTGGTCGGCGGCGTCATCGGCGGCGCGGTCGGCGCACAGCGTGCGGTCGAGACCAAGGACCGTGACGTCGTGGTGGCCGCCGGCAGCAAGATCCAACTCACCTTGCGAGAGAAGCTGGAAGTGGCGGAGAAGTAACAGCGTAAAAAGTGAAAAGTGAAAAGTGAAAAGGCGGCTCAGTACGCTGGGGTCCCCCTTTTCACTTTTTACTTTTCCCTTTTTACTGGTTACGCTTTACCCCCATGCCCGACAACTTTGTCGACGCGCGCCTCACCGAGCGCCGCAATCCGCGCACGGCGACCATCGACGTCGCGGCGCCGCTCGACATCGTCGACATCATCGGCGCCGAAGATGCGCGCGTCCCGGGCGCGGTAGCGGGCGCGCGGACCGAGATTGCCCGCGCCATCGAGCTGCTGGAGACGGCATTTCGCGCCGGCGGGCGCCTGGTCTACGTCGGCGCGGGCACCAGCGGCCGGCTGGGCGTGCTCGACGCCGCCGAATGCCCGCCGACGTTCGGAAGTCCGCCGGAAATGGTCATCGCCGTCATTGCGGGGGGCTTGCAGGCGCTGGTGCGCTCGATCGAGGGCGCCGAGGACGACGTGAACGCCGGCATCGCGGCAATGGACGAGCGCCGGGTCAACCGGAACGATGTCGTCGTCGGCATCGCCGCGAGCGGCACCACGCCGTTCGTTCGCGCCGCACTCGGCCGGGCCCAGGCGCTCGATGCGCGCACCGTGCTGGTGACCTGCTCCGATCCGCCCGCTCTCCTCCGCGAAACCTGCGACGTCGTGATCTTCGTGCCGGTGGGGCCCGAGGTCGTGACCGGCTCGACCCGGATGAAAGCGGGGACCGCGACCAAGCTGGTCCTCAACACCCTCACGACCGGCGCCATGATCCGGCTGGGCAAGATCTACGGCAACCTCATGGTGGACCTCAAAGCCTGGAACGAGAAGTTGGTGGACCGGAGTGAGCGGATCATCATGGAAACGACCGGGCTCGACCGGACTCGCGCGCGCGAGGTCATCGCGGCCGCGGAGGGTCGGGTCAAGACCGCGATCGTGATGGCTCGGCGCGGTGTCCCCAAGGCGGAAGCGGAGCGGCTGCTCGCCGAGCACAGCGGCCACCTTCGGGTGATCGTGGGTGATCCGCCGCCGGTGAGGCCGGCGTGACGGAGCGCCCGTCGCTCGGCGTCGGGCTCATGTCGGGGACGTCGCTCGATGGCATGGACGCGGCGGTGGTCCGGTTTCACGGCCCCACCCACGCCGATCTCATCTCCTTCGTCACCCGGCCTTACACCGATGCCGAGCGCGGGGCTATCCGGGCCGCGCTCGACGGCGGATCGGCTCGCGCGTTTGCCGCGCTCCATGTGGCGCTCGCCGAATGGGGCTGCGAGGCGGTCCAGCTAGCGCTGGATGCGGCGCCGGTCCTGGCGTCCGATCTCGCCTTCATCGCGTTCCACGGCCAGACCATCTGGCACGAGCCCCCGCTCGTCACCTGGCAGCTGGGTGAGTCCGCGCTGCTGGCCGAGCGATTCGGAGTGCGCGTGGTCAGCAACTTCCGGGCGCGCGATGTCGCGGCCGGCGGGCAGGGTGCGCCTCTGGTCCCCGTGGCCGACGTGCTCCTGTTCGGCGCGGTGGACGCTCCGCGAGTGCTGCTCAACCTGGGCGGGATGGCCAATCTCACCTATGTCGAGCGCCGGGCGCAGGAGAGCGGTGCGTTCGCGTTCGACACCGGCCCCGGCGTTGCCATCATCGACGCTGTAGCGCGACGGGTGCGGCCGGAGCTGCCTTACGATCGCGACGGACTGCTCGCCGCGCAGGGCCGCCCGGACGAAGCCATACTGGCCGACCTGCTGGCCGATCCGTTCTTCGCGCTGGCACCGCCCAAGAGCACCGGTCGCGAGCGGTTCGGGGACGCCTTCGCGCTGGCACTGCATCAGCGGGTGCCGGGACCGAACGGCGTCGCGACGGCGGTCGAGCTCACGGCGCGGGTCATCGGGCGCGCCATGGCAAGCTGGGTGCCTTCGGCCCCGGAGGTGGTTGTGTCCGGCGGCGGTGTGCATCACCCCGGTCTCATGGCGGCGCTCGAGCGCGAGCTTAGGGCAGGCGGGCGGGCCCAGCGACTCCGTCGGTTCGACGAGCTTTTCTTCCCGGGCGACGCCAAGGAAGCGGTTGCGTTCGCGCTGCTCGGCTATCTCACGCTGCACGGACAACCGGGGAATCTGGTAACGGCGACCGGCGCCGCTGGGCCCCGTGTCCTCGGCACCGTAGCACCAGCGTGAACCCGGCCCGTCTCATCCTCCCGGCACTGCGGGCGGCGTCCGACGGCAGTTTTGCTCACGAATCCGCAGCGATCCAAAGCGCGCTCGAGCTCGGCGTAGGCGGCTTCATTTTGTTCGGCGGGACTGCCGGCTCGGTCCGCTCGCTTACAGCGGACCTCGCGCGCCGCGCCGGGCGCCCTCTGCTGATTGGGTCCGACCTCGAGCGAGGCGCCGGCCAGCAGGTGGCGGGGCTTCCGGAGCTGCCGCCGCCCGGTGCGCTCGGGTGGCTGGATGATCCGGAGGTGGTGCGGTGGGCCGGCGGCGTGACTGCCGCAGCCGCGCGGTCGGTCGGAATCAACTGGGTCTTCGCTCCCGTCGCCGACCTCGACGCGCTTCCCTCCAATCCGATCGTGCAGACCCGGGCCTTCGGCGCGGATCCTGCCCGCGTGGCCGAGTGTGTCCGCGGCTGGGTCGAAGGCTGTGAGCAAGCCGGCGTGCTCGCCTGCGCCAAGCACTATCCCGGCCACGGCCGAACGACCGTCGATTCCCACGTCTCCCTTCCATCAGTGACTGCCAGCGAGGCCGCTCTCACCGCCGAGGATGAGCGGCCGTTTGCCGCGGCCGTCGCCGGCGGCGTCGCAAGCATCATGACCGCGCACGTTGCCTTCCCGGCGCTCGATCCCGAAGCCCGGCCGGCGACGCTCTCGCTACCCATCCTCGAGCGGCTTCGCCGGCGACTCGGCTTCGACGGCGTGGTGGTGACCGACGCCCTGGTGATGGAAGGCGCGCTTTCCGGTCGGCCGGAGACCGACCCGGCCATTGAGGCGCTCCGAGCCGGCGTGGACGTGTTGCTCTATCCAAAGGATCCGGCGGCCGTGAGCGCGGCGCTCGCCCAGGCGGTGGGTTCAGGGGACATCGCCCCGGAGCGCCTGGCAGAGGCCTACCGTCGCTACGAGGTCGCGCTGGCTCGAGCGGCGCGTCCATCCGTAACACTGGCACCGGGCCCCTATGAGACGACCGGAGAGCTGGCGGACGCGCTGCTCGACCGCGGCCTCTTGCGCGGCAGCCTTCGCCGGCTGACTCGACCCATCGAGCTGATCGTGGCGGACGACGATGTCGGTGGTCCATACCCTCCGAGCCCGGCCGACTATCTCAGCGGTCGGCTGGCGGAGCGGGGGCTTCTGGGCTCGGGAGGCTCCCGCGTCGTGCTCGCCTTCGCCGAACCCCGCGCGTGGAAGGGCAGGCCCGGGTTCGGGGCCGAGGCCGGGGCGGTGCTCGCCAGCGAAGGTCCGCGGGCCGATCTCGTCGTGCTGTTCGCGCACCCGCGGCTGGTGGCCGAGATCCCCGGGTCGGCGCCGGTTCTCCTCGCCTGGCATCGCCAGCGGCTGATGCAGGAGGCGGCGGGCAGGTGGATTGCCGCGAGAACCGTGTGAACGCCGAAACAGCGTGAACGGTAAACGGGGCCTCTGCTGCTCACTGAGTCCCCGTTCACCGTTTACCGTTTACGCTGTTGTTTCGGCCTGCGGCGCGTTGCGAATCCAGGGTAGCAGGAGATAGGCAGGAAGTCCCAGGAAGAACGTCAGCAGGAAGTAGTGCGCGAAGCCGAAACGCTCCGCCAGAAAACCCGATCCCAGCCCGACCGCCCAGCGACTCAGAGCGAAGAGCGCCGTCAGGAGGGCGTACTGGGTTGCCGCGTACCGGCGCTCGCAGACCGACATGAGAAAGGCGAGGAACGCCGCGGTCCCGAGACCGGCGGCGAAGTTCTCGAACAGCGCCGCACCCGTGATAGCCGTTTTGTTCGGCCCGACCGCCGCCGCGAGCGCGTAGCCCAGGCTCGAAAGCAACTGCACCAGGCCCATCGACCAGAGCGCACGGAAGATTCCGATGCGGGTGGCGAGGACACCGCCCAGCGTGGCGCCCGCGATGGTGGCCAGCAGGCGGAACGTCGTCAAGGTCGCGATCTCTCCCAGGGTAAAGCCCCGCTCCACCCAGAACGGCTTCGTCATCGGCTCCATCGCCGAGATGTCGAGCTTGAAGAAGAGAGCGAACAACGCGATCGCCCAGAGGTCGTTCCGCCGCAGAAACGCGACCAGCGGCTCCCCGAGCGAGGGGTGGGCGGTGCTCTCGCCTCCGGTGGGTGGCAGGAGGACGGTGCCGAGCGTGAGCAGGGCAAAGAGCCCGGCGCCCGCGGCGAACGCCGTGGTCCAGCCCGACCACGCGGCCAGCCAGACCAGAAGCGCGCTGGAGATGAAGCTCGCCCCGCGATATGCGGCGATGCGCACCGAGTTGGCGAGGCCCAGCTCCCGGGTGGCCGTGATCTCGATGGTGTAGGCGTCGATCGCGATGTCCTGGGTTGCGGAGAGGGTCACGAACAGCACCAGCACGACCCCGACCGCCAGCGGGCGGGCGACCGGATTCAGTCCGCCGAACAGGATGGTCGCGATGGTGAGTCCGGCGAGGCAGGCCCGGATCCAGCCCGCCCGCTTCCCGAACCGGTCCACCAGGGGAGCCCAGAACACCTTGAGCGCCCACGGCAGCGAAGCGCCGCTGGCCAGTCCGATCTGAGCCAGGCCGACGCCCCGGGTTGCGAGATAGACCGGGACGGTCTCGACGAAGAAGAAGTAGGGGAGCCCGGAGGCGACTGAGAGTACGCCGAGCCAGCCCAGCCGCGCGGCGAGCGACCGGCTCACCGCGTTGCGGCGTACAGGAGCAGGATGGCGAGCAGGCCGAGGCCCAG
>DASQPE010000214.1:0-7293 GCA_035644115.1 Gemmatimonadales bacterium
TTCCGGATGTTGCAGGAGACCCTCACCAACGTCGCCCGTCATGCGACCGCGACCCGGGTCGACATCGCGCTCGATATCGGTGCGGACGCAGTGACTCTGCGGGTGGCCGACAACGGCCGGGGGATCAGCGACGCGGAGCTGACCGACCGGCGCTCGCTGGGCCTGGTGGGCCTCCGGGAGCGCGCGATCGCCTGCGGAGGCGAGCTGGTCATCGAGGGCCGGCCGGGGCACGGCACGGTAGTATCCGCCCGAATTCCGGCGCGCCCCGCGTCGGTGGAGGTGGCGCGGTGATCCGGCTCTTCATTGCAGACGACCACCCGGTGGTCCGGGCCGGGCTTCGCGGCATCATCGAGGGCGAGCCCGGCTTCGAGGTCGTCGGCGAGGCTGCCAACGGGCACGATCTGCTCGCGACGATCGGGCGGACGCCGGCTGAGGTGCTGCTGCTCGACGTCTCGATGCCCGGCCCGGGCTTCCTCGAGGTGCTGCGCGATCTGAAGCAGGACCACCCCCGTCTCGCGGTGCTGGTCCTGAGCGTACACCCGGAAGACCAGTACGCCGTGCGCGCGCTCCGCGCCGGTGCCGCGGGCTATCTCACGAAGGACCACTCGCCGGAAGAGCTGGTCGCCGCCATCCGGAAAGTTCAGCGCGGTGGCAAGTATGTGAGCCCGTCATTGGCGGAGAAGCTCGCCGTCGGGCTCGAGATCGGGACCGGCGGGTGGCCCCACGAACAGCTGTCGAACCGCGAGTACGACGTGCTCTGTCTGCTCGGCTCCGGGCGCACCGTCAAGGAGATCGCCGGCCGGCTGGAGTTGAGCCCGAAGACGGTGAGCACCTACCGCGCGCGGGTGCTGGAAAAGATGAAGCTCGCCAGCAACGCGGATCTGGTGCGCTACGCGGCGCAGCACGGACTGATCAGGTGGGAAGGGAAAAGTGAGAAGGAAGAAGTGAGAGGTAAGAGGTGAGCAACCACCGTGGCTTGATCTGAGCGCTGCACTCGATCCAGATCGGGAGGGCGTCCATGAGCGCTTATTTGCTGGTCTCCAGAGCTCTGTTCGCGGTTGTAGCCTTGTTCCACCTCATGAGGATGCTGGCCCATTGGCCGGCGGTAGTTGGTGGCTGGGCCGTTCCTCTCTGGGTCTCTGGCCTCGGGTTCGTCGTGGCCGGGGCGCTCAGTGTCTGGGGCGCTCAAGTCTCGCGGCGCCTGCCGCATGACAGATAGATGGCCCCTGATACATCGTCCACCCCAATTTTGGCGGCCCTATGAGTGATCCGCACTCGCGTTTCTCCAGCGTCCGGCTGCAGGAAGGACGGGTGCAGCTGGATAGCGATAGCTCCGAGCGAGCAGCGCCTCAAGCCTGGGGGCTCTACCGTGCCCTCGTTCGGAGCGGGGCAGACCCGCTCGGACGAGGACGGTTGGAGGTGGAGGTCCCGCAGCTCTTAGGGACCACGACCGCTTGGGCAGTTCCCTGTTGGTCCGCGGGGGCCGTGAGTGGCGCACTACCGGCAGAAGGGACCGTCGTGTGGGTTGCGTTTGAGGAGGGTGACGTAAGGCGACCCGTGTGGCTGGGCATCGCTGAGTAAGCTGAGTGAGGCCGTCCCGCTTTTAGATGCGGCCGTCTCTCCGTTCCTGTCCACTGGCAACCCGACTCAGGCAGAGCGTGCGAGCAACGCTTGCACCGCGGCAACGAGGGATTCAGGTGAGAATGGCTTGCGCAGGAACGGCACATCCGGTCCCGGGGAGCCGCGGTGGAGGACGTCGTCCGCTGGGTAACCCGACATGTACAGGACGGGAAGGGCCGGGTGGCGCTCCGCAATCAAGCGGCCGAGCGCGCGTCCATCCGTCTCCGGCATCACCACGTCCGTGATGACGAGATCGACGCGTGGGTCGCCCAGTTCCAGCAAGCGGAGCGCCTCTCGCGCGCCCGAGGCCTCCGTCACTGCATATCCGGCCGTCGTCAGCATCCGAGAGGTGACAGTGAGCACCGTCGGTTCGTCGTCCACCACCAGCACGCGTTTCGCTGCGGGATCGGGTGCCTGTCGACCTATGGGGGCGGGTGGTGTCGCCGGGAGTTCCATCATCCGGCCCTGCCACCCTGTGTCAGTTTATCCGACTCGCCGACGTGCTCCGCGAGAAATCTCAAGCCTGTCAGTGTGATGACGGCGATCGCCATCCGCAGCCGCTCCCCCGCGGGCGTGGTTTCGGGGATCGTCCGCAGCCTGATGTCCTGCAAGTTGTCGAGCTCCCGCCATTCCGCCAGCTTGACCGCCAACACCGCTTGGGCCTCGGGCGAGGGACCGGCCCGGAGGGTATACCCGCCGTCCCTGATGTCGCGCAGGAGCGCAAGCCGCCGCTCCGGACTGAGAGGCCCCAATGGCGTGGTCATCGGTTGGTCACTGTCGGTTCCCCTTAGCTCGCCGACGCTCCGGGTTTCCTTGCAGATGCTGAGCGTCCGCCACAGCGGGCCTGCCGCTTCGTAGCCGCACGCGTGACGCTCAGCCCTGGCAGATCACGCCCTCCGGCAGCGGGCGGGGTGAACCGCTCCGTGGGAATGGCACGCCTCCGCCAAGCCCTGGCGGCTCGGCGAGTTAGGTGGCCCCCGAGCGACCAGTGTCCATTCGAACCGCCCTTCGAACCCGTGAGGGAGGTGGACACGGATTTCCTTCCGAAGGCAAAGAGTGAGGGGTGTCGGTCAGTCGGAGGGTGCAGCGTCCATGCCAATGCGGTCACAGACGAGAGCTACAGCGCGAGGTCCCTCGCGCATCGGACGCTCCTGTAAGTCGCGATCGCCGAGCCACCCATAGCGGTAGCTCGGCGATCTTGGAGTCCCTCGACGTGAGAGCGACTATGTCTGCTTCAAAAAGCTACTTCCGGCGCGGCTTCTTCGGCACCGCCTCCGCTGCTGCAGCGTATGGGCTACCCACCTGTGGGAATTCGGGCCACTCCCATCCTAGCTGCTCACGTTCTACGCTGCCGATTGCACCGATAAGGACGAGATCGATGTGCGTGTCCGGTCTCCGCAAGAAAGTCAGTGCCTCGTTGGCGTTTGCCGCCTCAAGCACTCGACACCCACCCTCCGCTAGTTCGCGCCTGGCGATCCGGCGCACTACCTCTGTCTGCTCGACCAAAAGAACCGTGTATGAAGTGGCCACGCCGCCTCCTAGAGGCTCCAGCCAGGCAATATCCATCAGGGTACGCACTGACACTGTAAGGGTAGTCACCTACTTTGCGCCCAGATGAGCGACTGGCGGCGAGTCCGGCCGGGTTCGGGCTTCAGCGGCTCCGCGTCGAGCAGCGCCGCGAGACCGTCCCTCCCCGACATTATCGTTCCGGCCTCGGCGATCATTCCGGTAGACAAGGCCGCCCTTCATCACGAACTTGACCCGCTCGAGCTCGGCGACATCCGCGAGTGGATCGCCCTTGGTGGCGATGAGATCGGCGTAGCGGCCCGGCGCGACGGTGCCTAAGCTGTCCTCCTGGTCAAGCAGCCGGGCTGCTACGCTCGTCGCCGACTTGATGGCCTGCATCGGCGTCATGCCGTACTTCACCATGTACCCGAACTCTTTCGCCTGGTTCTCGGTCCAGGCGTACCCGCCGGCATCGGTTCCAAAAGAGATCAGCGGCAGCATCCCCCGCTTGAGTGCGACCCCGAACGCCTGCCGTTCAAGCTCGATCATTTTCGGCCACGCGCCGCCCCGGCCCTGCGCCACATACACGCCGACGTAGATCGTTGGGCACCAGTACACGTGCTGCTTCACCATCCGGTCGATCAGGTCCGGCGTGAGCCCGTCTCCATGCTCGATGGTGTTCACGCCGGCCCGGAGTGCCGCATCGACGCCGTCCCACGCGACCGCATGGGCCGCGACCTTGCGCCCCAGTCGGTGCGCTTCGTCCACGAAGGCCTTGAACTCCTCGTCGGTGAAGTTCACCCAGCTCCGCAGTCGTCCGTCGGCGGCCACGTAGTAGCGCCGGTCGGCGTAGACCTTGATCCAGTCCGCGCCGTATTTGACCTGCTCCCGCACCGCCTTCCGGATCTCGTCCGGGCCGTCCACGATCTGGACCCCTTCCGGCATCTTGAGCTCCCAGGAATAGCCGAGCAGGGGATACATGCCGGTGGGGGCGAAGGCTCGGGTGGCGACGAACATGTGCGGCCCGGGCACGATCCCGCGCGCGATCGCCGTCTTGAGGTCCACGTCGGCGTACATTGCGCCCTCGGTCTCGAGGTCGCGGATGGTCGTAAAGCCGTTGAGAAGCGCCGTTCGAGCGGCGACGGTCGCCCGGATGGTCCGGTAGGGAATCGATTCCTTGAGCAGCTGCTCGTCGTAGTCAGCAGCGGTGATGTCGCCCTGGAGCAGCACGTGGGTGTGGTTATCGATGAGGCCCGGCAGCACCGTCATCCCGCTGAGGTCGATCCGGTCCGCTCCTTCGGCGCGACCCGCCAGCTCGGCGTACGGTCCGACCGCGACGATCCGCTCACCTTCCACCAGGACACCCTGGTCGCTGCGCGGCGCGTCGGCCAGACCGTCGATGAGGCGCCCGGCCCGGATGAGAGCTCGCCTGGCCGGCGCACCGGCCGCCGGCGTCGCCTGCCCGTGGGCCGGAGCAACGACGACCGCGAATGCGACGAGAGCTAGAACGGCGCGCTGGAGTGATGCTCGCGACATAGGTTTCTCCCAAAATTCAGGGGTGCGGCCGGCCGCTGCGGCAGGAGCCGACCGGCAGCAAAAGTTACCGGATCATCGCGAATCGGGGAGGCGGATGGACCGGCTGCTGAGTGGCACGCTGATCGGGATGCTTGGGGCGAGCGTCATGGCCGGTGGCCGGCCGCCGGCACCAGAGCCTGAGGTGAGGTACGCCCCGCCGCAGCTTCAGTGTGCCGGGTTTCGTGAGACCAGCCGGAGCGATCTCGAGACCTACGTCGCGGGGCGCACCCGGCGGGAGACTCTGGGTTTGGACGGCGGGTGGCGCTTCCGCGCCCTGCCGGCTGCGGGCGATAGCGTCCGGCTGGAGGCCTGGTTCGACACTCTGACGATCTGGCGTCGCTCCGCGGAGGGCTCGCTGGAGCCGGAGACGGACGCGCTGATCGGCGGGCGATACCGCGGCGTCTTGAGCCCAGATGGGCGGTACCGGGCCGAAGCTCGACCGTTCGTCCCGGACGAGATCGGCGAGGTCGCCGATGTCTCTCGCGAGCTGGACGACCTGCTGCCGCGCCTGCCGCTGCGCGGTCTCGCGGTCGGTGCCACCTGGAGCGACGGCGCCGGTCTCGAGATCCGCCGGCTCGGCGACAGTACCGGCGTCGACTCGGTCCTCCGATTCCGGCTGAGCCTGCGCCGGGAAAATCACGAGGGGACGCTCCTGGGCGACAGCCTTCCCTTGCAGCTCCGCCAATCCACCCGGGAAGATGGGACCTTCGCCTGGCACACCCGGAGCGGACTCCTTCGCCGCGAGCGCCATATCACGGTGGAGACGTACGTCCCGGCCGAGCCCCGGGTGCGCCGGCCGGTCCGCTCCCGGGTGGAGCAGAACGTGGTGCTGGAGCGCTCGACTGGCGGGTGCTAGGCCCTAACCGCCCTCTCCCGCCCGCTTCCTGCCCACGAACCGCTGCTCCGGATCGAACAGCAGGGCCGTAAGCCCAAACGCGAGCACCGCGGATCCGGTAAGCGCCGCGATGTCGATGGCGAGCGGGAATTCCGCCGTCTGACCGAAGGCGTGACGCATCAGGTCCACCATGTACGTCACCGGATTCACCCGGGCGAGCCCGCGGAGCAGGGCGGGCATACCCCTCGTGGGGTAGAGTGCCCCGCTCACGAACAGCAGCGGGAAGAGCACGACGTTGATCACGCCGCCGAAGTTCTCCACCGAGGTGAGCCGCGCGGCCACCAGCAAGCCCAGCGTTGCGCTGGTCAGCGCGGTCAGCACCAGCACCGCCCCGGCCGCGGCATACTGCTCGGCGCTCAGGTGTACGGCCAGCGGCGCGCAGGCAAGCACGATCGCACCCTGGGCCCCGCCGATGATCGCCGCTGACAGGGTCCGCCCGCACAGCACCGCTCCCACACCCGACGGGCTTGCCAGCATGAGTCGGAGCATGCCGAACTCGCGGTCGTAGACCGTGGAGATCGCGGTGAGCATCCCGCCGAATAGCGCGGCCATCACCACCCCGCCGGGGTAGGCATACGCTTGGTAACTGATTCCAGCTTCCAATCGGGCGATGCTGTTGAACCCGGCGCCGACCAGAAACACCCAGACGAACGGGCGCGCCACGCCGGAGAGGAGGCGGCTCCGCTGCCTGGTGCTGCGGATCAGGTCCCGGACCACGATCCCCCAGGCCGTGCTCGAGGCGCTCATCGGCCGGCGTCGGGCTGGGTGCGTGCGAAGTAGACATCCTCCAGCGTCGGGGGCCGCACCGTCAACCGGGCGATCCCCGGGGCCGCGGCCAGGTCGGCCGGCAGCTCCCGCGAGCCCCGAAGGCCGACGCGCCATCCCCGGTCAGCCCGGTGTGCGAACACGGCGACTCCCTCGAACTTGAGCCGCGCGACCAGTGCGTCGGCTCCGTCGCCGTCCAGCTCCGCGACCTGATCGCCGAGTGCGGCTTGCAGCTGGGCCGGTGGCGCATCGGCGACCACCGATCCCTGCGCGAGCATCACGACCCGGTCGGCGGACTCGGCCTCGGACAGGTAATGGGTCGAGAACAGAATGGTGGCACCCCGGTCGCGCCGCTCGCGGTCGAGCAAGCTCCACATCCGGTCGCGGTGCTCGGGATCGAGCCCCACGGTTGGCTCGTCGAGGATCAGCAGGTCCGGCCGATGAAGCGTGGCCCGCGCAATGTCGGCCAGGCGTCGCAGGCCGCCCGAAAGCTGCCGGGCGGGCTGCCGGGCCCGCGCGGTCAGGCCGGTATGCTCCATCGCCTGTTCAACTGCCCGCCGGCCCGCCTCCCCGCCTAACCCCGCCAGTCGTGCCGCGAACCTGAGATTCTCTTCCACCGTGAGCAGCCCGTCCACGCTGGGCTCCTGGAAGACCAGGCCGAGGCGGCGCCGCACCGCGTTGCGCTCACGGCCGACGTCATGGCCGAAGACCCGGGCGCGGCCTCGACTGGGCGCGAGCAGCGTGGCGAGCAACAGCATCGCGGTGGTCTTACCGGCGCCGTTCGGGCCCAACAAGCCGACGAGGGCCCCGGCAGGGACCTGGAGATCCAGCGCGGCGAGCGCGCGGGTGGCTCCATAATCCCGGCCGAGACCCTCGGCGTAAACCGCGAGCGGCGGGTTGGCTTCGGCGGCGTCGCCTTCAGCGCGGCTCAC
>DASQPE010000215.1:0-10361 GCA_035644115.1 Gemmatimonadales bacterium
GGTCAACGCCCGCACGGTGAGCGCGGTGATCCAGGCGTTCTTCGGCTCGTCCCAGCTGTCCCAGTTCATGGACCAGACCAACCCGCTGGCCGAGCTGACCAACAAGCGCCGGCTGTCGGCGCTGGGTCCGGGTGGGCTCACCCGGGAGCGTGCGGGCTTCGAAGTCCGCGACGTCCATTACTCGCAGTACGGCCGGATGTGCCCTATCGAGACGCCGGAAGGGCCCAACATCGGGCTCATCACCAGCCTCTCGACCTACGCCCGGATCAACGAGCTGGGCTTCATCGAGACGCCCTATCGGGTGGTGAAAAACGGCAAGACCACCAATGAGATCCGCTGGCTCTCCGCCTCGGAAGAGGAGGGGTACGCGGTGGCGCAGGCCAACGCGCCGCTCGACGCCGAGGGCAAGTTCTCCGAGCAGCTGGTGCTCTGCCGCAAGGGCGACGACTACCCGCTGCTCGCGCCGGAGCGGATCGACTTCATGGACGTGGCGCCGGAGCAGCTGGTCTCCATCGCCGCGGCGCTGATCCCGTTCCTGGAGCACGACGACGCCAACCGGGCGCTGATGGGCTCCAACATGCAGCGCCAGGCCGTGCCGCTGCTCTTCCCCCAGGCGCCGGTCGTGGGCACGGGGCTGGAAGACAAGGTGGCGCGCGACTCGGGGGCCGTGATCGTGGCCCGCCGCGGCGGCGCCGTGACCCGGGTGACCGCCGACGAGATCATCATCGACGCCGGGGTGGACGGGCCGGGAGACGACGATCAGCCGCTGGCCCGGCTGCACCAGTACGATCGGTACCGGGTGCGGAAGTTCTGGCGCACCAATCAGGACACCGCGATCAACCAGCGGCCGCTGGTGCAGCTGGGCCAGCGGGTCAAGGCCGGCCAGGTGATCGCCGACGGCGCCGGCACCGACCACGGCGAGCTCGCGCTCGGCAGCAACGTGGTGGTCGCGTTCATGCCCTGGTACGGACACAACTTCGAGGATGCCATCGTGCTCTCGGAGCGGCTGGTGAAGGACGACGTCTACTCGTCGATCCACATCCAGGAGCTCGAGCTGCACGTCCGCGATACCAAGCGGGGCCAGGAGGAGATCACCCGCGAGATCCCGAACGTCTCCGATGAGAGCGTGGTGGACCTCGACGAGCGGGGCATCGTCCGGATCGGCGCGCACGTCAAGCCGGGCGACATCCTGGTGGGCAAGATCACCCCCAAGGGCGAGACCGAGCTGTCGCCCGAAGAGAAGCTGCTCACCGCGATCTTCGGCGAGAAGGCCAAGGACGTGAAGGACAGCTCGCTCAAGGTGCCGCCCGGCATGGCCGGCGTGGTGATCGACGTCAAGATCTTCAGCCGGATCGAGGACCAGGTCGTCGAGAAGGACCGGGGCGAGCGGATCGGCGAGGTGCGCCGGATCGAGACCGACGAGAAGGCCCGCATCAGCACGGTCATGATGGACGAGCTGGCGCGGCTGCTCGACGGGCAGGAAGTGGCCCTCATGCTCCGGGCCGGCACGGTGGAGGAGTTTCGGCCGGCCGGGAGCAAGCTCACCAAGCCGATGCTCGAGGAGATCGACCTGGGCGACGTGGATCTGAAGACGCTCCGGGTGGCCAATCGGGCCGCCAACGAGCGGATCCGGGCGGCGATCGACACCGCCGCGCGGGAGCGGGCCAAGATCGAGGAGAAGGCGGAAGACCAGATCGACAAGATCCTCCAGCCGGATGAGCTCCCCCCGGGGGTCATCCAGCTGGTGAAGGTGTATATCGCCGAGAAGCGGAAGATCTCGGTGGGCGACAAGATGGCGGGCCGGCACGGGAACAAGGGCATCGTCGCCCGGATCGTGCCGGAGGAGGACATGCCGTTCCTGCCCGACGGCACGCCGGTAGACATCGTCTTGAATCCCCTTGGCGTACCGAGCCGGATGAACGTGGGCCAGATCCTGGAGACCCACCTCGGGTGGTGCGCTCGGATCCTCGGGTTCGAGGCCAAGACGCCGGTGTTCCGCGGGGCCGATGAAGGCGAGATCGGCACGCTGCTCCGGCTGGCGGGCTTCAAGTGGGCGGCCGAAGCGCTTCGGCTCCGGGCCCGTCCGCCGGAGCTCGACCTGGGTGCCATCGCCCGGATGGTGCAGGACCTGAAGAAAGCCCCGAACGGCGAGCGTACCACGCTGCTCGAGGCCGGGATCGACGTGCTTGGGGCCAAGGGCGCGTCGGCGGAGACCAAGGCGCTCCATCACGAGCTCCGGAAGTTCCTGGTCGAGGCCGCGCGCGAGCTGGCCGACCGTGAGCTGGAGCAGCGGCGGCACGAGATGGCGTTCCACGAGACTCAGACCCAGGCCGACGGCGGGCACCAGAAGGGGTGGGCCAAAGCCGCCAAGGAGATCGAGAAGACGGCCCAGGCGTCGGCGGCCGAGGCATCGGAGGCGGCCGGCAACACCGCGCTCGGCGCGTTGCTCGCGCACCAGCCGGACGGGGGCCTGGACGCGGCAGCGGACGAGTTGCTGCGGGCGGCGGGACTCACCCCGGCCGGCAAGTCGCGGCTGCGGGACGGCCGCACCGGCCAGGCGTTCGAGGGAGACGTGACGGTGGGCTCCATCTACATGCTCAAGCTGAGCCACCTGGTGGACGACAAGATCCACGCGCGCTCGATCGGGCCGTACTCGCTGGTCACCCAGCAGCCGTTGGCCGGCAAGGCGCAGTTCGGCGGCCAGCGCTTTGGAGAGATGGAAGTGTGGGCACTGGAGGCGTACGGTGCGGCGCACGTGCTGCAGGAGATGCTGACCGTGAAGTCGGATGACGTCAACGGTCGCAGCAAGGTGTACGAAGCGATCGTGAAGGGTCAGAATCTTCCAGAGCCCGGCATTCCCGAGTCGTTCAACGTGCTCGTCAAGGAACTGCAGGCGCTCGGACTCAAGGTTACGCTGGGCACCACCGAAGCCAGCGACGAGTAAGAGGAACTCATGATTGATTTTCGCAGCGGACGCGAGCCTAAGAGCTCGAGCTTCGACTATATCAGTATCCGCATCGCCTCTCCGGAGGAGATCCGCGGCCCCCGCGACCCCAAGGAGCGCGAACGGCTGGAGCTGCAGGGCCAGCGCGCCTGGTGGTCGTGGGGTGAGGTGACCAAGCCGGAGACGATCAACTATCGCTCGTTCAAGCCCGAGAAGGACGGCTTGTTCTGCGAGCGGATCTTCGGTCCGGTCAAGGACTGGGAATGCCACTGCGGCAAGTACAAGCGGATCCGCTACCGCGGGGTCATCTGCGACCGTTGCGGGGTGGAGGTCACGCTCTCGAAGGTCCGGCGCGAGCGCATGGGCCACATCGAGCTCAGCGTGCCGGTGGCGCACATCTGGTTCTTCAAGACGCTCCCGTCGCCGATGGGGAACCTGATCAACACCACGCTCCGGGACCTCGAGCGGGTCATCTACTACTCGAGCTACATCGTCATCGACGCGGGCGAGCAGGAGGTCGAGCCGAACCAGCTCCTGGACGAAGAGGAATACCTCACCCTCCGGCAGAAGGCGAAGGAGGAGGGGGACGGCACGTTCCGGGCGGATATCGGCGCGCCGGCGGTGCGGGCGCTGCTCGAGCGGCTGGACATCAAGAAGCTGGCCGAGGAGCTCCGCGCGGGCGTGGCCACGGAGACGAGCCAGCACCGCAAGAAGCAGATGCTCAAGCGGCTCAAGATCGTGGACGCGTTCCTCTCGTCGGGCGACTCGGGCGACTTCCCGAACAACCCGGCGTGGATGATCCTGGACGTGATCCCGGTGATCCCGCCCGATCTCCGGCCTCTGGTGCCGCTCGATGGTGGGCGGTTCGCCACCAGCGACCTGAACGACCTGTACCGCCGGGTCATCAACCGGAACAACCGGCTCCAGAAACTGATTCAGCACAAGGCGCCGGAAGTCATTCTCCGGAACGAAAAGCGGATGCTGCAGGAGGCGGTGGACGCGCTGTTCGACAACGGGCGGCGGTCCAAGGCGATCCGCGGACGGGGCAAGCGGCCCCTGAAGTCGCTGTCCGACATGCTCAAGGGCAAGCAGGGCCGCTTCCGTCAGAACCTGCTGGGCAAGCGGGTGGACTACTCCGGTCGTTCGGTGATCGTGGTGGGCCCGGAGCTCCGGCTGCATCAGTGCGGCCTGCCCAAGGCCATGGCGGTCGAGCTGTTCAAGCCGTTCATCATCCATAAGCTGGTGGAGAAGGGGATCGCCGAGACGGTCAAGCGGGCCAAGAAGATCGTCGAGCGGGAGAGCCCGGAGGTGTACGAGATCCTGGAGGAAATCATCCAGGACCACCCGGTGCTCTTGAACCGGGCGCCCACGCTGCACCGGCTGGGCATCCAGGCGTTCGAGCCGGTGCTGGTCGAGGGCAAGGCGATCCGGATCCACCCGCTGGTCTGCGCGGCGTTCAACGCGGACTTCGACGGCGACCAGATGGCCGTGCACGTGCCGCTCTCGTTCGAGGCGCAGCTCGAAGCCCGGCTGTTGATGGTCTCCTCGAACAACATCCTCAAGCCCTCCGACGGCCGGCCGGTAGCGGAGCCGTCGCAGGACATGGTGCTGGGGAGCTACTTCCTGACCAAGGATCCGGTCGGCTTCGAAGAGGAGCTGCGCCGGGCCGGGGCCGGGAAGAAGGAAGAGACCGAGAAGCGCCTCTGGAAGGACGCGAAGCACTTCGGGTCGCTGGCGGAGATCGAGATGGCGCTCCTGGCCGGTGTGATCAAATACCACACGCCGGTGCACTTCTGGTATGTCCCGCCGCGGGAGACGGTGGACGATGACGCGCGGCGGCCGCGTTGGGTTCGCACCACCGTGGGCCGGGTGCTGTTCAACAGCATCGTGCCCAAGGCCGTGATCGTGGAGAAGAGCTACCGCAACTTCGTGATGAAGAAGAAGCAGCTCTCCGAGCTGGTGCTCGAGGCCTACCGCCGGGCCGGGTTGTCCGACACGGTGTTGTTCCTCGACCGCCTGAAGGAGTTCGGCTTCGGCTTTGCCACCCGGGGCGGCGTGTCGATCGGCATCGAAGACCTGGAGATTCCGCTGGAGAAGGCCAAGCTGCTCTCCGAGGCGGACGAGCGGGTCAAGCGGTTCCAGCGGGCCTACAACACCGGCCAGATCACCTTCGGCGAGCGGTACAACAAGGTGATCGACGCCTGGACCCACGCCAACAACGACGTGGCCGAGGCGATGGTGAACCACATGCGGCAGAGCCGCGGCGGGTTCAACCCGGTGTACATGATGTTCGACTCCGGCTCGCGGGGATCGCGGGACCAGATCCGCCAGCTGGCGGGCATGCGCGGCCTGATGGCCAAGCCGCAGAAGAAGCTCACCGGCGGGATCGGCGAGATCATCGAGAGCCCGATCAAGTCGAACTTCCGCGAAGGGCTCACCGTGCTCGAGTACTTCATCTCGACCCACGGTGCGCGCAAGGGTCTGGCCGACACCGCCCTCAAGACGGCGGACGCGGGCTACCTCACCCGCCGGCTGGTAGACGTGGCGCAGGACGTCACGGTCACCGAGGAAGACTGCGGGACCATCCTCGGGCTCGAGATCGCGCCGCTCAAGGAAGGCGAGGACATCATCGAGCCGCTCCGGGAGCGTATCCTCGGCACGGTCGCGTCGGAAGACGTGTTCGACCCGCACGAGCTGGACGAGCACGGCGATCCTCAGCTGCTGGTGCAGGCGGGCCAGCTGATCGACGAGGAGATCGCCGACGACATCGATGACTCCGGCATCGAGAAGGTAAAGATCCGGTCGGTGCTGACCTGCGAGGCGCGCCGGGGCATCTGCCGGATGTGCTACGGCCGGAACCTGGCCACCATGGACATGGTGGACATGGGCGAGGCGGTGGGCATCCTGGCGGCGCAGTCCATCGGCGAGCCGGGGACCCAGCTCACGCTCCGCACGTTCCACATCGGCGGCACGTCGTCCCGCATCGCCGAGGAAGCCGAGCGGCGGGCGCGGTCCGACGGCATGGTGAAGTACACCGAGGGCCTCGAGTGGACCGACCTTCCGGTCGAGTACGAAGATGGAACCCGGACCAATATCCGGGTGGTGCTCACCCGCGAGGACGAGTCCGCTGCGGAGGAGAACAAGGAAGGCATTCAGGTGGTGGACCCGAAGGACCCGAAGCGGGTATTGAACCGCTACCCGGTGCCTGAGGGCGCGCTGCTCGCGGTCAAGGAGGGCGACCTGGTCAGCAAAGGCGACAACGATCGCCGGGCGACCATCCTCTATACCTGGGACCCGTACAACGACCCGAGCATCATCAAGTCCGACGGCGAGCTTCGCTGGAAGGACCTGGTGCCGGGGGTCACGCTCCGCGAGGAGCTAGACGAGGGAACCGGGCTGCGCTCGATCGTGGTCATGGCCGACCCCGATCGGGAGCTGCATCCGAGCGTGCTGGTGTACACCGGCCACCGGAAGGACCCGCAGGAGTACACCCTGGCCGAGGGCAGCCGCATCATCATGGGCTCGCCCACCGATCAGGTCAGCCGGGCTATGGAGATTCCCGAGGAGGCCAACCCGTGGAGCACCAAGTTCCACGTGGATGAGCGCCCGATCAACGAGGCTTGGCCCTCCAAGAGCAAGAAGGAGAGCAAGGACAAGACGGTATTCCTCTCGACCCCGGTCAAGGTGGCCAAGGGTGTGACGGTCACCAAGATCCCGCGGCAGGCCTACAAGACCCGCGACATCACGGGCGGTCTCCCACGGGTTGCGGAACTGTTCGAGGCGCGCCGGCCGAAGGATCCGGCGACCATCTCCGAGGTGGACGGGGTGGTGAAGTTCGGCGAGATCAAGCGCGGCAAGCGCGAGATCTACGTCTACCCCGACGGCACCGACAGCGAGACGCCGGCGCAGCTGTACGAGGTGCCGGCCGGCAAGCACCTCCGGGTGCACGAGGGCGACCGGGTGCGGGCGGGCGACCGGCTCACCGAGGGTCCGGTCAACCCCCACGACATCCTGCTCATCAAGGGACCGCGGGCGGTGCAGGAGTATCTGCTCAACGAGGTGCAGGAGGTTTATCGCCTGCAGGGCGTCCGGATCGCCGACAAGCACATCGGCGTGATCGTGCGCCAGATGCTCCAGAAGGTGCGGGTCACCGATCCGGGTGACACCGACTTCCTCGAGGGCGAGACGGTGGACCGGCTCACCTTCCGGGACGAGAACGAGCGGACGCTCCGGCGGAAGGGCACGCCGGCGCAGGCCGAGCCGGTGCTGCTGGGGATCACCAAGGCGAGTCTCACGACCCAGTCGTTCATCTCGGCGGCGTCGTTCCAGGAGACCACCCGGGTGCTCACCGACGCGGCGATCCGCGGGGCCAAGGACGACCTCCTGGGCCTGAAGGAGAACATCATCATCGGGCACCTGATCCCGGCGGGCTCGGGCATTTACCGGTACGCCGAGATCGACATCGAGCCGCCGGAGGGATACGAGCCCCCGCCGCCGGTCCCGGTGGAGGCCGAAGTACTACCGGTCGCGCCGTTGGCGCCGGTGCCCGCTGGGCTGTTGGAGGAAGAGGAGTAGCGGCTAGTTGGAACCGAAAAGCGACGGCGCCCGGGAGCGATCCCGGGCGCCGTTTCGCTACAGACCGAAGAAGGCGTACGGGGCGTAGTCCTCGAGCACCTTCTGGTGCGGGCCGACCAGCTTCTGATTGGCCGGCGGTCCGCTCGGGCCGAGCGGAAGAATGCGGTCGGGTTGTGCCGGGGTCCGCCCGCTCCGGACGTCCACAATCATCTTGGCGACGTCGAGATCCATCATCGGCATGCCGAGGCCCTCGTACGCCCGCTTGCGGACCCAGCGATACTCCTCGAGTGAGAGCCCGGCGTCGTTGAGGGCATCCACCTGGGCTCGCTTGCCGTCGACGTACCCCGCGGCGATGTCGCTGTAGGCATGCACCAGTTCCGGCAGATCGAGAGCGGTCGCTTCCTTCTTGGCGAGCAACGCCTGGTATTTCTGCTGCATTTCGGCGCCGCGGGCGCCAATATTGGTGCGGACTGCCTGCTGCACCCGGAGGAGCCGGTCCAGCTGGGCTGTCGTTATCTCCCCGGACGGCGGCGGCGTGTAGGGCGATCGATTGCGAATGGACTGCTCGAGCTCGGGGACCTTGCCGAGCTGCGCGAAGCCTCCGATCGTCGATTTGACCTTGTGGTAGACCAGGTACGATCCCACCGCCCCACCCACCACGAGCAGGACTACCAGGACAGCACAACCGATCGCTAGCTTTTTCACGTTACCTCCCTCGCTCGGCGTAACGGTGTCAGACGCGGCTGTGGCCGCCCGGTGCGTACACCGCAAGACAGGTGCGGATGGTTTCTGTGAGGCTGCGGTCGGCACCGGAGCCGTCATCAACATGGCGTCCGCGCCGAGGGTTGTCGAGCACGGGCCCTTCCCCAACCCCCGCCTCGCAGCGATCCTATGTCGATGACTCCGGTGGCCGACGCGCGGTCCTTTCATAGTGCCCGCTGACCCCCCCTCTCCGCACCCCGCGTTTCCAACGACCCGAAGGTCGGTGGTCGAGGCCATTCGGGGCGCGGACCCGGAGGCGAGGCGGGGTGCTTTCGACGTTCTGGTCACGGCCTACTGGCGCCCGGTGTACGCTCATCTCCGCAAGCGCTGGCAGCTCGAGCCCGCCGACGCTGAAGACCTCACCCAGGAGTTCTTCGCCCGATCGCTGGCCAGCGGATTCCTGGAGGGATACGATCCGGCCCGCGCCCGCTTTCGGACCTATGTCCGGGCCTGCCTCGACCGATTCGTCGCGAACGCCCGTCGGGACGAGCGCCGGCTCAAGCGGGGCGGCGGGGTCACCCTCGTGCCGCTCGACTTCCTTCAGGTCGAGCGCGAGCTGGCAGCCGGCGACGGAGACGGCCGCGACGGCGACCCCGATGCCTGGTTCGAGCGAGAGTGGATTCGGGGGCTCTTCACCGACGCCGTCGCCGACCTGCGCGCGGCGTGCCGGGACACGCCGCGCCAGATACGGTTCGCGGTATTCGAGCGCTATGACCTGGTCCCCGAGAGCGACGCCGATCGCCCGAGCTATCGCGAGCTCGCCGAGGCGCTGAGCTTGCCGGTGACCCAGGTGACCAACCATCTCGCCTGGGCGCGACGGGAGTTGCGGCGGCTCGTGCTCGAGCGGCTGCGGTTCCTGACCGCGACCGACGCCGAGTTTCGGGCCGAGGCCGAGGACCTGTTTGGGGAGGGGGACTCATGAGCCTGCCGGACGCTGCCCTGACCCATCTTCGCCAGGTGCTCCGGGCGCCCGAGCTTCCAGGCGACCGTTACGAGATCCGCGAGCCCATCGGGCACGGTGGCATGGGCACGGTGTACCGCGCCAGCGATCGGACCCTAGGCCGCGAGGTCGCGCTCAAGGTGCTGCGCGCCGACGTGGCCGGCGAGGACGCGGCGATCCGCCTCGAGCGCGAAGCGCGGATTCTTGCACGCCTGGAGCATCCGGGCATCGTGCCGGTGCACGAGGTCGGCACCCTGGCCGACGGGCGGGTCTATTACGTCATGAAGCTGGTCCGGGGCGAGCGGCTCCACGACTTCGCCCGGGGTGTGTCCCGAGCCGATGTGCTGCGGGTCCTCCAGCGGGTGTGCGAGACGGTCAGCTTCGCCCATGCGCAGGGCGTAGTCCACCGGGATCTCAAGCCATCCAACATCATGGTCGGCGGTTTCGGTGAAGTGCTGGTGCTCGACTGGGGCATCGCGCGGATTCGGGGGACACCCCACGAGGGCGGCGACGAGACCGCCGCTCCGCCGTTCGGCGCTCCATCGGTCGCCGCTCCGGGAGAGGCGGACACGGCGCCGGGCGTCGTACTCGGAACGCCTGGCTTCATGGCCCCGGAGCAGGCCCGGGGCGACGCCGGGCAGATCGATGCGCGAACCGACGTCTACGCGCTCGGTGCGATTCTCCGCGCTGTCGCGGGTGCCGGCAGTGCCACCCAGCCTGTCCCCCGGCCCCTGGCCGCCATCTGGAACCGGGCTCTGTCGCCCGATCCGGGAGGACGCTACGGCTCGGCCGCCGAGCTGGCGGCCGACATCACCCGGTTCCTCGATGGCGCGCCGGTGGCCGCATACCGGGAGAACATCGCCGAGCGCGCCGGTAGAGTCTTTCGGAAGTACCAGGTGGCCATCATCCTCGTGCTGACCTATCTCGCCGTTCGGTTGCTGTTCCTGGCAATGCGGGGGCTCTAAAGGATCGGGCCGAAACGGGTAATGGTAGTGAGAAGCCCGCTGTTCTCTCCCCAACCCGGAGGTCGTTCGTGAACAAGCCATTGCTCGGCCTGGTGCTCGGCGGTGCCCTGGGTGCTCTGGACGGGCTCACGGCACTCATTTCCGCCCCGGAAGTGAAGCCCGAGATCATGGGCAT
>DASQPE010000216.1:0-2002 GCA_035644115.1 Gemmatimonadales bacterium
TGCAGGGGCTAGGGCAGAAGGTAGGATTGGGTGCTCAGTCTCAGGAGTATCCAACATGGGCATCCATCCGGGCCTCCCGTTTCAGCCATTCACCACCCTGCGATTCGCCCGCCTCGCGGCCTGCCTCGCCGTGGCCGGTGGCTGCGGGAAGCCGGACGCCAAAGCGCCTGCGGCAGAGCAGGTTGCGGCGACAGCCAGCGCTCCCGCCCAGACCGCTGCCAAGCCACTCATTGCCCTCATTCGCGCCGCCGACTGGATGGGGAACGAGTGGGGTGAGGATGCGATCAAGGTGGGGTTGCGTGAGTCCGACCTGGAGGCCGGCCGGGATTACGAGCTCAAGATCTCGAGCGCGCAGGGTGATCTGGCCACGCTTCCGAGTCTGATCGACGCAGCCATCGACGCCAAGGCCAAAGTGATCGTGGCTCTGCAGGACGCCACCCTCGAGGCTGCGGTGAAACGGGCCAAGTCGGTCCCCGTCGTCTTCCACCTGCTGTCCGACCCGTTCGCGGCCGGTGCGGGGACCAGCGACAGCAACCACCTCCCCAACATCACCGGAGTCTACTCGCCCGGCTTCGGGGATCCGGAGCAGACCAGGCGGGTGGCGCTCATACGGCGGGTGCTGCCGAAGGCCCGCCGGATCGGGATTCTCTTCAGTCCGGAGGACAAGCTGTCGGTCACCTTCAAGGACCGGATGACAAAGGCGGCTCGGCAGGCCCATCTGCAAGTCTCCGACGCGGCGGTGGGCAACGTGAGCGAGGTCGGCGAGGCGACCCGGTCGCTCTGCGGCAAGAAGGTCGATGCGATCGAGCTCTACGGCAACGTCGCTCACGCGGGATTTGCCAGCCTCATCAAGGTCGCGAACGAGTGCCGAATCCCGGTGTTCTCCCCGTCGCCGTTCGAGGTGCTGAAAGGGGCTGTCGCGTCGTTCTTCCCGGATTTTCAGGAGGGCGGCGCCGAGGCGGGCAAGATGATCGCGCGGATCCTTCGGGGCGAAAGCCCGGGCTCGATCCCGTTCTACCGGGTGCAGGCCACCAAAATCGCGGTCAATCCGTCGGGCGCCGGCAAGGTGGGGGTCACCCTGTCGCCGGACGTCGTGAAACAGGCCGACACGGTCGTGGGCGGGGATACCACCAGGAAGAAATGAAGATCGACGCCGACCGTGAGGGGGGGTCCGCCGTCCTGCGGCTCTGGGGTCGGCTGGACCGTGAATGGGCCGAACACCTCTCCAACACTCTGGAGGACCTCCTCCGGGATGGCGTACGGTCGCTGAGCATCGACCTGTCCGGGGTCACCTACGTCAGCTCCGCCGCCACCAAGGTTTTGGCGCGCTGGCAGCAGGAGCTGGCCGCCCTCCGCGGCGAGGTGCATCTCAAGTCGGTGCCGCCGGCGGTGAGCGACATGTTCGCGATCGCGGGGTGGGACCCACGCTCGGGGCGGGGAGGCTCGGGCGCGCGGGCGATCGACCTCCGGCGCTCTTCGTGGTACTCGGGCGGGCACCTGGGAACCAGCGGCCAGTACCAGATGTCCTCCTGCGTTCCGGAGGGCACGTTGAGTTGTCATCTGCACGGGCGCCCGGATCAGCTGACTCGGGCTCCCCTGGGGGCGGACGCATGCAGCACCGTGGCCTTTCCCGCCGACGCTTTCGGCTTTGGCCTGGGCGCGATCGGCGGGAGCTACGACGAGTGTCATGAGGGGATCGGCGAGCTGGTTGCGGTGGCCGGATGCGTGGCCTACTTCCCCAGCGATGGCGCCCGGATGGCGGACTACCTCGTGGCTGACGGGCCGGCCGCGCCCCGCGCGGTGCTGGCGTCGGGTCTGAGCTGCGAGGGTGGGTTCTCGAAGCTGGTGCGTTTCAACCCGAAGCCCGAGTCGGAAGCGGTCCCGCTGTCGGAGTTGGCTGCCGTTTGTCTCAACGCCGTTGGCGGGAAGGTGGCAGGGGTGGTTATCGCCGGCGAGACGCTGGGGCTGTCGGGAGCGAGGCTCCGGCGGTCACCGGCGCTGG
>DASQPE010000217.1:0-3612 GCA_035644115.1 Gemmatimonadales bacterium
GCGAGGGCCGCGAGCGCAGAGCCGGCGGTATTCACGAAGTAGAGGGTCCCCACCGTGCGTCCGACGTTGCCGCTGGAACGAACCAAGTACCCGACCAGCAGCGGAAGAGTCGCCCCCATGAGCGTGGTAGGCACCATCACGATCAGCACCGTGATCAGCCCCTGCTCAACTGAGCCAAGGCTCAGGGTCACGTCCCCCACCCACCGGAAGAATGGCAGGGAGATGAGACCGAACAGACCGATGGCGGTCTCGAGCAGGCCGAAGCCCCGAAGGAGGCTGATGTCACCACCCGTTGCGGCCCGGCCCCCCAGCAAGCTTCCGAAGCCCAGCCCAGCGAGGAACGCGGTGACGACGACCGTGACCGCCTCCACGTTGATGCCGAAAGCCGCAAACAAAACCCGCTGCCAGACTACTTGATATACCAGAGCGGCGAAGCCTGAGGCGCAGAATACAGCAGGCAGCCATGCGAGTGTCGCAGGTCGTTCTACGGAGCGAGCCGAGTGCGGCAGTTCCACCCGACAGTCATCGAGACGAGCTGTCATTGAATCCCCGGGAGCCGTGGCTCCGCCGGACTATGGAGGAATGGCTTCTGGTGTGCGCTGAAGTGATCTTACAGGTGCGATCTCGTCAAGCAAGCCACATGCCAGGCCCGCGTCCTGCGCTTCCTGGCCTTTGCGCCGGTACCGGGGCGTAGAAGATCATGGGAGATCGGGGACACCGCTACAAGGCGCCGCCGCCGCGCTACAGGATCGCGCAGAAGGACCGGCCATAACTACCCAAAGACGTTGCGCTTCCCCGGTGATCCGCCGACGCAGCCGCGTTGGTACGACAGTTGCTTTCGCCCCTCATCCATGCGTGCACAGCCCGATCTCTCCATTGTCATTCCGGCGTACAACGAAGAGCGTCGACTCGAACCCACGCTCCGGGCCTACCTCGCCTACTGCCGCCGCCGGCGGCTGGATGTAGAGCTCATCGTGGTGGACGATGGCAGCACCGACGGCACGACCGCGCTGGTCGAGCGGCTGGCCGGCGAGTTCGCCGAGCTTCGGTTGATCCGTCTGGCCGAGAATCAAGGCAAGGGGTACGCCGTGCGCTCCGGCGTGGTGAACGCCCGCGGACGCAACCTTCTGTTCGCCGATGCCGATGGAGCCACGCCGATCGAGGAGCTCGAGCGACTCGAAGCGGCTCTCGATACGGGTGCCGACCTTGCCATCGGCTCCCGGGTCCTCGCTGCGGCCGGCGTCCACGTGCGCACCCGGATCCACCGCCGCGTGGTCGGGCGCGCCTTCCATCTCCTGGTCAGGCTTACCGGGGTCGAGGGGATCTCGGATACCCAGTGCGGCTTCAAGCTCTTTCGCGGGGCGGTCGCCCATGTTCTCTTTTCCCGCATGCGCACCGTAGGGTTCAGCTTCGACGTCGAAGTTCTGCTGATGGCGCGGCTCTGCGACTTCGCAATTGCTGAAGTGCCCGTCAACTGGGCCCACCAGCCGGACTCGCGCGTGAATCTGGTTACCGACTCCGCCCGCATGGCGTGGGACCTGGTTCGCATCGGTTGTCGGCAATTGCGCGGACAGTACGCCGCTCCCCACGTCGCACCTTGGGCCGCTCCGGACGAGCCCGCGCACGTCGGCTTCGCGTCCTGAGGGCGTAGGCCCGCGCTTGGTGGCCGAGCGCCGCCGCCTCGCTTTCCTGGAGGAACGGCCGCTGTTTTGGGCTGTCGCCTTTGCGCTCGTCACCGTCACGCTCTGCGCCCAGCTCGCCCGGACGGCTCCGCCTGATATGGCGTTCCTGCTGTACGCCGCGGGCCGCGTGCTGGACGGAGCGAAGCTCTACCGGGATGTCGTCGAGATCAACCCGCCGCTGATTGTCTGGCTCAACGTCCCAATCGTCCTGCTCGCCCGCGCGACGCATCTCTCGGAGTTTCTGGTTTACCGCGTGGCAAGCACCGCTGCCGTTTGGGCGCTGTTCCTCCTGTGTTATCGCATCATGCGCTGGTACGTCTTCCCGGATCAGCCGGCGTACGGCCGCTACTGTCTGCTGCTGCTGTGCTTCGCATTGTTCCCGCTGGCGGCCGAGGACCTGGGCCAGCGGGAGCACCTGGTCCTGGCGCTGCTCGCTCCGTACATCCTGGCGGTGACCGCCCGGCTGCGCGGCCGCGAGCCCGCGGGTAGAGAGGGTCTCGGCATCGGCGTGCTTGCAGGCATTGCCATCGCGCTGAAGCCGCACTTTGCCCTGGCTTGGCTGGCCCTCGAGGTATTCCGATGGACCCGCGGATCTCTTCGATTGACCCCTGAATTCGGTGGAGTGCTGTTATTCCTGGTGGGATACGCTACAACAGTGATCCTGGTGACGCCGGAGTTTCTTGCCATGGCCGGCGCACTGGGCCCCTTATACCTGCGTTACCTCCAGGCTCCATTCTACAGCTTGTTCGTGCTGGCCCCCGGCGCGCTCCTGGTAGTCGTCGCCCTCCTTGCCGCCGCGGTGATGCGACCTTCGTCTCGCAACCCCCTCCTATGGGCGCTGCTCGCGACCGAGGTCGTCGCATGCTTCTTGGCGGGCGTGGCCCAGCAGAAGGGGCTGCGGTACCACTTTTACCCCGCCTTCGCGTTGGCCTTTGTTCTGCTTGGCCTGGTTGCGATCGATGCCCCTGGCATCGCGCCGAGTCTGAGCCGGCGACTCTACGGCAGGGTGGCCGGCGTGCTTACCGCCACCATCGTCCTAGTGGTGCTGGGCGCCGCCATCGTCGATGTCGCCGGCGGCAGTCCCGCCGATCGGCGGGCTCGGGCCCAGTTGGAGGATCTCGCCGGGTTTGTGCGGGCGCATGCTGCCAAGCGCCCGGTAGCCGTGCTGTCATACCACATTGCCGCCGCCTTCCCGCTGGTCAATTATGCCGGCGTTTCACTCGCGTCGCGCTTTCCGCATTTGTGGCTCCTCCCGGCGAGCTACTGGGACGCGCTGGAGGCCGACGGCCCGCTGGTCTACCATCCCGTGGCTGAGATGCGGCCACCCGAGCGGTACCTCTGGGATGCCGTTCATGAGGACCTGCTTCAGGCGCAGCCGGGCCTCATCCTGGTACTACGTCCGGCGCGGGACGTTGCCCGTAACGGGCTCCGCCGCCTGAATTACATCCGATATTTCGAAAGGGATCCTGCGCTGGCGACGCTCTTCAGTCGATATCAGCTTCTCGCGACGAAGGGCGAGTACGACGTCTACGCGCGGCTTCCTGACGGAGCGGCACGCACGGCCCCGCCGCCTTCCAGCGCGCCGGGGCGCCTTGACGTGCTGCATACCCAATTGAGCGAGGTGCGGCTCGACATCGTCGATCACGAATTCGTTGCCGGGGTGCTGGTCTTCTGGCTGGTATGGATCATCTCCCTCGTGGTGAACCGCCGTGAGCTGTCCGCCTATCTTCCCGCCACCGCCAAGTAGCGCCGGACCACCAGCGGCCGATCAGGGATCCCTCGGTCGGTCAACCAGCTCGGATACCGGTGCCGGTTGCAGGAACAGAAGGACGAGGGCAGGCAGGTAGAGGAGTGCAAACATCACCGGCCAACGGTTCGCGAGGTTCTGTTCGAGTGACATCCCCGGGAGCCGGGGAAAGAGGATGGCCTG
>DASQPE010000218.1:0-3040 GCA_035644115.1 Gemmatimonadales bacterium
CGACCACGTACCAGTTGCACCTCATCCCCCACGGTGAGTTCGCCACCTTCGATCACAAAACAGTTAAGCGCGAGCTTGCCGGCGAACCGCCGATAGATGTCCCGGGTAATCTCCTTGTCCTGGACCTGCGTGTCCGGATCGTATGCGGTCATGATGCAGCGCAGCCGCAAATCCTGGACCCCGATGAGCACCTTGCCGATGCGCAGGCAGCCGCCCGGCCACTCGCGCTCGGCCAACCCGTCGACGCCGCCGATCACGATGTTGGGCCGCAAGCGGCGACGGTCGTGACCGAAGGCGGCGATGGCGCCGTCGGTCGCCACCAGCAGCGGCAGCACGTCGAAACGCTCAACGCCGTCGTGGCGCACTAGCTTGGCGCCAGGCCCGACAATGTCTACAACCTTGGCGGCGACCTCCGGACTGTTCCACGGCCGGCCGTCGACAAGGGGCTCGCCATCCAGGCCCAGCGCACCCTTGTGACCCAGGAAACGCGGATGGGAGCGTGAGGTGATCACCTGCCCCCGGGCGTCCTCGACGTGTACGACCCGGTCGCCCTCGATGCCAAGCGGCCCGAGGCGCACCCGCTGCAGTTTCTCACCGGCCATCGTCTTGACCGGATATCTCCAGATCTCCGCGACCTTCATCGCCACCCCCGTTCCTGATGGACAACGGCGCGCCTCACGACTCATGGCGGCCCGCCTGGAGAGCCTGTTCATGTGATGGCGCCACGGCGAGAAGGGTTCCGGCTCGGCTGTCGCATTCTTGCGGAAGAATGGGGCGCCGCGACTGGGATGCGCGCGGGTTCGTCATAAGCGTGCTACGGACGGTGCGAGGCGAGCGCTGGGCGAATGCGTCCGCACCGGCCGCGACGGGAGTGGGTCGCAGCGCGGCCGGCGCGGCCACGAGGACCGGTCGTCGGGCATCAGCCGGCCGATCAGGGGAGGATGACATGGCGAAGATTCGTGCGCGCTCGATCGTGGTAACCCTGGGCCTCGCCCTCCTGGCGACGGCCAGTCCTGCCCGCGCGTACGTCATCGAGGCGCTGACCTCGATCCGCGCCGACGAGGCCGCGGACAAGGAGACCCTGGAGCAGGCGATCCGGGCGGCCGTCGACGACATCGTGACCCACGCCGTCGCTTTCACGCCAACCATGGTGTCGGTGCGGGAGGCCAAGCTGGTCGGTGATCGGATCTACCTGCTCATGCTACTCGCGGACGCGGCCGGGGAAGCCGAGATCGAGGTCTTGAAGGCCGCCTCGACGCAGCCGGGCCGGGACCCGCGCTGACGCGGCATGGGTGTCGCGAGCCGCCTGCGCCGGCACCCATACGCGCTGGGGTCGTTCGCCCTCCTGATCGCGGTGATCGGTGGAGGAACCCTGGCGCTCTCGCGGCCATGGCGATCCACCGCCGGCGCGCAGGGAAGCGTCCCGGCCTCGCCGCGCATCCCGGTCGTTGCGGCGGCGGCGAGGACGCGCGACGTGGGGGTCTACCTCAAAGGGCTCGGGTCGGTCACTCCGCTCAATACGGTCACGGTGAGGAGCCGTGTGGACGGCGAGCTGATCGGCGTCCACTTCCAGGAGGGGCAGATGGTCCGGAGCGGAGACCTGCTGGCCGAGATCGACCCGCGTCCGTTCCAGGCGCAGCTGACCCAGTTCGAAGGCCAGCTGGAGCGCGACCAGGCGCTGCTCGACAACGCCCGGCTCGATCTCAAGCGGTTCCAGGTGCTCGTCACGACTGACGCGGTGCCCCGACAGCAGCTGGACACCCAGGCGTCGCTGGTTCAGCAGCTCGAGGGCACGGTCAAGAACGACCAGGGCCAGATCGAGGCCACGAAGGTTCAGCTCGTCTACTGTCGCATCACCTCGCCCATCGCCGGCCGGGTGGGGCTCCGTCTGGTGGACCCCGGAAACATCGTGCACGCCACCGATACGGGCGGCCTGGTCATCATCACCCAGCTCCAGCCGATCACCGTGATCTTTACGATCCCGGAGGACAGCATCCCGACGGTGCTGGAGCAGCTCCAGCGGGGCGTCCGGCTGCCGGTCGAGGCCTACGATCGGGAGTATCGGCGAAAGCTCACGGAGGGCGCGCTGCTCACGATCGACAACCAGGTCGATCCGACCACCGGCACGGTCCGGCTCAAGGCCCAGTTCCCGAACACCGACAACCGGCTGTTCCCCAGCCAGTTCGTCAATGCCCGCCTCCTCATCGAGACCCGCCGCGGCGCGACAGTGGTGCCGACCGCGGCCATCCAGCAGAGCACGCGGGGGTCGTTCGTCTACGTGCTACGGCCCGACCGGACCGTCGGGGTCCGGCAGGTGACGGTCGGGGTGACGGACGGTGACGACGTGTCGATCGAGCGGGGCCTGGCGGTCGGGGAGCAGGTCGTGGTCGAAGGCGCCGAGCGGCTTCGCGACGGAGCGGCCATCGAACTGCGCAAGGCCTCGTGAACCTGTCGCGCCCGTTCATCCTGCGGCCGGTCGCCACGACGCTGCTCATGGCCGCGTTGCTGCTGGCGGGCGCCCTCGCCTATCGCCTGTTGCCGGTCTCCGCCCTGCCTCAGGTGGACTACCCGACCATCCAGGTCTTCACGTTCTACCCGGGCGCGAGCCCAGACGTCATGGCGTCGTCGGTCACCGCCCCGCTCGAGCGGTTCCTCGGGCAGATGCCCGGGCTGAACCAGATGACGTCCACCAGCTCGAGCGGCAGCTCGGTGATCACGCTGCAGTTCACGCTGAGCCTCGGGCTCGACGTGGCAGAGCAGGAGGTGCAGGCCGCGATCAACTCGGCGCTGACGCTCCTGCCGCCGGACCTCCCGAACCCGCCCGTGTACAGCAAGGTGAACCCGGCCGATACGCCGATCATCACGCTCGGGCTGACCTCGGCGACGTTACCGCTGCCCCAGGTCGAGGATCTGGCCGATACGAGGCTCGCCCAGAAGATTGCCCAGCTCCCTGGAGTTGGCCTCGTCAGCATCAGCGGTGGGCAGCGGCCCTCGGTGCGGGTGCAGGCCAACCCAGCCGCGCTCTCGGCCTACGGCCTCA
>DASQPE010000219.1:0-10483 GCA_035644115.1 Gemmatimonadales bacterium
GGGAAGGATGGTGGGGAGCCGGCGGGCAAGCATTGTCTTTCCTGCTCCTGGCGGGCCAATCATCAGGACGTTGTGGCCTCCGGCCGCGGCGATCTCGAGCGCGCGCTTGGCCGCGGCCTGGCTCCGCACCTCGGCGAAATCAGCCTGCTCTTCCCCGCCCTGCCGCAGGGCCGCGGCCGGGTCGGCCCGCGCGATCGGAAGGTCAGCACGGCCCGCGAGGAATCCGCAGATGTCGACCAGCTTCGTCGCTCCCCTCACCTCCAACCCGTCGACCAGCGCCCCCTCGGCCGCATTGGCCGCCGGCAGGAGCACCTGGCGGATGCCCAGCGCTCGGGCGCAAAGCGCGACCGGCAAGGCGCCGCGGACGGGCCGGAGATCGCCCTCGAGCCCGATCTCACCCAGCACCAGCAGATCGGTGAGCGCCCCGCCGGGCACCTGCCCGCTCGCGACCAGGATGCCGAGCGCGATGGCGAGGTCGAATCCCGAGCCGGCTTTAGGCCGGTCGGCTGGGGCGAGGTTCACTGTGATGCGCTTCAGCGGGAACTCGAAGCCGGCGTTGATGATCGCGGCGTGCACCCGCTCCCGTCCCTCTTTCACGGCGCTCTGCGGCAGCCCGACGGTAGCGAGTGAGGGAAGCCCGCTGGAGAGATCGACCTCGACGTCGACCGGGTAGGCGTCGACGCCGAGCACGGCGGCGGAACGGACGCGAGCGAGCATCGGCACCCGGCTGGGGCGAGGGCCTCTATGCTGGGGGCGCGCCGTCGGGGGATCGAACCCGGCGAGCGCGCGCTGGCTCGCATTACCGCGTCCTGGCGCCCGCCAAGAACGCGACGGTGACCAGATTTTGGTCTCTAAGCTGGCGCCAGCGCGCTATCTCACTATAGCACGCAGTGTTACATGGGTTAGCCAGGATCGGCCCGACGCCGTAACGACAGTCATGCCAATATTTTGGCCACTGCGGAGCAGCGGCGCCACCACCTGGTTGATTCGCCGATGAACGGTGTGCTGGGCATGACCGAACTGTCGGGCCAGCACTCGATCGCAATCATCACCGACATCCTTGGACTTTTTCATGATCGAGGCCGGCCGGCTGCAGATCGAGCGGGCCCCTTCGACCCGTCGCCGTGGTCCGGAGCGTGCACGAGATGCTTGCACCCAAGGCCGAGGCCAAGGGCATCGCCATCACCGTGACCCCCGCACCCGATCTGCCGGGACAGGTGCTGGGAGACCCGGTTCGGCTACGGCCGGTGGTCGGCGATCTGGCGGACAACGGCATCAAGTTCACCCAGGCGGACGCCTCCACGACTCGGAAGTACGGCGGTACCGGGTCGGGCTTGGCTGTCTGCCGCAATCTTGCGCACTTGATGGAGGGCGATATCCGCATGGAGAGCCCACGCGCCACGCCCATCCCGGCCCCCCGCGCCCCGACCTCCTCCCGACCAGCGCCGGGTCAGCGGGTTCGTCTCCTGCTCGCTGAAGACAACCCGGTCAACAGCAAGGTCGCGCTCCTGCTGCTGGAGCGGATGGGCTACGCCGTGGATGTGGCGACCAACGGACGGGAAGTACTCGAGCTCCTCCCTCAGGCGGACTACAGCCTGATCCTGATGGACTGCCAGATGCCGGAGATCGACGGATACGAGACCACGGCGATCATTCGCGCGCAGGAGGGGGACCGACGCCGGATTCCGATCGTTGCGATGACCGCGAATGCCATGTCCGGCGATCGCGAGCGGTGCCTGGCGGTCGGGATGGACAACTACATCTCGAAACCCATCGAGCGGATCAGGCTGGCCGAGGTGTTGGGCCGGTGGGTCCCGCTGGTGCCTGTGGCGGTGTCGGCCGAGCCGGCTTCTCCGCCGGGCGCGCTTCGACGCGAGCTCGTCGCCTTGTTTCTGGAGGACGTGCCCGCCCGCGTCGCGGAGGTGGAGGCTGCCGTCCGGCAGGAAGATCGCGAGGCGCTTCGTCGGGCAGCCCACCAGCTCAAAGGGACCGCGGCGACTGTGGGAGCAACCGAGGTCGCCCGGTCGGCGACTGAGGTCGAAGCCGCGGCCGGGGCCTCGCGGCTCGAGGCGGTGTCCGGCCTCCTCGCAGGACTGCACGCGGCGCTCGAACGGGTGCGGAACGGGCTGGCTGCCTGAGTCCGGCCCTTGTTTTGCTCTATCTTGGCCCAATAGCAGCGCAAGCAGCGCAGTGACGGCGGCTTAGCGTCGGCCCCCTCTGCAACCGGCAGGAGTCGCTGGCAATTCGCGGCAACGTTCCTATGAAACGGTTCGCTACCCTCGGTCTGGTCGCAGTCCTCTCCTTCCTCACGGGCGGCTGGCTTCTCCATCGCGAGCCGACCGAAGAGGAGCGGCTCTACGAGCAGGCACGAGTGCTAGGCACTGTGCTCTCGGTCATCCACGATCACTCCCTCGAGACGGCCGACCAGAACGAGCTCTTCGAGAACACGGCGCGCAATCTGGTCGCGCAGCTCAAGGATCCCTACGCCGAGCTCCTGGTCGGGGATGGCTATCGGCAGTTCAGCCGGCAGATGTCCGGCACCGGCGAGCTCAGCGACCCGGCGGCCACGACCAAGTCGGTGCGGATCCCCGCGACCTCACCCGGCGTCATGCTCGACGGAACCACCGGCTACGTGGCGCTCCATTCGCTCAGCGACGGCTCGGCCGACGAGCTCCAGACGGCGGTGTGGGGACTCCGGAAGCGGGGCATGCGGACCCTCGTGCTCGACCTTCGCAATGACCCCGGCGGACTCATCAAGCAAGGCGTGCAGGTCGCCGAGCTGTTCCTGCCCAAGGGCGACACCATCGTCGTCACGCGGGGCCGGACCACCGAGCACTCACGGGTCTACGTGGCGTCGGGCGGCGAGAAGTGGCCCGACCTCGGACTGGTTGTCCTGGTCAACGACGGCACCGCCAGCTCGGCCGAACTGGTAGCGGGCGCGCTGCAGGACCATGACCGGGCCGCGGTGATCGGGCTTCCAACCTACGGCAAGGGCGTGCTGCAGACGACCTATCCCCTCAGCAGCGACATGGCGATCAAGCTGACGACCGCCCGCTGGTTCACGCCGAGCGGGCGGAGCATCAATCGGCCGCGGACCCACGCCGACAGCGTGGTGGCCGAGGCCCGCCAGAGCGCGATGGCGCGCGGGGTCCGGTATCGCACCGATAGCGGGCGCCTGCTGGCGGACGGCAAGGGCATCCAGCCGGACCGGATCGTTCGGCGCGACGGCTACACGGCCGACGAGCGCGCGTTCCTCGACTCCCTGGGAAGCAGCTATGCCGCGTTCCGCGGAGCCTTGGCTGACTGCGCCTCCGCCATCAAGGCGCAGGGCGAGATCGGCTCGGAGGACTTCCTGGTCACTCCCGCCATGCGCGAGCGCGTGCGGGTGGAGCTCGAGGCCCGGCGCCTGCACATCGGCGATCAGGCCTTTGCAGCGGCCGGAAGCTACGTTGACCGCCAGCTCGGGTACGACATCGCGCGCGACATGTTCGGCGATGCGGCCGCGACCCGCCGCCGGCTGCTGGATGACCGGCAGATGAAGGCAGCCCTGGAGCTGGTCGAGCACGGGGCGTCCGAAGGGGATCTGATCCGCCTGGCCGAAGCCACCAACGACTAGCCCTGCTCCGCGGCGCGCGCCGGCGCCGCGGCCGCCGTGAACCGCACCGTCACCGTCGTTCCCCGCCCTACCGCGCTGTGTACGTCCACTCTCCCACCCCAGCTTTCGACCAGCCGCCGCACGATCGCGAGGCCGAGACCCGATCCACTCGTCGTGGTCGAGAACCTCGGCTCGAAGATGCGGGGAAGCAGGTGGGGCGGAATGCCGGAACCGTCGTCAGTCACCTCGATCCGTCCTGCGCTGACCGCTACGACGATGGTGCGCCCACCCGCATTCCGCGCGTTCTCCAGTAGATTGACCAGCACTTCCTTGAGCTCGTCCCGGCGGGCGTCGCCCCACGCCTGGCCGGTCACGGCCAGCCGGACGCTCGCGGCCGCTCCTTCGCCCGCCAGCTCATAGAGCTGCACCACCTCGGCCGCCACGGCAGCCAGATCGATCGGCTCCAGTGGATCCTGCGCCAGCGCCGGGGCCGCGAAGCGGCTGAACGCGCGGGCGATCGTGTCCAGCCGGTCGATCTCCCCCAGGATCCGCCCCGCCGTGTCCTCCAGCGCGCTGCCGAAGTCAGCCCGGCCGTCGCGCCAGACCCGGCGGAGGTGCTGCACGCCCAATCGCATGGGAGTGAGCGGGTTCTTGATCTCGTGCGCCACCTGCCGCGCCATCTCGCCCCACGCCAGGACCCGCTCCGCCCGGGATAGGTCGGTCACGTCGTTGAGCGCGAGCACGGCGCCACTGAGATCCGGCCCCAGCGTGGCGAGCTGCAGCGTAAGCCGCCGCCCGCCGACCGTAAGCTCGGCGTCGGCCTCGGCCCCGGCCGGCGCGATCAGGTATCCACGGACCACCTCGACCATCGGGGCCCAGGCGGGCGCGAGCTGCTCGAGCAGCAGGTCGCCCTCCGCCAGCGGAACGCCCAACAGGTCTACCGCCTGGCGATTGGCGATGATCACCCGCCCGTCCTGATCCAGGCCGACGACGCCCGTCGCGACGGTCGCGAGCACGGTCGCGGTCCGGCGGCGTGCCTCCTCGAGCGCGTCCTGGCTCGACCGGATGTCGGCCGCCATGCGCTCGAATGCGCCGAATACCGGCTCGAACTCGAGCGGCGGGTTGGCTGAGTGAGACGGCATCGGCTGGCCCCTGCCCAACGCGATGGCCGAGCGGCGGAGCTCGGAGACCGGCCGCGACAGGGCCAACGCGGCTCGCCGGGCGCCGGCCAGCGCGGCCACGACGCCGATGATGGTGGCGAGCAGCAGCACCAGGGCAAGGTCGAGCTGCCGGGCTCCCAGGCTCGAGTCGTCCGCCACCCGGGGCGTGGCCAGCACGCCGAGCGCGGAAGGTGCTCCCGGCTGGACCACCCGAAATCCCACCCGCTCGCCCAGCTCGGGCATCGGCCCGTCGCGCGCCAGCTCCAGCAGCCCGCTCAGGGCAAGACTCCGGAACGCGACCGGGTCCATGAGCTGGCCGACCACACCCAGGTCCTGGAGGACCGGGGCGCTGGTCGCCACCAGCGCGCCACCGCGGTAGAGCGCCAAATCCGCGTCGATCCGCCGGCTCAGCTCTGCGAGCTGGTCTTCGACTTGGGGGCCACGCGCCCGCTCCAGGCCCAGCGCGCCCAGTTGCGCGTCGCGTAAGGTCTGGGTGATCAGCAGGTCGCGACTTCGCTCGGCCTCCGCCGCCAGACGGACGAAGCCCCAGATCGAGAACCCCGCGGCCGGCAGGATAAAAAACCCGGCCAGGGTCACCGCGAGTCGAAAGCGGAACGACCGGGCGAGAGTCCGCCATCGAGGGGGAGCGGGAGGAACGCCGGCGACAAACTCGGCCAGCAACCAGGCAAGGGCGAGCAGGCCCGCGTCGAACAGGACTACCAGCACGCCGCGCACGAACACGGGGAGCGGTCCGCGCAGATCGATCTCCGCCCGGATCTCCCGCCGCGCACCCGGAAGCGCGAGAGCGCGCTCCGCCCGAAGCGCCCACCCTTCCCGGCGCCATCGGAGCGAGTCGTCCTCGCCTGCGGGCATTGAACCCGCCGGTAGCAACGCCAGCCGGTAGAGGCTCGATTCGCGTCGGTCCGGGTCCAGCAACCGCCCCAGCCGACCAGGTGGCACCAGCCGGGACCGCGGCCCGACGGCGACCGTCATCACGGAGGAGGGACTGGTCCGGACCAGCAGGACATAGTGCACGCCCGGTACCCGGCGGAGCGGTGTCACCCGCTGATTCTGGCCCGCCGCCAGCCCACGGACCAGCGATGCCAGGAGGGGGAGCGGGAGGTCGAGCGAATCCAGAGGGAGCTCTTCCTTGAGGGTCCCGTCTCGAGTCCACAAGGCCAGATGGCCGGGGTACGACTGGTCGCCCAGCTGCGACCCGCTCCACAGCGAGTACATCTGCGACGCCGTAGCTGGGGGAGGCCCTCGACGGATTCCCTCCCCGAACCCTTCGAGCAGCGGCACGGCGAGCGGGTCCGGCTCCTCGCCGAGACGGGCCACGTCCCGCTGCGCCACCTGCATGCGACCAGCCAGCTCGGCCCCCCAGGTCGCAAGCGCCGCTGAGCTTCCCGCCACCAGGCCGATGCCGAGGATCGTGGCGGACCGGGGCGCCGGAAGCGCGACCAGGAGCAGTGCCGGGATCCAGAGGAACGGGTACCAATCGGGCCAGCCCTCCGGGCTCCAACCGAACACACCCACGAACGACACCGCCAACGCGATCGCGACCCCGGTCCGCACCCGCCAGCGATCCGTCGCCTGCGCCGTCCCGCGGAACAACGCGGTCGCGAGCACGATCGGCGCGGAGGCAGCGAACAGGAGGGTGAGCTCCCAAGTGAGCCACAGGCCCGGGGGAGCCCCCCGGGCGGGGGGCGTGATGCCACGGGCGAGCGCGATCACCAGCGACGGCGATGCGACCAGGAGCGCGGCGCCGCCGGCGAGCCCGTACCAGCGTCGCTCGGGCCTGCGGCGCCAGAGCCAGACGCCGGCCAGCGTGAGCAGAAACCCGGTGAGCGCCAGCACGCCGGCGGAGCTCGATAAGGGACCCAGCAAGGGGCGGAAGAAGGTGGCCGGCGAGAAAAGGGCTCGCGCCCCCAGCGCCGCCCCGATCGGAGCGCGGGCAGCGAGCCACACCACGAACGCCAGAATGAGGTAGCGCTCGAAGGGCCTGGGGGCGAGGGAGAAGGCCAGTACCAGGGTGAGCAGCACCAGCCAGGTAACGACCCGGCTACCTCGCTCGAACACCAGCTCCCGCGCGACTCCCTGCTCCGGCGGCACCGGGAGAACGCTGAAGAGGAGCCGCGACCCCCGTGTCGTCGGCTCCTCATAGTCGAACAGGTCCGAATGATTGGGCGCGGCGCCGGGTGGGTAGAACACCAGCGAGACGTCGGTCCGGCGGCGGATGATCTCTGCGAGGCTCCGGTCGCGCTCGGGCACGGAGGCCTGGGCCCAGACGAGCACCGAAGCAATCGCCACGCGGCCCCCCCGCGAGTGGCGCCGCGCCTCGAGCACGACGTAATATCCGGTCGTCCGAACGGCGATCGAATCACCGGCCGCTGCCGGTGCCAGGCGGTGATGACCGGCCCAGGCCCAGGGAGCGTCGGTATCGGGGTCGAGCACCGCGACCCCCATCTCGGGCCCCAGAAGGGGCAAGGCTCTGGACAGGCGTCGAAACGCGGTTTCCCGATCGCTGTCGGCTGCCTCGGCCCCATCGGCCGCGAGCTGCTGAACCGTGCGGTAGGCCCGATGAAGGCTGCGGCGAAGCGCGGTCGAGGCCGACTCCACCATACCGGCCCGCTTGCCCTCCCAGGCGGTCTCTACCGTCCGGAGCTGCCAGTGGGCGGCGGCGAGCCCAAAGCACAGGCCCGCCAGGGCAGCAGCCAGGGCGCGCCGCCGCCAGCCGGACCACGGGCTCAATGCGGCCACCGCGGCGGCGCCCGCCACCCAGGCGGCGATCACCCAGAGAGCCGAGGGCTGCCGCAGCCATTCCGCCGCGACCGCCCCCACGGGCAGCACCAGCACCGCCCACCAGCGAGCGAGATGCCTCACGAGCCCCGGCCTTGGCGCCTGAAGGAAATGACCCCCGGAGCCGTGCGAGATCGGCTGCGAACCCGGTCCACCCTGCTCGTGCCGGTCGGCACGACGGAGCAGCACGGTCCCCACCTCCCGCTCGGGTGCGATACCCTCATCGTGGAGCGCCTCGCGGACGACCTCTCCACCGCGTCCGGTATCCCCCGCGCGCCCGCCATCGAGTACGGCGTCCAGCCGCCGACCCATCCCCTGCCGGGAGGGGCGGCGTTGCGGCGCAAGACGCTGCATCGGGTCATGAACGAACTTATCGAAGCCTGGGAGGAGGGGGCAGGCGTCCGCGAGTTCGTGATTCTGACGGCCCAGGCCAACGACGCCCACCTCGAGGCGCTGAGCACCATCCGCACGGGGACGGCCTCGGTGATTCTGCTCGATGTCTTCGGCCTCGATTTCGGCCCCCTCCTCGCCTCCCCGGAGCCGCTGGCGCACGGCGGTGAGCTGGACACCTCGCTGCTGCTCTACCTCGCCCCCGAGCTCGTGGCCGTCGAGCTTCTGGCCGGTCCGGCGCTGGCATCGGCCACCAAAGGAGAAGGACTGTATAAATTCATCCTGGAGCGCTTGACCCAACGGCTCCTCACACCCACACCCTGACCGGAGCGTCGCCGCCCATGCGTGCGCTGCTCGCCTGCTTTCTGGTGCTGCCGACCACCGCCGTCGCGGCGCAGCAGGCATTGGATCAGGTTCTGAGTATCCAGCAAAGCGGGAGAGAGATCGGCCGGGAGGAATACTCGGTCCAGCGCGGCGGCCGGACCAGCAGTACGGTGTTGACCGCGCGGGCCCGCTATCCGGCCGCCTATCCCACGATGCAGGTGGCCCTCACGGAGGAGCGGTCCGCCGATGGCGGCATCTCGAAATTCGAGCTGGACGTGCAGGCGCCCGAGGGGAATGTCGTCATTCTGGCTGCCGGCTCGGGCGCGCGGCTGATCGTCCGCTCGGTTACCAAGGGGTCAGAGGCCGGGCGCGAGCTTCCGGCCGGGCGTGATCTGGTTCTGCTCGATGACGGCGTCTACTCCCTCTACCTGCCGGTGGCGGATGCGGCGACGCCGAGCGGGGCCCGGCTGACCGCGATCTTTCCCCGCACCGGCCGGCGGGCGACGCTGGTCGCCCGCCGCGAGGCCGGACCCGATGGGACCGTCCGGATCCAGCTTGCCGGCGACATCGCGGGGACCCTGACCGTCGACGCTCAAGGACGGCTGCAGCGGTTGGAATTGCCCGCGGCCGGTACCGTGGTGACCGTGGTGACCCCGGCAAAGAAGTGATTGGGTCGGATCCTCCCGCCGCTCCCTTTGTCGCAACCTGAAACTTACCGGCGAAGCCCACCGTAGGTGGGCCCGTTCCCGCTCACCACGTAAAGGACTCTGGCATGCGCCGTTGGCTCATTGTGTCACTCCTCATCGGTTGGACGCCCGTCCCCGCGGGGGCGCAGCAACCTCAGGACTCGACCATCGCCCTCCGGCCCTTGCCGACAGCCGCCCTCTCGCTGGCGGACGCGCTGGGCCAAGCCCGAACCAAGAGCCCGGCCTACCTCCAGGTTCTCAACAACGCCGACCCCGCCCGCTGGGGGGTCCGGAACGCGTACGGCAACTTCCTGCCGAGTCTCAACGCCTCCAGCGGGCTGGGCTACACCGGCTCCGGCGAGTCGCAGTTCGGCGCCTTCTTCCAGAATACCGAACCGTTCGTGAGCTCGAACTACCAGATCGGCTTGCAGTGGAAGCTGGACGGCAGGGTGCTCGCCGGCCCCAGCCAGCAGAAAGCCCTCCGGCGCGCCACCGGCCAAGACATCGAGGACGCCGGGGTAAGCCTTCGGGCCGACATCACCACGCAATACCTCAACGTCCTGGCAGGTGTGTCGCGAACCGAGGTCGCCCGCGAGCAGGTCAGGCGAAACAACGAGTTTCTGCGGCTGGCCCGGGCCCGCAATCAGGTGGGCCAGGCGACCATGCTCGACGTCCGGCAGGCCGAGGCCACCCGCGCGACCTCTGAGGTCGCGCTGCTTCAGGCCTATCAAGCGGAGAACGAGGCCAAGCTCGAGCTCTTTCGCCGCATGGGTGTGCCCCCGCCAGCATCGGTGCAGCAGATAGAGCTGAGCGACTCGTTCCCAGTCGTGCCGCCAGTGTACAGTCGCGACGAGCTGATGAAGCTCGCCGAGGAGCAGAACCCCTCTCTCAAGGCGCTCAAGGAACGGGAGACGGCTGCCCGTGCGAACGTTCGGGCGGTGCGCTCGGACTTTTTTCCCCGGCTCACGGCCCAGGCGGTCTGGTCCGGCTTCACCCAGCAGTTCACCAATGACAGCCAGCTCCTCGGGGGGAAGCTGTTGGGTGCGAAGCAAGTCGCCGGCCAGTGCCAGTTCGACAACCAGATCAGAACCGGCCTGAGTCTGGGTGGTGTCGTGCCCGACTGCTTCAGCGTGAGCGGTCTGGACCCAACGGGGCTCGCGTTGGCCCCGGACACAGCCCAGCAGATTCGCAACGCGAACAACGTGTTCCCCTTCAATTTCACGGCCCAGCCGTTCCAGGCCGCGCTGACGATCTCCCTTCCCATCTTCACCGGGTTCAGCCGGCACCTCCAGCTGGCGGAGGCGCGAGCGCAGCAGGAAGATGCCGACGAGAGCGTGCGGGCGCAGGCGTTGCTCGTCCGGGCGAACGTCGAAGGTCGCTACCTCGCGCTGGGCAGCTCATACCAGGCAATCGCAGCCCAGGCCACGGGGCGGGAGGCCGCCCGCGAACAGCTGCGTCTGGCCCAGGACCGCTACCGGGTCGGGCTCGGGTCGGCGCTCAAGGTTACCGACGCGCAAAACGCCGTGCAG
>DASQPE010000220.1:0-11003 GCA_035644115.1 Gemmatimonadales bacterium
GCCGTTCCGACGTCTGCTCAAACGCATCGCCTGTCAGAGCGGCGTCTACGATCTCCTGATCCTCGCCAAGCAACGCCTCCGTCCACCGGGCGGGATCGAAGAAGGCACCCGCCGTCACGTTCCCACTGCGGCCACGAGCGCCGGCACCGCCGAGGTCGCTCAGCCGGGTCTCTGTCTGGTCGGCTGCGGCTGGTGGGGTGGGGTGCACGCGCTGGCGCTCACGCAGCAGGGGGCGCGGATTCGCCGCTATTTCGCGAGCCGGACGCCGGAGCACGCCCGTGACTTCGCGCGCCGTTTCGACGGTCGCGCGTTCGATCGGCTGGAGGATGCTCTGGCCGATCCCGCGGTCACCGCCATGATCATCGCGCTGCCGCACGACGTGCAAGCCGAAACCGCGGAGCGGGCGCTGCGCGCGGGCAAGCACGTCCTGCTGGAAAAGCCGATCGCCATCGAGCTCGAAGCCGGCGAGCGAGTCGTGCGGGCCGCCGAGGAGAGCGGTCGGATCCTGGCCGTGGCCGAAGAGTATCGGTTGAGCCCGCTGGTGCTGGCCGCCCACCGTGCGATCCGGGAAAACCTGCTCGGGCGCATCACGCTGGTGCAGGTGACCGCGGCGGGGCCGCATCGTCCCGCGCAGGAATGGAAGAACCGGCGCGCGAGGATGGGCGGCGGGGTGTTGATCGACGTCGGGGTGCACTACGTCGACATTCTGCGATCCTGGTTCGGCGAGCCGGATCTGGTGTGGGCGGCCTACCCTCCCCACCTCAACGACCGGTTCGAGGGCGAGGACAGCGTGCTCGCCGTGCTCCGATTCGGGGCCGGGCCGGTGGCGAGCATCGCTCTGTCCTGGTCCAGCTATCGCAGCCCTCACGCGCCGCAGATCGAGATCATCGGTGAGCGGGGGTCGCTCGAGCTGCGGTTCAATCGCTCGTTTCTCCTGCACACGACGCCGCTCGCGGCCGGCCACTGGTCCCATCGGGTGCGAGACGTCCTGCCCTGGCGGGTCGCGAGTCGGGTGAATCCGTTTCTTCCTCGCAGCCGCCGGACCCGGATCAACGTGCCCAACCGGGACCTGATCGGGAGCGAGGGGCTGATTGACGACTTCATCGACGCCATCGTGTCGGGCAGGCCGCCGGCGGTTCCCGGGGCCGATGGTCTCCGCGACCTGCGCGTGGTGCTCGCGGCCTACGCCGCGGCCGGGGCGGGGGTACCAGTGCCGGTCGACCCGCCCTAGTCTGTTGCTCTAAGTCGATCCGCCCCATATAATTACCGGCAGTTTCCGATCGCCCTCCCTGGCCCGGTCCTGGATCATGAGTCGGACCGCCGGCGCGAGGTGTGTTGGCTTCTGCGGACTCGCTCCGCGCCTCTCTCGACGACGTGCCGTGGTAGGGCCGCCCAGCTCCGGGCGCCGCCTCCGCGACCGGGATTCGTATCTTGAAGCGCGAAATTCTGATCAATGGCAGCCAGCGGGAAACCCGGGTGGCGATCCTGGAGGATGACCGCCTGGCCGAGCTGCTGATCGATCGCCCCGATCATCGACGCACCGTGGGCGACATCTACCTGGGCCGGGTCGAAGCCGTCCTCCCGGGCATTCAGGCCGCCTTCGTGGACATCGGGCAGGAGAAGAGCGCCTTCCTCCACGCCTCCGACCTGCTGGAGCCCGAAGAGGACGAGGAGCCCGGGGACGACGAAGAACCGGCCGATGTCGAGCCGGCCGCGGCCGATCCACCCCCGGAGGTCGAAACGGCCGGCGAGGAGCGACGGGGCTGGCGGGGGCGGGAGCGACGGCGCAAAAGCCGGGATCGAGGAAACGGCGAGAAGGCGGGTGTGGAGCCGGATCGCCGGACCCGCCGCCCGTTGCCCAACATCTCCGACATCCTCAAGAAGGGTCAGAGCCTGCCGGTGCAGGTGACCAAGGAGCCGATCAGCACCAAAGGCTGCCGGGTCACCGCCCAGATCTCCCTCCCCGGGCGCTTCCTGGTGTACATGCCGTACGCGTCCAAGGTCGGCGTCAGCCGGAAGATCGAGAGCAAGGAGCAGCGGGCCAAGTTGCGTGAGATGGTGGGCAAGATCTTGCCGAAGGACTCAGGTGGGGTCATCGTGCGGACCGTGGCAGAGGGCGTCACCGAGGAACACTTCCGGCGCGAGATCGATTCGCTCCTGTCGCGCTGGCGACGGATCAATCGCAAGAAGACGTTCGTGCGGCGCGCTCCGGCACTGCTCGAGCGCGAGACCAGCCTCACCCGCGGCCTCATTCGCGACGTGTTCAGCTCCAAGGTCGATGCCCTCTGGGTCGATTCCCGCGAGCTCTACAACGAGATCGAGCAGTACCTGAGTCAGGTGGACCCGGAGCTGATGAAGCGGGTTCACCTGTACGCTGAGCCCACGCCCCTGTTCGACAAGTTCGACATCGAGGCCGAGATCCGCGACCTGTTCAAGGCCCGCTGCGAGCTGCCCACCGGCGGGTCGCTGGTGATCCAGCCGACCGAGGCGTTGGTCTCGATCGATGTCAACACCGGGCGCTACATCGGCAAGAAGGACCCCGAGAAGACCATTCTCCGCACCAACATCGAGGCCGCGCGCGAGATCGCGCGACAGATCCGGCTGCGCGACATCGGCGGCATCATTGTGTGCGACTTCATCGACATGGAGTCGCGGGGCAACCGCGAGAAGGTGCTGCAGGAGCTGCGGACCCATCTGGGCCGCGACCGGGCCCGGACCAAGGCCTTTGCCGTTTCCGAGCTCGGCCTGGTCGAGATGACCCGCCAGCGGGTGCGGCCGTCGCTCTGGCACTCGATGACGACGGAGTGCCCCACGTGTGCGGGGTCGGGCCGGGTCTTCACCCCCGAGGTTGTTGCCCGCCGGCTGGAGCGGGCCATCAAGCGGGTCGGTCACGAGCGCCGGGAGCAGCAGATCTCCGTTCGGCTGCACCCGGAGGTGGCACTGTATCTCCTGGAGGAGGAGCCGAAGCTGCTCCAGCAGCTCCAGAAGACGACCGGGATCGACATCGAGCTGCGCGACGATCCGATGATGCGGCTGGACGAGTTCCGCCTGATGAGCCGGCCGGCGGGGCGCGACGTGACGGAGCTGTACGCGGTGGCCTGAGGCCGGCGAGGGGAACGTGGTTCAGGAGGCTGAACGCGACGATGCCCGCCGGTTACTCGGCGGGCATCGTCTGTTTCGAGAGGTCGTGGCGCCGCGCGCCACCCGATCGTCAGGGCGCGCTGGCCAAGAGGGTGGACTGGATGTCCACGGCACTCCGGGTGGTGCCGACCCGGGCTTCGTCGAAGTAGATCGTGAAGCCGTTGGGCCATGAGCTCAGGGGGAACATCCCGGCCTTGCGGTACTGCATCAGGGAGAAGTTGGCGTTGGTCGCCCCGGTCAGCATGGTCTGCTGGTTGGTCAGCCGGGTGGTGCCGTTGTACCAGACAACCTGCTGCCCGTCGAACCACATTTCGATATAGCCGCTCTTATCCGTGGCGAACCGCTTGTGCCAGACCACGTCATGCCAGACCCCGGTGGTGACGGCGGGACCATTCCAGACGTGGATGTTGGTCTTGGTGGCGGCGTCGTAGTTGCCGGTGACGTACCAGTGGTTCCCGCTCCCGTTATCCTGCAGGTACAGCGCGCTCGGCGGGGTCGAGTTGAAGGGGGCCCCGTAGTCCTCTTCGACCAGGAAGTATCCCGGGAGCCTCGGCAGCCCGTTGGGGATGTACACGCTGAACGCCTCCCAGACCTCCTGGCCCGGCTGGAAAATCCCCTGCTTGTAGGCCGAGGTCCGGGGATTCACGGTCGGCGTGCAGGGCGAGACGTCGCTGTCGAGCAGCCTGTGCCCGGAGAAATAGGTGCCGGCGCTGGCGTTGGGCGCGCCGGCGGGCTTGTTCGTGTTCGAATAGACGGCGATTCGCCCGGCCTGGCACTGCTCGAACGTCGTGCCGCTCGGGTAGGCCCCGGACTCGAAGTCGCCGCTCCACAGGACCGAGCCGGTGGTGGTGCTCGTCGTGATGCTGACGGTGCTCGTATCCGCCTTCCCGCCGGCCGCGGTCGCGATCACGCGATAGCTGCCCCCGGCGGAGCCGGCGGTGTAGTAGCCGGACACCGACACCGAGCCGCCGGTGGCGGAGTACGCGACCGGAACGGAGGACGTGACGGTGCCGTCCGAGAGCCGGGCGGTGACGCTGAACTGCTGGCCCTGGCCAGCGCTCAGGGACGTGCTGCCGGGCGTCAACGTGATGGAGGTGAGGGTCGCGGCCGGCACGGTGACCACGGCCGTGTCGGCGAGGCCGGTCGTGGCGTGCTTGGCGATCACCTTGTAGCTGCCCGCGGTGCGGGTGGCTGTATAGAGCCCGCCCTCGTCGATGGCTCCGCCGGTGGTGGTCCAGGTGACACCGACCGGAACCTCACTGCCGTCGCTCAGGCGCCCGACGACCGTGAACTGCTGCTGGAGGCCGCCCCCGACCGTCGCCGTGGAGGGGTTCAGAACGAGCCCTATGACGGTGGGCTGGGGCGGAACTACGACGACGATCGCCGTGTCGGGCGGATTGTGCGGGTTGCCCTTGCGCCGTCCCACGACCTTGAACGCGCCGGTCGCGGTGGGCGTGTAGCTCCCGTCGCCGCCGATCATGCCGCCGGTCGCAGTCCACTCGATGGACGTGACCTGGCTCGAGCCCGGGATGAGCGACTCGAAGGCGCGAAACAGGACGTGCTGAGTCCCCTCGAGAGTGACTTCTCGGGGACTCAGAGCCACGGGCCCATCTGCGGTTGGGTCGGTAGGAACGTCGGAGGAAATCGAGGTCGGCTCCCCGGCCGCGCAGGCGGCGAGAACCGGGACGAGCAGCGCCGGGACGCTTCTCAGGCGCGCGAGGCGACGCGCGAGCTTGAAAGTGAACGTCATGCCGACTCCTGTGGGGTGGGGAAAATCAAAGGCCGCCAGCTCCGGGTTCTCCTGGGGAGAATCCCGTCGCTGGCGGCCCGGCCGGCATGGCGATCACGCTCGATCGCGGTAGCCCCGAAACTCTGTGCCACCGCCTTTCGGCGGCTTTACTCTGAGCAGCGGTGAACTGGGGCGCCCGTCCTAGACGCCTATGTGACGAATGGGAGTGCTCGGAGGCAAGTATCGGTCCACACTGCGATTACGTTTGGAGACCCGACGCACAAGTCGTTTGAAAAACGATTGCTACACGATCGCGCTGTCGGGTTCCTCGACGAAAAGCGGCCGTCAAGAAATTTGGCTGTTATTGCCCCCGGCCATGGGCGTTGCGTCGGAACTGGGAATGTGCACGGGCCCCGCAGGCGCGCCTCCCCGGGTTCAAACCTTGCCCAAACCGCAAGCTCCGACTAGGCTTGAGGGCTCTCGATGACACTTCGGGCAGAACGGGATTACCTATGTACGCCATCTTCCGGACCGCGGGCAAGCAGTTCCGCGCCGAAAAGGGAAAAACGCTTCGACTGCCCCGCCTCGAGGCCGAGCCGGGCGCAACGTTGACCTTCGACCAGGTGCTGCTCTCCTCGGACGGGCAGACCGTGCGGGCGGGTACCCCATTGGTCCAGGGTGCCTCGGTCACCGCTGAGGTGGTCGAGGAAGGCAAGGAGCCCAAGATCTACGTGTTCAAGTTCAAGCGGCGGAAAAACTATCGCCGCAAGACCGGACATCGGCAGCATTTCACCGAGGTCCGCGTGACGGACCTCAAGCTCGGCTGAGGCAAGGATGGCACACAAGAAGGGCGTCGGCTCCAGCCGGAACGGCCGCAACAGCAACCCGCAGTACCTCGGCGTCAAGCGCTATGGCGGCGAGGTCGTGAGTGCGGGCAGCATCCTGGTCCGGCAGCGTGGCACCAAGTTTCACCCCGGCAAGAACGTGCGGCGGGCAAACGACGACACACTTTTCGCGCTGGTAGACGGGATCGTCCGGTTCGAGTTCAAGGACAAGAACCGGCAGAAGATTTCGATCTACCCGGCCGAGGCCGCGACCGCTTCGTAAGCGGCGGACGTCGCGCCATCGGCGAGTGGGGTGCGGAAGCAGTTCCGCACCCCACTCGTGCTTTATTTGAGGAGGGGAGGGCACCAACCATGGCACAGTTGTTCGATCGGCTCAATCGCGAGCTGGAAGTCTTCGGCAAACGGGCCCAGGCAGCCCTCGGCGATGGCAAGCTCCATATGGAGATGCTGCGCTACCGCCACCGGCAGGATACCGCCGCGCGCGATCTGGGCATGCTGATTCATAGTCGGGAACGGGGCGGGGAGGTGGACCCGCGGCGAATCGAGGCAGCGCTGCTTCGACTTGACGACCTGGCGGCGCAGATGGCTCAGCTCGAGCAACGGATCGCGGCGCGGCGAAGCGCCTAGAAGCCGACGGATGGCACTTCGCTCTCCAGCCCGATCGCGACTCTGATCCGGTCGGGGTAGTTGCCGCAGAGGCCGTCCACGCCGAGCCGGGCCAGGCGGCGGAGATCGCCCAGCTCGTTCACAGTCCAGGCGATGATGGCGCACCCGGCCGCGTGGACCGCGCAGACCAGCGCGTCGTCGACCAGCCGCCATTCCTGCCAGAGGGTCACAGCGCCCACGGCGGCCATCGTGCCGACGACATCGGGCTCGCGGGACGAGAGGAGCACGCCCCGCCGGAGCTCCGGGCGTACCCGGCCCAGCCGCGCGACGAGAGCCTGCTCGAAACTGTGAACGGCGTAGCGCCCCGGCGCCGGCCCGGCGTCCAGGACCGCGAGAAGCCTCGCATCCCACGCCGGCTCGAGCGCTTTGACTTCGACCCACACATCACGATTTCCCATCAGCTCGAGCACCTCGGAGAGTAGCGGTACCCGCTCGCCGTTGTGGAGCCGGACCTCACGGACCGTCCGGGCGTCGGCATGCGCGATCGGGCCGAGGCCGGGGAGCTCCGGGTCGTGATGCACCACGATCGCGCCGTCCTGGGTCGCGTGCACGTCGAGCTCGACGCCGTCCGCGTCGAGCACGACTGCCCGGCGAAAGGCGGCGAGTGAGTTCTCGTACTCGTATCCGGAGGCGCCGCGGTGGGCGATCACGGTCGGTCGGGGCATGGCGGGCAAAGATAGTTGCGACCGATGTCGCGCGTAACGGCTTACCAACGAGCGAGTTCGATGGCAGAGCTCAAGCAACACATGAGCAGAGGCTGCGAAAGCCTGCAGCCGACAGCGGGTTCCGGGCGCTTAACGTCGCTGGCTTGACCCCCGTCTCGTCTCCTACATGAGCCCACCCGTCCGGGCTGACGAACCGTCCGATGCCGCGCTGGTCGCGGCGTACCGATCGGGTGACGAGGGAGCGGCTGCCGAGCTGGTGCGGCGCCATCTCGGCGCGATCGGGCGGTTCCTGTATGCGTCGGGAGCAGGGCGCAGCGACGTCGAAGATCTGGTGCAAGAGACCCTGTTCCGAGCCTTTCGCAAAGTCGATAGCTGGCGCGGCGACGCTTCCTTCCGAAGCTGGCTCCTCACCATCGCCGGGAACCTGCTCCGCGACGAGTACCGCAGGCGGAAGGGACGCCAGATGATCTCCATCGAAGACCGCGATCTACCCGACAACGCCGATCCGGAAGCGGATTTGGCCGCCAATGAAGCGGAGCGCCGGATCCGGCAGGGCTTGACCACGCTTCCCCGACTGCAGCGCGAGGTGTTCCTGCTGCGGGCGCAGGAAGGTCGCGAATACGGCGACATCGCGACTGCGCTCGGGACCACGCCGGGCGCCGCGCGGGTCCACTATCATCACGCAGTGAAGCGTCTCAAGGAGCTGCTGAAATGACGACCTGCGAGCAACTGTCCGATCGAATGCCCGCCGTGGCGCGGGGCCAGATCGGCTGGAGCGCCGAGGAGGAGTCGCACCTGGCAACCTGCGCCGAGTGCCGGCTGGAGTGGGAGCTGATCTCGGCCGCGAGCGGACTGGGTCGCGACCTGACCGCCGCACTGGACCCCCACCACGTGACCGAGCGGGTTCTGGGCCGGCTGCGAGCCGAGCGGCGGAGCCGCAGGCGGCGGATGGGGTGGGCGGTCGCCGGCATCGCGACCGCCGCGGCGGTCGCCCTGGTCGTGTGGGCCGGTCCCCTCCGCCCGGGGCCGCGGATCGCGGCGCCCCCACCGGTGGCTGACGTGGCCGAGATCCCGCTGCCCGAACTGGACAGCCTGGCGACACCCGAGCTGGAAGCGGTGCTGCACGCGCTGGACGCGCCGATCGGTACCTCGGTCGAAGGGGTGGATAGCAGTGGCCTCGACGATCTCGACACTCGCGAGCTGCAGCACGTACTCGATCGGCTGGAGGGCTGATGCCGCGCTCCCTGTGGGCCCTCGCGCTCATCGCCCTGACCGGGGTCGCTTCGGCCCGCGCGCAGGCCGTGGGCGGCCCGGACAATCCGGCCCGGGGCCAGCAGCTGCGCCAGCGGATCGAGGATCGTTTTGCCGCGCGGGTCAAGGAGGAGCTCGGCCTCACCGGCGAGCAGCTGACCAAGCTGCGTGCCACCTCGCGCACGTACGGCGGTCGCCGGCGTGACCTCGAAGCGCGGGAGCGGGCGCTTCGGTCCGGCCTGGCCGACCAGATGCGGCCGGGCGTTGCGGCCAATCAGGACAGCGTCTCCAAGCTGACCGATGGACTGGTCGATCTCCGCGCCTCGTACGCGCAGACGCTGCGCGACGAGAACGAGGAGATGGCGAAGTATCTCACGCCGGTGCAGCGATCGCAGTTCCTCGCGATGCGGGAGCGGTTTCTCCGGCGGGTCGAGGAAATCCGGCAGCAGGGGCGCGCCCGCCAGGGTCTCCCGCAGGACCTGCGGGAACGCCGCCAGGAGCGACGTCGGCAGGAGGCGCAGCCCTAGCGGCTGAATTGAAGGGCGGTTGGCGCTAGATTGCAGGCATCGCCGCCACAGGGAGTACGCGATGCCGGAGCCCTCCTGGGTGGAAGCACTGGTTCGGTTTCTCACCCATCCTCTCGTCTCTCCGCTGCTCCTTTCGCTCGGAGTGCTCGGGCTGGTCTTCGAGCTCAAGGCGGGCGCGTTCGGCCTGGGCGGACTGGTGAGCCTGCTGGCACTCGGGCTCTTCTTCGGCGCGAGCTACGCCGAGGGGCTCGCCGGTTGGCCCGAAGCGCTGCTCCTGATCGTCGGTCTGATCTTTATCACGCTCGAGGTCCTGGTCCTGCCAGGGTTTGGCTTCGCCGGGGTAATCGGCCTGGTCTGCCTGACAGTCGCCGTCGTGCTTGCCATGACCGGCTCCGCGCCCAGCCCGAACGATCTGGCGCAGGCGCTTGCGATCCTGGCAGCCAGCGCCGTCATCTGTGCGGCGGTGATCTATACCTGGATCCGCCATCTCCCCACCAGCAACCGGTTCAGCGGACTGCTCCTCAAGGGGGCAGGCCATCGGACCGAGGGCTTTGTCTCCGCCCCGTCGCGTCCCGACCTGATAGGCCGGAACGGCGTGGCGCTCACCGACCTGCGTCCCTCGGGCACGGCCGGCTTCGGTGAGGAACGGCTCGACGTAGTTACCGAGGGCGAGTACCTGGGCCAGGGCACGGCGATCGAAGTGGTCCGCAGCGACGGCTACCGCCACGTCGTGCGCGCGGCGCAGAACCTCAGAACGGGAGCGGCTTCGTGAACGATCAATCTGCCGTGGGCGTTGGGCTGATCTTCGCCCTGGTCTTCTTCGCGATCGTCGTGATCGCGGTCTTCGTGCGGTTCATTCCGATCGCGCTCTGGATCCGGGCCATGGCGTCCGGGGTCCACGTATCGTTCCTCACCCTGTTCGGCATGCGGTTCCGGAAGGTGTCGCCGGCCGCCATCGTGGACCCCCTGATCACCGCGCGAAAGGCGGGACTTGCGCTCAGCATCGACGAGCTCGAGATCCACTTCCTGTCCGGCGGCAATGTTCAGCGGGTGGTGAATGCGCTCATTTCCGCGGACAAGGCGCAGATCCCGCTCACCTTCAAGCAGGCGACCGCCATCGACCTCGCGGGGCGAGACGTATTCGAGGCGGTGCAGGTGAGCGTGAACCCCAAGGTGATCACGACGCCCAAGGTCGCCGCGATGGCCAAGGACGGGATTCAGCTGCTGGCCGTAGCCCGGGTGACCGTGCGGGCCAACGTGAACCGCCTGGTGGGCGGGGCCGGTGAGGAAACGATTCTCGCCCGGGTGGGCGAAGGCATCGTGAGCACCATCGGGTCAGCGGCGTCGCACAAGGCGGTGCTCGAAACCCCCGACTCGATCTCCAAGACCGTGCTGGCCAAGGGGCTCGACGCGGGCACGGCGTTCGAGATCCTCTCGATCGATATCGCCGACGTGGACGTGGGGAAGAACATCGGGGCCCAGCTGCAGACCGATCAAGCCGAGGCGGACAAGCAGATCGCCCAGGCCAAGGCGGAAGAGCGCCGGGCGCTCGCGGTGGCGATGGAGCAGGAGTACAAGGCAGAGGCCCAGAATCAGCGGGCCAAGGTCATTGCGGCGGAGGCCGAGATCCCGCTCGCGATTGCCGACGCGCTCCGGAAGGGCAATCTCGGCGTGCTCGACTTCCAACGCTACAAGAACATTCAGGCCGACACCGCCATGCGACAGGCGATCGCGGGCCAGTCCGACGGCTCGCCGCCGCCGGCGACGTCATGATACTCCGGGCGGACTTCGGCTGGATCATCTTTGCCGTGTTCGCGTTCTGGGTGCTTCAGGTATTGCGGTCCGGCGGGCGAAGCAGCGGTCGCGGCGGCGCGGCGCCGGGCCAGAAGCCGTCGGGGCCGCTCGAGGGTACTCAGCGAGAGGGTGTCGTGCTGGAAGAGCTGCTTCGCCAGCTGGAGGGGCGGCTGGGCGGGGGGTCGAGCAGGCGAACCGAGGCGCGGCCCAAGGTGGTGGTAAAGTCACCGGACGCGGGCGCGGTAAGCCGCGAAGCACTGGTGGATCGTATTCGCGAGGTGCCCGAGGTCGCGCGCGGCGCACTCAGGTCCGGGATCCATGATGAGATCGGGCGGCCGAAACGGACCCCGACGGTCCGACCCGGACTCACGGTCGGGCAGCTGCG
>DASQPE010000221.1:0-5413 GCA_035644115.1 Gemmatimonadales bacterium
CGACCGATCCCCATGCCGGCCAGCATGGTCACCGGGATAACCGACGCGATGGTCTGTCACGCCCCCGAGTTCGACCAGCTGGCGGACGCCGTGCTGGCGGCGCTGGCAGGGCGGGTGTTCGTCGCCCACAATGCGCGGTTCGATTGGGGGTTTCTGGGCAGCGAGCTCCGGCGAGCCCGCGACCTCTCGCTGGGCGGCCCTCGTCTCTGCACCGTCCGGTTGGCCCGGCGCCTGCTGCCGGGACTGCGCTCCTGCGGGCTCGACTCGGTCACCCGCTGGTTCGGGTTCGAGAATCCGGCCCGGCACCGGGCCGGGGGTGACGCCTGGGTGACGGCGCTGGTCCTGGGGCGGCTGATTACCCTGGCTCGCGAAGCCGGGGCGCGGACCCTGGCAGACCTCAGCGGAATCGAAGCCCGTCGGGCGCGCAAGGCGAAGCGGAAGCGCTCCGCCCTCCCGACCGAGCCCATGGCCGATTCCTGTCCCGGATATGACGCATGACGCTGGTGCACACGTTCACGGTCGGCAGCCTGCGGTGTCACACGCTCGAGGCGGGGCTCCAGCGGTTGGACGGCGGCGCCATGTTCGGCGTCGTGCCCAAGCCGCTCTGGGAAAAGCGGGTTCCGCCCGACGAGCGCAATCGGATTCCCCTCGCCATGCGGTGCCTCCTGGTGGAGCATCCGGACGGGCTGATCTTGGTGGACACCGGAGTGGGCGACAAGGACGACGCCAAGTTCCGCGACATCTACGGCATCGAGAATCAAGGCCGGAACGGCGGCACCAGGCTCGATGACGCGCTCGCGGAGCTGGGTTTCAAGCCGCAGGAGATCAAGCTGGTGGTGAACACCCACCTGCATTTCGATCATGCCGGCGGCAACACTCGGCTGGCGGGCGCCTCGGGTCCGTTGCTCGACACCGGCGAGTTCGGGGCCGAGCCGGCGTTTCCCAACGCGCTATATGTGGTGCAGCGGGGCGAGCTTGAGTTCGCCCGCAAGCTGAACGAGCGCACCCGCGCCAGTTACCTGCCGCGCAACTTCGAGCCGGTCTCGGTCGCCAACCGGTGGAAGCTCTTCAATGGGGACGGCGACGTCGTACCCGGGATCTCGCTCCGGATGACACCGGGCCACGTACCCTATCACCAGAGCGTAGTGGTGCGCGACGGCGGGGAGACGGCGGTCTTTCTGGCCGACGTGATGCCGACCGCGGCCCATCTCCCGCTGCCCTGGATCATGGGCTACGATCTCGAGCCGCTGCGGACACTGGAGAGCAAACGGGCCCTGCTGCGGGATGCGGTGGCGGGCGACTGGCTGCTGGTGTTCGAGCACGATCCGACCATCGCCACGGCGCGGCTGGAGGAGGGGATCAAGGCGCTGGCTCTCCGCGATGTGACCCCCGCGGCCGCGGCCGAAGCGCGTTGACACTGGTCCGTGTGGGCGGTACACTTCGCGACTCGCAAGCGGGGACTCGAGCTCCCCCACCCTGAGCCCGTGGCAGTTGGCGCGGCGTGACCGGGTCCGAGCCTAGCGCCCGCGGCGCCGCCCTTCAGGCGGTGGGCGCAGCTGGGACATCCGGTACTCGGGATGTCCCTTTTTCATTTTGCAGAAGGAGGTTCGGCCACTGTCCACGAACGAGCGCGAAAAGCGAGTCCGCGTCAACCGGCAGATCCGCATCAGCCCGGTGCGGGTGATTGGGCCCGGTGGCGAGCAGCTAGGGGTCATGCCGGTGGACGAAGCAATGGCGGCGGCCCAAGACCGTGGGTTGGATCTCGTGGAAGTAGCGCCGATGGCGCGCCCGCCCGTGGTCAAGATCATGGACTACGGGAAGTTCAAGTTCGAGGAAGCCAAGGCGGCCCGGGCGGCCAAGAAGAAGCAGCACATCATCCAGCTCAAGGAAGTGAAGTACCGGCCGGGGATCGACGACCACGATTTCGACTTCAAGACCCGCCACGCGCGGGAGTTCCTCGGCGACGGCAACAAGGTGAAAGTGACCATGATGTACCGCGGCCGGCAGATCGCCCACCTGGAGCTGGGCAAGGCGGTGCTGGACCGGGTCGCGGCGGCGCTCGTGGACATAGGCAAAGTCGAGTCCGAGGCGAAGCTCGAGGGCCGGAACATGACGATGGTACTCGCGCCGAAATAGGCGCCCGACAACGAGAGCACTATGCCGAAGCAGAAAACCAAGCGCGCCGCGATGAAGCGCTTCATCCGGACCGGTTCGGGGAAGCTCAAGCGGTTCCATGCGAACCACTCGCACATCCTGACCAAGAAGACGCGCAAGCGGAAGAACCGGCTCAAGAAAGCTGCCCTCGTGAGCTCGGCCGATTTCCCCCGCGTCAACCGCCTCCTCCTGGCCTGAGGGTTCTATGCCCCGCGTGAAGAGCGGCGTCGCACACCACGCCCGCAAGAAGAAGATCATGGAGGCCGCGAAGGGCGCGCGCGGCGGCCGGAGCAAGTTGTACAAGGCGGCCAAGGAGACGGTCGAGCGAGGCATGCGGTACGCCTACCGCGACCGCCGCAAGAAGAAAGGTGAGTTCCGCGCGCTCTGGATCACGCGGATTAACGCCGCGGCCCGCCTCAACGGCCTGAGCTACAGCCGGTTGATGGCCGGCCTCAAGAAGGCGGGGGTCGAGATCAACCGGAAGGTGCTCGCCGACCTCGCCGTGCGGGACGCCGACGCGTTTTCGCGCATCGCGGAGGTCGCGAAGGGACAGTCGTAAGGGACCTTGGTCCCGCCGCCGTTCCCGGACGCATGCCTCCGCCTGTGGGGCCGCCCGCCCGCCGCGGACGGCCCCACACTCGCATGGGGCTTCTCTCTGTTGGGATGCTGAATGCCTGAGCCGATTGGTCATCCCGATCTCGACGCGCTGCTGCTGCGGGTGGAGCGCATTCCCACGCTCGACTCCGCCCAGCTCGAGGCGGAGCACATCGCCCTGCTGGGCCGGAAGCAGGGCGCCATCACCGAGCTGCTCAAGAAGGTGCCCCAGCTTCCCCTGGACGAGCGCAAGGCTTTCGGCGGCAAGGTCAACCAGCTCAAGCTCCGGGCCGAATCGCTCTTGGCCGAACGGCGCGCCCAGCTCGAGGCGGAGCACCAGGGCCGCGGCGAGGCGGTGGACCTCACCATGCCGCCGCGCCGGCGCTGGGTCGGCATCGACCACCCGGTCACCCGGGTGATCGACGAGTTGCTGGGCATCTTCCGCGAGCTCGGCTTCGCCGTGGCCGTCGGGCCGGAGGTCGAGACCGACTGGCTCAACTTCGGCGCGCTCAATTTTCCGCCGGACCATCCGGCGATGGACCTGCACGACACCATTTATCTCGACGCGCCGCCCATCGAGGAAGCGCCGCATGGCGGGCGCCTCCTGCTCCGGACCCACACCTCCCCGGTGCAGATCCGGGTGATGCTCGCGTCGCCGCCGCCGATCCGCGTGGTGACGCCCGGCTGGTGCTATCGCAACGATCCGTTCGATCCGTCGCACGCACCCGCTTTCTCTCAGATCGAAGGGCTCGCGATCGACGAAGGGATCTCGCTGGTAGATCTCAAGGCGACGCTCACCCAGTTCGCCCGCCGGTTCTTCAGCCCGAGCACCCGGGTCCGCTTCCGGCCGTCGTTCTTCCCGTTCACCGAGCCGTCGGCGGAGATGGACGTGGAGTGTCAGCTCTGTCACGGGTCCGGCTGCCCAGCCTGCAAGGGCACCGGCTGGATGGAGGTCCTGGGATCCGGGATGGTCCACCCCAAGGTGATCGCGAACGGCGGCCTCGATCCCGAGCGGTACACCGGGTTCGCCTGGGGGATGGGCCCGCACCGGATCGCGCTCTTGCGCTACGGCGTGCCGGATATCCGACTGTTCTTCGACGGCGACATGCGCTTCCTGGAGCAGTTCGTGCCGGCGGGCGGGCAGGGCGATCCATGAACATCTCCCGCCGCTGGCTCGAGGAGTTCTTGAGGCGGCCGCTCGACGGGCGCGAGCTCGCCGGCAAGCTCGCGATGCTCGGCGCCCCGGTCGACGCGGTTGAGCCGCTTCATCCCGGCCTGGCCGACATCCGCGTGGCACTGGTCGAGACCGTCGCGCCGCACCCCAACGCCGACCGCCTTCGCCTGTGCGATGTGAACGATGGCTCGGGCGCGCCGAAGCGGGTGGTCTGCGGTGCGCCCAACGTCGCGGCCGGCCGCAAGTATCCCTTCGCGGCCGTGGGCGCGACGGTGCCGCACGGCAAAGGCGGCGCGCCGATGAAGCTCGAGCGGGCCAAGATCCGCGGCGAAGTTTCCGAGGGTATGCTCTGCTCCGCTCGCGAGCTGGGCCTCGGCCAGGATCACGACGGCATCCTCGAGCTCGAGACCGACGCCGCGCCCGGGACCCCGCTGCTCGACGCGCTGCCGCTGGCGGACGAGCGCCTGATCGTGGACGTCGGGCCCAATCGCCCCGACCTGCTCTGCCACAAGGGTGTCGCCCGCGAGCTCGCCTCCGCCTACGGCGTCCCGTTCAGGCTTCCCGCGATCCCGGGGAGCGAGCGACTCGACGTCCCGCCGCCCCAGCGCGGTGCCGCCGAAGGCAGCGCGGGCAACGTGCGGATCGTGCTGGAAGACGTGGTCGGCTGCCGCCGGTTCCATGCGGCGCTCATCCGCGGCGTCCGGATCGGGCCGTCGCCGGCGTGGCTGGCGCGACGGCTCGAGTCGGTCGGGGTCCGCGCGATCAGCAACGTGGTAGACGCCACCAACTACGTCATGCTCGAGCTCAACCAGCCGATGCACGCCTTCGATGCGGCTCGACTGCGCGACGCGACCATCGTGGTCCGGCGGCCGCGCAGCGGCGAGACCAGTCTCGTCACGCTCGACGGAGCCACCCGCCTGCTCGATTCCGAGACGACGCTGATCACCGATGCCGGCGGGCCTATCGGCCTGGCCGGGATCATGGGCGGCGCCAGCACCGAAGTCGGGCCGGAGAGCAGCGATATCTTGCTCGAGGCAGCGTGGTGGGAGCCCACCCGAATCCGGCGCAGCCGCCGCAGGCTCGGGATGAGCACCGAGGCGAGCTACCGGTTCGAGCGAGGGATCGATCTCTGGAGCGGGGCGGACGCCCTGCGGCGCTGCATCGAGCTGGTGCTCGCGACCGCGGGAGGTACCCTTGCCGACGCCCCCCTCGATCTCTGGCCCGAGCCGTCGCATCCCGCCCTGATATTTCTCCGGCCCGCGCGGGTCACCCAGGTCCTCGGCGTCGAATTGTCCTGGCCCGAGATCGAGCGCTGCCTGGTCGCCATCGGCGCGACCGTGGTCTCCAAGCCGGACGACGGCCGGATGGCGGTGGAGGTGCCCGGCTGGCGACCCGATCTCAAGGAGGAGATCGATCTGGTCGAGGAGGTGGCCCGGATTCACGGCTACGACAACCTCCCGGTCGAGCTGCGGGCGGCCCGGGTGGGCTCTC
>DASQPE010000222.1:0-28912 GCA_035644115.1 Gemmatimonadales bacterium
TCTCGCGCGCGAGATGCTGCGCGGCACCCGCACGTTGCGGGTCATCACGACCCTGCACGGCACCGACATCACGCTGGTGGGCCAGGAATCCAGCTTCTACGGGATCACCCGCTTCTCCATCGAGCAATCCGACGCCGTGACCGCGGTGTCGGCCTTCCTGCGCGACGAGACCTATCGGGCGTTCGGGTGCGTCAGCTGTGACGTCCGGGTGATCCCGAACTTTGTCAATCTCGAGGAGTATCGGCCGGCACCCGGCCCGCGCAGCGCGGCGCTCGCCCCCGCCGATCACAAGGTGATCACCCACGTGTCGAATTTCCGCGAGGTCAAACGGGTCAAGGACGTCGTCCGGGTGTTCGCCCGCATCCGCCGAGCCATGCCGGCGACCCTTCTCATGGTCGGCGACGGACCCGACCGGCCCGACGCGGAGAAAGAGGCCGAGGAGCTCGGTGTGACCGGAGACGTACGCTTTCTGGGCCGGCTCGACTCGATCGAGACGCTGCTCCAGGGCAGCGACCTGTTCGTGTTGCCCTCCCAGACCGAATCCTTCGGCCTCGCGGCGCTCGAGGCGATGGCGTGCGGCGCTCCGGTGGTGGCGAGCCGGGCCGGCGGACTGCCCGAGGTGGTGGACGACGAGCTGAACGGCATACTGGAGCCGGTGGGATCGGTGGAAGCGATGGGGCGGCGGGCGGTGGAGCTGCTGCGGGACCCGAAGCGTTATGGCGCCATGCGGGAAGCGGCCATCGCGAAGGCCCGGGAGTTCTCCGCCGAGCGCATCGTGCCCGCGTACGAGGCGCTCTACCAGGAGGTCATGGCGTGGACCTGAGCCAGCTGGCGCAGCTCCATCCCGTCGTAAAGGCGGTGATCCTGGGCGTTGTCGAGGGCGCGACCGAGTTCATCCCGGTTTCCTCCACCGGCCATCTGATCGTCGCGGGTGATTGGCTGGGGTTCACCGGAGAGGACGCCAAGGCATTCGAGATCTTCATCCAGCTCGGCGCCATCCTGGCTATCGTCTGGCTCTATCGGGTGCGGCTCGCCCGGGTCCTCCGCACCGCCGCGAGCGACCCGACCAGCCGACGGCTGGTGACCAACCTGCTCATCGCTTTCCTACCGGCAGCCGTGGTGGGACTGCTCGCACACAAGGCGATCAAGGCCTACTTGTTCTCGCCCCTGGTGGTCGCGGTCACGATGCTGCTCGGCGGTATCGCCATCCTCTTGATCGAGCTGTGGCGGCCTCGGCCCCGGGTTGGCACGGTGGATGAGCTCCCCCCGCGGACCGCCCTGGGAATCGGCCTGGCCCAGGTCCTGGCGCTGGTGCCAGGCACCTCCCGCTCCGGCGCCACGATCATGGGTGCCTACTGTCTCGGGCTCACCCGCGGGGCGGCTACCGAGTTCTCCTTCTTCCTCGCCGTCCCCACCATGATCGCCGCGACCGGCTACGATCTCGCCAAGAGCGCAAGCGCTCTCTCGAGCGCCGACGTCCCCCTGTTCGGTGTCGGGTTCCTGGTCGCCTTTCTCACCGCGGTCGTAGTGGTCCGCGCGTTCGTCGGCTACGTCGCGCGTTCCAGCTTCGCGGCGTTCGCCTGGTATCGGATCGGGTTCGGCCTCCTGCTGCTCGTCTGGTACTGGCGGCATCCCGGGTAACCGATGCATACCGTTCACCGGTTCGAGCGACTCCTGTCCACCCAGGACGAGGTGCACCGCCTTGCCGCCGCGGGCGCGCCGGCGGGGACCGTGGTGGTGGCGGCCGAGCAGGAGATGGGGCGGGGGAGTCGGGGCCGCCGGTGGGCCTCGCCGGTGGGCGGACTGTGGCTCAGCTTTCTCTGCCGGCCGGCCAGGTCGGTGGGAGTGGAGGTGCTCAGCCTCCGGGCCGGCCTCGCCGCCGCCGAGGCGCTGGCCGAGGTCGGCGGACTCCCCCCGATCTCGCTCAAGTGGCCCAACGATCTCATCCTGAAGGACCGAAAGGTGGGCGGCATCCTGTGCGAGGCTCGCTGGCAGGGGGACCTGCTCGCCTGGATCGCCGTCGGGCTGGGGCTCAATGTCCGAAACCCAGTGCCGGCGGACCTTCCCACCCCTGCCGGACGTCTCGTGGACTGGCGCTCCGACCTGGAGCCGGACCACGTACTGTGGCCCCTGGTCGGTCGATTGCTTCCGCTGGCCGAGACGGGCAGCGGTCTCTCGCCGTCCGAGCTGGCGTCCTTTGCCCGGCGCGATTGGCTGGCCGGGCGAGACCTGGTCGGTCCGGTCCAAGGACGTGCGGCGGGTATCACGGCTGACGGCGCGCTGCAGGTCGTGCTGCCCGATGGGAAACTGATCGGCGTCAGCTCGGGCTCCGTGGTGCTCTCGGGAGAGGCCGCGTGACGGAGAAGCGCTCCTCGGCCCGCTGGATACCTTGGGCCGTGCTCGCCGTGGGACGACAGCGCTCAGGATGACCCGTATCCCATAGTCTACGGCGCGCCCGCAAGTTATCTCGAGCTCGCGGGCAAGCTCGGAGCCAGCCAGATTCTCGCCAAGCCGTTCACGGGCCAGGAAATCCTGGCCGCCATCACCCAGGTCCTCGGGAGCTGATCGTGCTGCTCGCGCTCGACATCGGCAATACTGAGATTACGCTCGGACTCTTCCGCGGGCGGGAGCTCGAGTCCCACTGGCGGCTCACCACGGTGGCCGATCGGACACCAGACGAGTGGGCCGCGGCGCTCGCCGCATTCCTCGGCCACGCCGGCCTCTCGCCCAATCAGGTCCGGGCGGCCTGCCTGGCCTCCGTCGCGCCGGCGGTGACCCAGAGCGTAGTGGAAGGCGTCCGCACCACGACCGGCTGCTCGCCGCTCGCGGTGGACGCCCGCTCCCAGCTTCCGCTGGTGCTCGACGTGGACGAGCCGCTCAGCGTCGGAGCCGACCGGGTGGTCAACGTGCTCGCCGCGTCGGAGCTCTATCAGGCCGACATCATCGTGGTGGACTTCGGCACGGCGACCACGTTCGACTGCATTACGCGCGATGCCCGCTTCATCGGGGGCGCCATCATGCCTGGCCTCCGTACCTCGGCGGATCAGCTGACCCGCCGAGCCGCCAAGCTCCCCGCCACCGAGCTCAAGCCGCCCGCCCGCGCCATTGGCCGCCACACCGAGGAGTGTATCCAGTCGGGCGTGCTCTTCGGCTGCGCCGACGCGGTCGACGGCATGGTCCGCCGGATTCGGGCCGAGTGGCGTGGCGGCGGAGTCCCGCGGGCGGTCGCGACCGGCGGACTTGCCCAGCTCGTCGTCCCCCTCACCGCCACGATCGACGAGGTAGATCCGGATCTCACACTCCGCGGCGTCATGCTGGCGGCTGGATATCTCGGACTCTCCTGGTGAGCGCGCCTCCCTGGGCCGGGCGAGGGTTCCGCGCCGGGGCCTACCGCGTGTTCGGCTCAGCCCTCGCCTACCTGCTCCACACCCGGCCCACCGAATGGCCGATCATGGCCGCCCACACCGCTCTGGGCTATCTCCTCGCCGTCGGTCTGAGCCGAGCGGCTCACGGCGAACGGCTGAGTGCCGCCCTGCTCGGACTGGCGGTGTGGGTCGTGGGGCTCAATGGTGGCACGCTCGCTATTAACAGCGCGTTCGACCGCGACGAGGGCGACGTCGCCTACCTGCGCAACCCGCCTCCCGCTCCCGCCCATCTCTTTCGGTTCGGCCTGACGCTGATGCTGCTGGGGCAGCTCACGGCACTAACCCTGCCGCTCGAGTTCGCCCTGGCGTACGGCCTCTGCTTCGCCCTGTCCATTCTGTACTCGGTTCCGCCGTTCCGGCTCAAGGCGGTCGCCGGGGTGGACTGGCTCATCAACATGTGGGGGTTCGGGACTCTCACGCCGTTCGCCGGCTGGGCGGCGACGGGAGTGCCGCTGGATCCGGCGCGAGGCCTCGTGCTCCTCGCATTCTGTCCCTTGTTTGCCGCGCTCTACCCGCTGACCCAGCTCTACCAGATGGAGGCCGATGGCCGGAGGGGAGACCGGACCCTGGCGCTCCGGCTCGGTCTGCGGCGGAGCCTCCTGGTCTCGCTTCTGTGCGCCGCGCTTGCGTTCGTGCTGTTCCTGCTTGGCGGCGTCCGGGCCGGCTGGCGCCTTCATGGCGCGGACGACCTTGCCCGTTGGAGCGGCCTGACGCTGGCGGCCGCCGCGTGGGCCGCGGTGCTGCTGCCATGGCTGGCGCTCCAAGCCGGGCTCAGCGCCGGGCAGCATCAGCGACGGATGTATTTCGCGCTGGGCGCCTGGGCGATCACGGACCTCGTGGTCGTCCTCGCGTGGGGGACTTGATCGCCCGTGGCCGCCGTTCGGCCGGCCGGGTATAATTGTGCCGACCGCCTTTGGAGCCGTCATGGCCTCGACTGTCGAGCTGACCCAGGATTACGATCGCACGGACGTGCCCCACATCGTCCGCGGCGCGATTCAACTCGGCGTCCTTGAGTCCGTGTTTGTGCTGGCCTGCTCGTTGATCACCCGGTTCCTCGAGGGCCCGGCCGAGACCATCCCGCTTGCAATCGTCATCGTCGTGGGCCTGGCGCTGGTCAGCGGCCTGCCGGGCCTCTGGACCCGGGCGCGCACGGTCGAGGGCATTGCGGGGGCGGCGGGCATCGGGCTCGGCGCAACCGCCGTCTTTCTGCTGGTGGACGTGGCGCTGCTCCAACCGATCGGCACCTACACCAACCGGTGGCGGGAGATCGGCGGGTTCAGCAACTGGTGGTATCACCCGGTGTGGTGGATGGTGGGCACCTACCTCCCCTGGATGGGCGCGTGGCTGCTCGCGCAGCAGGCCGACCGGGGGCAGCGCCAGTCGATCGTGCCGATGATGGCTGGCGCGCTTGCCTTCACCGCCCTCGCGGGCATCGCTGCGGTGCTGATTCACTTCCCGGGAGCGCGCTGGAACCTGCCGACCTTCGGGATCGCGTTCCTCCCGGGCCTTGCACTGGCCACGCTGTTCTCGGGGATGCGCCGGCGAGCCGCCTGACCGATGCGGTGGGTCCGGTTGCTCTTCAGGATCTTCGGCTGGCTGCTCACGCCATTCCTCGCGTGGGCAGCTTCGTTTTTCGGGGCAGTCGCCGGCGCGCTCATCGCCATGCGGGTGCGAGACCCCCGGGCGGGCGTCGCCGTTACCGCCGCCGTCGGCGCACTCGCCGGGTGCTTCACCATTCTGGCATGGCTCGGCGTCCTCCGTCGGTCGCGGCACGTACGCGAGGTACTTGCCGTCCGGAGCGACGGGACGCCGGACATCGTGGCGGCCACCGATGGCGCCGAGTCTCCCGATCCGGCTCCGTAGCATAGGGCTCGCCGGCCTGACGGCGGCCTGCGGTGGGGAGCGCGGCGGTAAGCCATCCGCACCCCCGGCGACTGTCATGCCCGAGGCGGCGGTGCCGGTGGACTCGCTGGTGCTGCGGACGCCCGGCGGCGGAGAGATCTGGTTCACCCTCGCGCGCGAGGAGCGCGACAGCACCGGAGCATCGTGCGTGGAGCGCACCCTCGAGCTCCGGGGTCCCCGCCGACTCCCCATTCCACTGCTGTACACCCGCGACATCCCGCGATTGGTGAACGACTCCACGGTGAGCGCTCGAATCTGGAACCATTGCATTCCGGGAGACGAGTACCTGATCAACCTGCGGACCGGGCAGCCGGTGCGGGCGCGCAAATGACCGGGCTCCGCCTGCTCGCAATCGGTGCAATGCTGGCGCCGGCCATTCCGGGCGCCGCGCGGGCTCAGGGCGCAGCGATCGAGGTCGGCCGGTACTTCGAAGGCGACGACTGGACCACTTTCCGAGCCGGCCTCGAGCGCCCGCTGTGGGGTCCCCTATCCGTCGCGATGTACGGGACCCATCTGCGCGCCTCGAGCGCACTCGGCGAGCGGTTGTGGGGAGCCGGGGTGGATCTCGCTCTGTTTCGGGAGGCGCGGCAGGGGCCGTACGCAGTCGGCGGACTGGCGGGTGGCTTCGCGAGCCAGGCAAGCAAAGACCTGTGGGGCTCGTGGTCGGTTGGTGCGGGCTACCAGTTGATTCCGCTCTCGTTTCTCTCGATAGGTGCCGAAGCCCGCTGGCGCAAGTTGAGCCCCGGCGGCCGTGACGGACCGGAAGTGTCCCTTCGGCTGGGGGCGGTGTTCGGGCGTCGGGCCGGCGGGTCGAAGGAGCCGGGGCCGCCGGCTCCGCGGGACCCCGGCGCGGCAGAAGCCGGCTCCCGAGCAGAGCCGGGGCGGCTCGCGACCGTCGGCCGGCTCGATGCTGGGGCCACGCTCACCGATTCCGTGGTGGCGACCGCCGCCGCGACCATGGGCACCGCCTACCGGTTGGGCGGCACCACGACGGAGGGGTTCGACTGCTCGGGGCTCATCCAGTACGCCTACGGTCATTACGGCATCGCGCTGCCTCGGACCAGCAGCGAGCAGGCAACCGCGGGCGAGAAGGTGGAGCGCACCCTGGACGCACTCCGGCCCGGCGACATCCTCACCTTCTCCAATTCGGGTGGGCCGGTCACCCACGTCGGACTGTATGTAGGGGACGGGCGCTTCATCCACAGCGCGTCGCGGGGGGTGCAGCTGAGCCTGCTGAGCCCGGACGACCCGTACGGCCGGTGGTGGCACAGGCGATGGGTGGGGGCGAGAAGGGTAGTGAGCGGTGAGAGGTAAGAAGTAAGAGGTGAGAAGTAAGAGGGGGGCTCCGCCGACCACCGGAGCCCCCTCTTACCTCTCACCTCTTACCTAATCACCTCTTACTGCTTTTCGGCTCCTCCATGGTGCACCTGCTCATGCATGCTCCCACCGTCGCCGTAGCCTGGGACTTGAAGTGATGCGAGGTCCTTCCGCAGAGTGGGGTCGGACGTGTCGACCTTGGGCCATTTGGTCAGATCGTCCGGCACGAAGAGCCCCACCATGTGCGCCATGACGCCGGGCGAGGTCTTGCTGGTCGGGTTGTCGTAGACCCCGACGACGCGGTAGCGGTGTCCCCCCTCGAGCTTGAGCCCCTCTCCGGTCACCCCGAACAGCTTGCGGCTGACCCCGAGCACTCGGCCCGACGAGTCGCGCTTGGCTACCACCTGGGCCAGGACCTTGCCGGTCTGGGCGTCCTCCAGCCGTACCAGCGAGCCGTAGTCGTGGAGGTGCCCGCCGACGCCGAGCAGGCGACCCCCGACGGGAAGGGTGAACTCGTATGTCTTGGTGGATTTTCCGGGTGGCGCATCGAACATGTTGCTCGCGCCGACCGTGAGATTCACGTCCATGTAGATGGGCAGCGAGCTGACCGGACGCGGGTTCTGGTTGGTCGGCATCCACAGCATCGAGTACTTGAGGTAGACCGCGTCCAGATCCTTCCCGGTCTCATTATGCCACATGATGTAGAAGCCGAGATTGCTGCCCTTCGAGAGCGGTACGCCGATGGTTTTGGGCACCGCCGCGTCCGCGGTCTCGCTGCCGGCGCCGCCCAGGCGCTCGACGGCGGGGTACAGCAGCTGCCGGCGATCGAAGTTCACCATGATCATGTGGTGCATGACCCGCCGGTCGAGCACGTTGCCCTGGCTGTCCACCAGCTGGTACTTGAAGCCGCGATACCAGCCGTCCACCGGCCAGGTGAACCGCTGGACCGGCGCGTCGTGGGCACCCATGTCCATCATGGTGTGATCGTCCATGGGCGGCATGTTCGCCAGCTTCCACGGTCCGCTGGTGATGGTGACCTCGTGGTGGGCGGAATCGACCGTGACCGACACGGGAGGCGGCGCGGGGCGGGGGCCCTGAGCCAGGAGAGCGAGGCCTGCGGCAAACGAAGCGATCAACATCTTTCCGAGCTCCTCGGTTGAGCCCCATAACGGAGCAACGGCGAGGAACTTCTGGGAGCCCGGAAGGCAAGTCAAGCGGGGAGGCCGGTAGGGCGCTTGACATGGGCGGGGCAACGGATATGTTTTGGCCGCGCATCGATTAGCAGTCTTTTTTGGGAGTGCTAATCACTTCGGCTTGGTAACTGCTAAGTCAGTGTTGTGTAACGCTTTCTTCATCGACGCCTCAGCGGCGTTGGAGGTACGTGATGGCAACGGCAACGGCGACGAAGGGCAAGAAGGACCTCAAGATCCACCCCCTGGAGGACCGCGTGGTTGTCCTTCCGGCCGACGAGGCCGAGGCAATGCGGGGTGGGCTCTACATCCCCGACACCGCCAAAGAGAAGCCCACGCAGGGCGAGGTCATCGCCGTGGGACCGGGCCGCCTTACCGACAAGGGCGACCGGATCGCGATGGACATCAAGGTCGGCGACACGGTGATCTACGGGAAGTACAGCGGCACGTCGTTCACGCTGGACAATGAAGAGGTCATCATCATCAAGGCCTCCGACGTCCTCGCCAAGCTCTAATCGACGCGTTCGCTTCAACCAACAGGAGAGTCACGCATGGCTGCGAAGGAACTGCTGTTCAATACCGAGGCCCGGGCTAGGCTCAAGAAGGGCGTGGATCATCTCGCCGAGGCGGTGAAGGTCACCCTCGGCCCGAAGGGCCGGAATGTCGTCATCGACAAGAAGTTTGGTTCCCCCACCGTCACCAAGGACGGCGTCACGGTGGCGAAGGAAGTCGAACTGTCCGACCCGATCGAGAACATGGGCGCGCAGATGGTGAAGGAAGTCGCGACCAAGACCAGCGACCTCGCCGGTGACGGCACCACCACGGCGACCGTGCTGGCCCAAGCGATCTTCCGCGAGGGTCTCAAGAACGTCACCGCCGGGGCCAACCCGATGGAGCTCAAGCGGGGCATCGATCGCGCGGTCGAGGCCGTGGTCGAGCACCTGAGGAGCATTTCCACGCCGTCGGCCGGCAAGAAGGAGATCGCCCAGGTCGGCACCATCTCCGCGAACAACGACAAGGAGATCGGCAACCTGATCGCCGAGGCGATGGAGAAGGTCGGCAAGGACGGCGTGATCACGGTCGAGGAGGCCAAGGGCCTCGAGACCACGCTCGAGACGGTGGACGGGATGCAGTTCGACCGGGGCTATCTGTCGCCCTACTTCGTCACCGATCCCGAGAAGATGGAGGCGGTGCTCGAAGACCCCTACATCCTGATCCACGACAAGAAGATCTCGGCGATGAAGGAGCTGCTCCCCATTCTCGAGAAGGTGGCGCAGACCGGCAAGCCCCTCCTGCTGATCGCGGAGGACGTCGAGGGCGAGGCGCTCGCCACGCTGGTGGTGAACAAGCTGCGCGGCACGCTCAAGGTGTGCGCGGTGAAGGCGCCCGGCTTCGGCGATCGGCGCAAGGAAATGCTGCGCGACGTCGCCGTGCTGACGGCCGGCCAGGTCATCTCCGAGGAAGTCGGCTTCAAGCTGGAGAACGCGACGCTCAACGATCTGGGTCGGGCCAAGCGCATCGTGGTGGACAAGGACAACACCACGCTGGTCGACGGCAAGGGCAAGGAAGGCGACATCCAGGGCCGGATCAACGAGATCAAGGCCGCGATCGACAAGAGCACCAGCGACTACGATAAGGAGAAGCTGCAGGAGCGGTTGGCCAAGCTCTCCGGCGGCGTGGCGGTGATCAACGTGGGTGCCGCGACCGAGACCGAGATGAAGGAGAAGAAGGCTCGGGTCGAAGACGCGCTGCACGCGACCCGCGCGGCGGTCGAAGAGGGCATCGTGCCGGGCGGCGGGGTCGCGCTGCTGCGGGCCCAGGTTGCTCTGGAGAGGATCAAGGGCACCGAGGACGAGAAGGTCGGCGTCGAGATCGTGCGGCGGGCGCTCGAAGAGCCCATCCGGATGATCGTCCAGAACGCGGGCGCCGAGGGCTCGATCGTCGTGGCGCGGGTGCGGGAGTCGAAGGAGAAGAACTTCGGCTACAACGCCGCCACCGACAACTACGAGGATCTGGCCAAGGCGGGGGTGATCGACCCGACCAAGGTCACCCGGACGGCGCTCCAGAACGCCGCGTCCATCGCCGGGCTGCTGCTCACCACCGAGTGCGTAGTGGTGGAGAAGAAGGAAGACAAGCCGGCCCCGGCAGGTCCTCCGGGTGGCGGCATGGGCGGGATGTACTAAGCCGTTCGTAGGTCAGCACCACGAAGCGCCCCGGGCGAAAGCCCGGGGCGCTTTCTGCTCGCCCGGTCTGTGCCGGCTGACGGGCAGGACTCAGCGCGTTAGTTTCCCCGACACGCGCCGATCGGCGAGCTCGCGGCCTATCCGGTCCGCGGGGTTACCTGCGCTCGGGGAAAGTCATGCGGAGCCTGGTGTGGGTGTGCTTGCTGATGAGTGGGGTGGCTGTGCCTGCTCGCGCCCAGTCAGCCCGCGTTGACGACCTGCTTGGCACCTGGAAGTTCGATCTCAAGCAGGGTGACAAGAAAACCGGGCCCCGCACGGTCGTGGTGCGGCCGGACTCCAGCGCGAGCTACGGGAAAGAGACCGTCCGCTGGCGGGTGAAGCCCGATAGCCTATTGCTCGCTTTGGGCGGAGAGTGGGTGAGCTACCGGCTCAAGCTCAAGGGAAAACAGATGGTGCTCTCAGGCGGGGACCTCACCGAGGCAATCACGTTCGACAAGATCGGCCCACCGACGGCGCGGCCCGATTCAGTTCCCGTTCCGCCGGATCCCGACCAACAACCCTCCTGAAGCCGGCCTGCCTACAGGGCCAATGAGATCTGCGCGGGGCCGGGATTGAGCTCGATCGCCGGCAGCGGCGCGTCCTGCTCCGCCACGTATAACGCGCCGCGGAATCCGGCTCGCCGGAGGGCGGGCTCGACGGCGCTGCGCGCCTCGGCGGCCGTGTTGCACAGCTGGCTCAGGTGCGCGAGCACCACGACCGTGAGCCCCGGGTGGTGCAACTCGGCCAGAAGCTCGGCGGCGGCGCGGTTCGACAGATGACCGGCCGAGCCTGCTATCCGCTGCTGAACGACAGGAGGATACGCGCTGGTGCGAAGCAGCAGGTCGTCGTGGTTGGCCTCGAGCACGAGGGCGGTAAGGTCGCGCAGCAGGTAGCGGGTTGCCGTGGTAGCGCGTCCGAAGTCGTAGGCCACACCGAGGCTGGCGGCATCCCGGGTCCGGACCGTGATCGCAACCGGCTCCGCGGCGTCATGGGCGGTGGGACAGGCCCGGATGACGAACGGGTCCAGCCTGATCTCGTGCAAGAGGCCGAGGGGCAGGTGCGGGGCCGAGCGGCAACCGTCGAGCCGGTCCCAAGTCCCCTGCGCCGTCAGAATCGGCGCATCGGTCTGTGCAGCCAGTCGCGCCGCCCCCCGGGCGTGGTCGCCATGCTCGTGCGTCAGCGCGATCCCCACGACCCGCTCCAGCCCGAGTCCGACCGCCGCGGCCCGCCGGGTAATTTCCCGCGCGCTGAAGCCGGCGTCGATCAGCAGCACGCTCCCGTCGCACTCGAGTGCGCAGCAGTTGCCCCTCGATCCGGAGCCCAGGACAAAGAGACGGGTCACGGTCTCCTCGCTCGCGCATAGGTCCGGCGCAGCGAGTCGCGCCGAGCCTCGGTCCAGGCGACATCTCGCCGCGACAGCACCCGCTCGGCCACCCGTAGAAATCCTTCCTCGGTCATCGTCTCGCCCCCGACCCCCCATGCGAACGGCAGGACGTACTTCGACGGCGGCCCGCCGAACACATTGGCCCCCACCGAGACGACTGTCCCGGTACCGAGCATGGTGCCGATCGCCGTCTTCGCGTGGTCGCCGAAGAACGTGCCGACATTGAGACGCCCGGTCTCGATCGGTTCGCCTTCGACGGTGAGCCGCACCAGGCCGTAAGTGTTCTTGAGGTTCGAGGTCGTGGTGCCGGCGCCCAGGTTCACCCAATGGCCCAGCACGCTGTGACCCACGAATCCGTCGTGCGCCTTGTTCGCGTAGCCCAGAAACACAGAGCTCGCGATCTCGCCCCGCACCCGGCACGCCGGGCCGAACACGCAGGCCCGCACGTACCCTCCGAGGACCCGCGTGCCTGCGCCCACGAAGGTGGGCCCTTCGATCCGGGTCCCGCTTCGCACCTCGGCGCCGGCCTCCAGCACGACAGGCCCGGGCCGGACGTCGAACACGACTCCGGGCTCTACAGTGGCACCGATCGAGATCACGTCCGCCGGATCACCCAGAATGGTCGCGCCGGCCGGCGTGGCGCCGCGGCTCCGGAACACCGCACAGTCTTCGACCAGCAGCTTTTCCAGCGCGTCGAGCAGGGAGTAAGTGCCGGCGAGGAGCACGCCATCAACTGCCACCGCGCGACCCCGCGTGGTCGTCGGGTCGAAACGCTCGCCGGCCGCGAGCACCCATGCGATGGTTACGTCGCCGTGCACCAGGCGCCGGGTCTCCGGCGCCAGCGGGACGGCGCGTCCCGCGGGCGCGAACCAGCTTGCCGCGAGCACGGCAGGGCCGGTGATCGCCGACGGGTCTCTCGAGGGCGGCTCATCCGACTCGTGGAAGCCTTCCGCGTGGCTGCCCAGGGTCGCTTCCGCGAGCAAACCGAGACTGCGGGCCCAGCGCTCGCGAATGCGCCAGACGCCGGCGCGAAGCTCGGCGATCGGGCGCACTCCGGTGAACGGCGCCCAGGCTGCTCCCGGCGCCTCGGGCTCGAGGAGATAGAGCGGGATCACCCCGGCAGGTCGCGCACGGCGGGCGGCAGCGCGTCGAGCAGGCGTTTCATGTCGGGGGCGCGGTCACGCGGCATCACGAGTACCCGTCCATGGGCTTGCACCACAATGAGCTCCTTCACGCCGTTGAGCACCACGACGTCGTCCTCGGCCCAGACTACGCAGTCGGCGGACTCATACGCCACCGCGGAGCCCGCCAGAACGTTGCCGCCGGCGTCTTTGGGCCGCACCCGGGTGAGCGCCTCCCAGGTCCCGATGTCGTCCCAGGCGAACGCCCCACTCACCACCGCGACCGCACCGCTCCGCTCGAGCAGCCCCACGTCGATCGAGACGGGTGTGACCGCCCGAAAGAATCCGTCGACGTCGCCCCGCCGCAGGGCCTCGAGATGGGGCGCGATCTCCGGCGTGCGAAGCTCGATCTCCCGAATCAGGGTGGCGGCGGTCCAGGCAAAGAGGCCCGAGTTCCACAACGCGCCGGCTGCCATCAGGTCGAGCGCGGTTGCGGCATCGGGCTTTTCGGAAAAGCGCGCGACGTCGCGCGCCAGGCTGTCGAGCCGGGCGCCGGGCACGATGTAACCGTACCCGGTCTCCGGGCGCGAGGGCACGATGCCGACGGTGACGAGGCGGTCAAAGCCGCGGGCCGTGCGCAGCGCGAGGTCCGCCGTCTGCCGGAATGCGGCTGGATCTGCCACCGACCAGTCCGCGTGAAGCGATAGGACTTCGGCGTCCGGATCGCGGTGGAGCGCTTCCCAGGTCGCCCACACCAGGGCGGGGCCGGTGGACGCCGCACGTGGCTCGACCAGGACGTTCTCCCGAGCGAGCTCGAGATGCTCCACCAACCGGGGCGCCAGGCTCGCGCCGGCCACAACCAGGATACGGTCGCGCGAGACCAGACCCTCCAGCCGGTCCACCGCCTCACGCGCCGTAGAGCGCGAGCCGGCAAGCGGCAGCAGTTGCTTGGGGCTATTGGGGGTGCTGAGAGGCCAGAATCGGGTCCCCGACCCGCCGGCCAGAATCACCGCCCATCTCATCGGTCGGAGCTGGCCGGACCGGCGCCTGGCGGATCAACTGCAGTCACGTCAGAGGAGAGCGGTGAGGGCAGGGCGATGGCACCTGAGGTCATAGAGCAGCGCACCGGCGTCGGCCTCCTCCGCCGGCACCACCACCAGCCAATCGGTGCCGACCCGCGCCACGATGGTGAGCCCGCGGCCGCTTTCCAAGACTACGGTCTCGAGCTCGCCCAACCCGGTCGTCTCCGCGAGCGCACCGGCCTGGCGTGCGAACGTCGCGGCGAGCGCCGCCGCTGAATCGACGTCGAGCGAACGACGCCCCCCGGCGTGGATCGGTAGGCCGTCGGCGCTCAGCAGGACCACCGCGGCGACGTCAGCGCGGTCGGCGAAGGCCCGCACGACCTCTCCCAGAGCGGCCAAGCGACCCCCTCAGCGTGCGGTGTGAAAAAGGTGAGCGCAACGTATGGGTCGAGGAGGTCGAAGTCAAGCAATGACGGCGGGTTGACCCCTCTCTGTGTGCGGCTTAACCTTCCAGTCTCATGCGCCGCATCATCTTCATTCTCGGACTGCTCCCGGTGGGCTTCGCCGCGGGCGGTTGCAACGGCAATCCGCTGGGTGATCCTACCCTCGCAAACGTGGTCGACACCGTCGTGCTGGGGGCGCTCGTGGGAACCGGCATCGGCACCCCGAGCGCATTCAACATCGCGGGATCGGCGCCGGTTCGCACCGATCAGACCTCGAGCTTCGACTTTGCCTACAACTTCCAGCCGGACGGCCGCCACGTGTTCCTGCCCCAGGCAGCGCTGGGAATCTCCCAGCCCGGCGGGATCTCGCCCGGCATGCTCCTGAGCGATCAGACCTTCGATCAGATCAACCAGGCACCGCTGAACGGATACATCACCCTGGACACGATCACCATTGCGGTGGGCCAGGTCTTCATTGCCCGCAGCAGCCTGGTGTGCACCAGCGTGGGCGTGCCGGTGTACGCCAAGCTGCACATCCTGTCGTTCGACGATGCCGACCGCGAAGTGACCTTCGAGGTGCTCGCTAATCGGAACTGCGGCTTCCGCGATCTCGTTCCAGGCCTGCCGAGCAACTAGAGCATCGATGATCGACCTGAAGCGGCTCCGGCAAGATCCCGACGCTGGCCGCGCGGGTCTGGCGCGGCGATTGGATCCGTCCCTGGACGAGCAGGTGGGGCGGGTGCTCCAGCTCGACCAGCGCTACCGCGAGCGGCTCGCACGGTTCGAAGCGCTGCGGGCGGAACGGAAGGCGGCGAGCGAAGAGGTCGCTCGGCGGAAGAAGAACAAGGAGTCGGCTGAGGATTTGCTGGCCCGGCTCAAGGCATCGGGCGAGGAGGAGAAGTCGCTCGAGGCGCAGGTCCGGGAGTCCGAGGCGCAGCTGAGCAGCGAGCTGCTCTACCTGCCGAACTTTCTGCTCGACGAAGTGCCCGACGGCGATGCCTCGGCCAATCGGGTGGTTCGCGCCTGGGGGACGCCGCCGACCTTCGGGTTCCAGCCCAAGCCGCACTGGGAGCTCGGGGCCGCGCTCGGCATCCTCGATCTGCCGGCCGGCGCCAAGATCGCCGGTTCCGGATTTCCCCTGCTGCGAGGGCGGGGCGCCCGGCTGTCGCGCGCCTTGGCCGGCTTCATGCTCGATCTCCATGTGCAGGAGCACGGATACCTGGAGGTCGCGCCGCCGTATGTCGTCAATGAAGCGTCCCTCGTGGGTACCGGGCAGCTGCCCAAGTTCGAGGAGGAGCTCTACACCGTCACCGCCGACCGGCTCTACCTCATCCCGACGGCCGAAGTGCCCGTTACCAACATCCACCGGGACGAGATCCTCGACGGCGGCCGCCTCCCGATCGGGTACGTCGCCTGGACGCCCTGCTTCCGCCGGGAGGCCGGCGCGCATGGGAAGGACACCCGCGGCCTCATCCGCATTCACCAGTTCGACAAGGTCGAGCTGGTCCGGTTCAGCCGGCCGGAAGCATCGGAAGCGGAGCACGAGCTGATCACTCGTCATGCGGAGACGGTGCTGCAGCGGCTGGAGCTGCCGTACCGGGTGGTGGATCTCGCGGCGGGTGACACCAGCAGCGCGAGCGCGCACACATTCGACCTCGAGGTCTGGGCGCCCGGCGTGGGCGGGTGGCTCGAGGTCTCGAGCTCGAGCACGTTCACGGACTACCAGGCCCGCCGGGCCAACATCCGATACCGGCCCGAGCCGGGGGCCGGCCCCCGGTTCGTCCACACGCTCAACGCCTCGGGCGTCGCGTTTCCTCGCTGCCTGATCGCTCTGCTGGAAAACGGCCAGCAGGCCGATGGATCGGTTCGCCTCCCCGACGCGCTGGTGCCGTATGCCGGTGTCTCGCGTATCGAGCCGGCGCCGTAGACCGCGGCTCGAGCGGCTTGCTCCAGCCGTGGTCATCGTGCTGGTGGCACTGCTGGCCGGCTTGAGCCTCGGAACCGGCTGGCTCATCGTGCGCCACTTTCGGGAGGACGCGGAGTCCACCAGCCGGTTCTACTCCGAGGTCTTCGCCGGTCTCAACAGCCCGCGCCCCGGCGCCGAAGCGGAAGCTCTGCTCCGGCTCGGCGAGCAGGTACGGGCGCTCGGCATGCCGCTCGTCGTGACCGACGCTTCCGGCCGCGTGACCGCGTACGACAACCTTCCGTTCGAGACTTCGCTCGACGATCCCCGCCTCAAGGACTTCGTCCGGGGCCTCGACCGGCAGAACGCGCCAGTCGCCGACTCGACCATCGGCACCGTGCACTACGGCGCGCTTCCGGCTCGGCTCCAGCTGACGGCGCTCGTGGTTCTGCAGGCACTCACCATCGCGGTGATGGTGGGCGTGGCGATCTTCGCGTACCGGAGCGCCATGAGCGCGCAGCGCGACCGGCTCTGGGTCGCCATGGCCCGCGAGGCCGCCCACCAGATGGGCACGCCGCTCACCAGCCTGCAGGGCTGGATCGAGCGGATTCGCTCGCTGCCGGACGCCTCGCCGGCACTGGGCGAGCACCTGTCGGCCGACGCCGAGCGCCTCGACCGGGTGGCCCGGCGGTTCGAGCGGATCGGGAATCCGGCCGCGCGCGAGCCGATCGGCCTCGGCGCGCTGGCCGATCGGGTGGCCGGCTACTTCCGGCCGAGACTCCCGAAGTGGGCGAACCAGATCGAGCTCCGGGTCGAGGCGCCAGGCGCCGGACCCACCGTGCTGGGCGATCCGGTGCTGCTCGAGTGGGCCCTCGAAGCGCTGGTGAAGAACGCGATCGACGCCCTGCAGGGGCGTACGGGGACGATTATTCTCCGAGTGGAGAACGACGAGCGCACCGCTGCGATCCGGGTGTTGGACGACGGACCCGGCATCCCCAAGGAGATTCGTCGAGACATTTTCGAGCCCGGCATCACCACGAAGCGCGGCGGGTGGGGGATCGGGCTGGCCCTCTCCCGCCGCGTCGTTGAAGAGGCCCACCGGGGCGAGCTGGCTCTCGAGCCGAGCGAAAGGGGCACCTGCTTTCTGATTCGTATCCCGCTGGCCGGAACACCGGCGTGAGCGACGTCGTCGAGGCGCCGGACTGGACCGGGGGACTCAACCCGGCTCAGCTCGAGGCCGTCGAGCACGTAGAGGGACCGCTGCTGGTGCTGGCCGGTGCGGGCTCGGGCAAGACCCGGGTACTCACCACCAGAATTGCCAGCCTGATCGACCGTCACGGGGTTCCGCCCGACCGCATCCTCGCCGTCACGTTCACCAACAAGGCGGCCGGTGAGATGAAGGAGCGGGTCGGGCGGCGCTTGGGGCGCGAGCTGTCGGGGCTTTGGATCGGCACCTTCCATTCCCTCTCGGCCCGACTGCTCCGTCGCGAGGCGGAGCTGCTCGGCTTCACCCGGCGCTTCACCATCTACGACGCAGACGACAGCCTCAGCCTGGTCAAGCGGCTGATGGAGCAGCGAGGCCACTCAAGCAAACTCTTTGCGCCCCGCGCCGTCGCCGCGCTGGTCTCGAATGCCAAGAACCGCATGCTCGATCCCGCCGGCCTCGCGGCCGCGGCGCCGTTCGACCGGCTCTCACAGGCGGCGGCCGACGTCTACGGCGCGCTGGGCGGCGCCCTCAAGGCGGCGAACGCGATGGACTTCGACGATCTCCTGCTGCATCCCCTCACGCTCTTCGATCAGCACCCCGAGCGGCTGGAGGCCTATCGCCGCAAGTTCGCATTTCTTCTGGTGGACGAGTTCCAGGATACCAACAAGGCGCAGTACCTCCTGGTGCGCCGCCTGGGCGCGCACGGGAACGTGTGCGCGGTGGGGGACGACGACCAGTCGATCTATGGGTGGCGCGGCGCCGACGTTCGCAACATGCGCGACTTCCAGCGCGACTTTCCGGGCGCCCGGCTGGTTCGGCTGGAAGAGAATTATCGGTCGACCCAGATCGTGCTCGACGCCGCCAACGGCGTGATCGCGGAGAATCAGGGCCGGCTGGGCAAGACCCTGCGCACGCGGCGGCAGGGCGGAGAACAGGTGACCCTTCTCGCCGCCGCCGACGAGCGGGACGAGGCGGAGTGGATCGTCGCCGAGCTGGGGCGCCGGGTACAGGCGGGCGACTGGAGCTATGGCGAGATGGCGGTGCTCTACCGGACCAACGCTCAATCGCGCGCGATGGAAGAAGCCTTCCGCCGGGCCGGCGTCGGCTATCGCCTGGTGGGAGCGATCAGCTTCTACGAGCGCCGCGAGGTCAAGGATCTCCTCGCTTACCTGCGACTGGTCGCCAATCCCTCGGATGACGAAGCCTTTCTCCGGGCGATCGGCGTGCCCAAGCGTGGCGTGGGCGACACCAGCCTGGCGGCCTTCGGCCGCGCCTCCCTGGAATGGGAAAAACCGCTGCTCGAGACCGCGCGCATCGCCGACCGGATTGCGGACCTCCGCCCGAACGTGCGCGATGCGTTCCGCCGCTTCGCCGATTTTCTGGACGGACTGCGGGCCCGGTCCGGGGGCCTAGCGCCGGCGGAGATCCTGGAGCAGCTGGTTGACGGGCTCGACTACGAGGCGTACCTGCTGGCGGAAGGGCCCGAAGGCGCCGATCGCTGGGAGAACGTGCGGGAGCTGATCGCGAGCGCTGCCGAGTGGTCTGAGGTCGTGGCCCCCGACGCGGACGATCCGGGTACGCCGCTCGAGCGATTCCTGGCCGAGGCCACTTTGCTCACCGCGCAGGACAGCGTGGTCGGGGCGCCCGACGGCGTGACTCTCATGACGCTGCACACCGCCAAGGGCCTCGAGTGGCCGGTGGTAGTCCTCGCCGGCATGGAGCACGGTCTCTTCCCGCTTGCCCGGGCGGAGGAACAACCGGGCGGGCTCGAGGAGGAACGCCGGCTCTGCTACGTCGGACTCACCCGGGCCAAGGACAAGCTCTATCTCACCTGGGCTCGCGCGCGGCGGCGCGGCGGCGAGCTCCGGCCCGGCATTGCATCCGCTTTCCTTCGGTCGCTGCCGCCGGCCGTCGTAGAGGAACGGCGGACCAACGCGCTGTGGGCGCCTGCCTGGGGAGGCGGGCAGGCGGGCAGGCGGGCAGGCGGGCAGTGGAGCCGCTGGGGCGAGGAGTCAACGCCCGCGCGTCCGTCCGCCCAATCGCCCGTCTCGGCTCCCGAGGAGACGAGCCAACTTTCCCCCCGCTACGTCAAAGGCGAGCGGGTCCGGCACCGGCGCTTCGGGAGCGGTACCATTCGGGGACTGACCGGCGGCGGACGCGATCTCAAAGTCGAGGTGGCCTTCGACGATACCGAGGTCGGCATTAAGCACCTGCTCGTGGCCTATGCCGGTCTCGAGCGCGATTGGGAGAGCGCATGAACATCGGGTCGGATCGGGTGTTGCACGTGACCAAGCTGGCGGAGATCGGGGTCGAGGACCACGAGTTGCCCAAGTTGGTGGAGCAGTTCAACCGCATCGTGGACTACGTCGCCCAGCTGGACGAGGTGCCGCCCGACGCACGGGTCGAGCCGTTTCTGGCCGGGCCGGCGGCGACGCCGCTCCGGGAGGATGTAGTGAACTCGGTGCCGCTGGCCCGTCCACCGGCGGCATTCGCGCCCGAGTTTGCCGACGGCTTCTTCCTGGTGCCGCGCCACGGCGCCATGGAGGAGCCGTGACCGCGGCCGCGATCGCCCGGGAGACGGGGGCCCGCCTGGCGAAGGCCGACGCCGCCGGTCTCAACGCCACGCTCCACTGGTCGCAGGCGTGTCTCGACGCCGAGGCCGCGCGGGTGGACGCGATGACCGCCAGGGGAGCTCTTCACGCGATGCCGATCGCCGTGAAGGACAACATGGTGACCATCGAAGAGCCGACCACCTGCGGCTCCCGCATTCTCGAGGGCTACGTCTCGCCCTATACGGCCACCGCCATCCGCCGGCTCCGGAGCGCCGGCGCGATGGTCGCCTGCAAGGCGAACCTCGACGAGTTTGCCATGGGCTCGTCCACCGAGCCCTCGGCCTTCGGCCGGGTAAAGCATCCGATCGATCCGACCCGGGTGCCGGGCGGCTCGTCAGGTGGGTCCGCCGCGCTGGTGGCCGCCGACGTGGTTCCGGCGGCTCTCGGCTCGGAGACCGGCGGATCGGTGCGTCAGCCTGCCAGCTTCTGCGGGGTCGTCGGCGTGAAGCCGACCTACGGCCGGGTAAGCCGCTATGGGCTGGTGGCCTTCGGCTCGTCGCTGGATTGCATCTCGGTGTTCGGCAAGACGGTCGACGATGCAACCCGGGTGCTCGCCGCGATGAGCGGACCCGACTCGCTGGATGCGACGACGGTGGATCGGCCGCCGATGAAAGCGCCGGCCCCGCTGGCCAACCTCAGCGGAGTCAAGGTCGGGCTTCCCACCGAGTATTTCCCCGCCGACCTGCACCCCGGCGTGCGCGCCGGACTCGACCGTACCATAGCGGCGCTGCGTCAGGCAGGAGCCGAAATCTCCGACGTCTCGCTGCCCCACTCGAAGTATGCCGTCCCCACGTACTACATCATCGCGCCGGCGGAAGCGGCAGCGAACCTGGCCCGCTACGACGGCGTCCGCTACGGCCCGCGCAAGGTCGGGCCGGAGGGCGACATCCGCGCCCTCTACCGGGCTACCCGCGGCGCCGGATTCGGTCGCGAAGTGCGCCGCCGGATCCTGGTCGGCACCTACGTGCTGAGCGCGGGGTACTACGACGCCTACTATAAGAAAGCGCAGACGGTCCGGGCGCTCATCGCGCAGGACTTCCAGCGGGTGCTCGGGACGGGCGGAGTGGACCTGCTGCTCACACCGACCACACCTACGCCGGCATTCAAGGCCGGCGAGAAGACCGACGACCCGGTCCAGATGTATCTGGCCGACATCTTTGTCTGCGCAATCAGCCTCGCGGGCCTGCCGGCGCTCAGTCTCCCGGTCGGCCGCGACGAGGGCCTGCCCATCGGTGCGCAACTCATCGCCGGCGCCTTCGAGGAGCCCCGACTGCTGGCGGTCGCGGGGCTGCTCGAGCGCACGCTCCCGGCGGCCGGGGAGGTTCGCTGATGAGCTGGGAGACGGTGATCGGTCTCGAGGTGCACGTCCAGCTGCTCACCCGGAGCAAGATGTTCTGCGGTTGCTCGACGGCGTTCGGCGACCCGCCCAATACCAATGTCTGCCCCACCTGTCTCGGCCTGCCGGGCGCATTGCCGGTGCCCAACGCGCAGGCCATCCGGCTCGCTACGCGAGCCGCCGTGGCCTTGGGCTGCGCGGTGCAGGGGCGCAGCGTGTTCGCCCGGAAGAACTACTTCTACCCGGACCTCCCCAAAGGCTACCAGATCTCGCAGTTCGACCAGCCGCTGGCCGTCCACGGCGAGGTGGAGTTCGAGTCGGCGGAGCGCGGGCGGATCCGCTGCGGCATTACCCGGCTGCATGTGGAGGAGGACGCGGGGAAGCTGCTGCACGACCGGTTTCCGGGAAAGACCGCGGTCGATCTCAACCGGGCCGGGACGCCCCTCGCCGAAATCGTGAGCGAGCCGGATCTGCGCTCGCCGGCGGAAGCCCGTGCCTATCTCACGATCCTGAAGCAGGTGCTGGTTTATGCCGAGGTGAGCGACTGCAACATGGAGCAGGGGAGTCTCCGGGTCGACGCCAACATCTCGATTCGCCGGCCCGGCGCCACGACTCTGGGCACCAAGTGCGAGGTCAAGAACCTCAACAGCTTCGCCAACGTGGAGCGGGCGCTCGCCGCGGAGCGCGACCGTCAGGTCGGCCTGCTCGAGAGCGGGCAGCGGCTGGAGCAGTCGACCCTGCTGTTCAATGCCGGGACCGGGCAGGTGCGGCTGCTCCGGTCCAAGGAAGAGAGCCACGACTACCGTTATTTCCCCGATCCCGATCTGCCTCCCCTCGTGCTGTCGAGGGCCTGGATCGAGGAACAACAGGCGGCCCTGCCCGAGTTGCCCGATGCCAAGCGGGAGCGGCTCGCGGCTCAGTACGGCGTCGCACTCGACGCCGCCGTCGAGCTCGCGCGGGAGCGCGCCATCGCCGACTACTTCGAGGCGGTCGTCGCGGCCGGTGCGGAGCCGCATGCAGCGGCCAACTGGATCAGGGGCGATGTGCTGACCGGGTACAATGCCACCGGCCGGTTTGCCGTCCCGCCCGGGCGACTGGCGGAGCTGATCGAGCTGGTCGCGCGGAAGGTCGTGAGCCACCAGGCGGCCAAGCGGATCTATCCCGAGCTCGCGACCGACGGCTCCGCGCGCGCCGTGGCCGAGCGATTGGGGCTGGTGCAGGTGAGCGACACCGATGCGCTCGCCGGCTGGGTGGACGAGGTACTGACGGCCTTCCCCAAAGAGGTGGAGCGCTATCGGGCCGGCGAAGCCAAGCTCATCGGCTTCTTCGTCGGTCAGGTAATGAAGCGGAGCCAGGGGAAAGCCGATCCCAAAGGTGTACAGCCAGTTTTGACCGAGAAACTAAAAGCGTGAAAAGTGAAAAGTTGCACCTTTCACTTTTCACGCAGTTTCAGCAGGCTCATCGGATCGACGGTGATCGTCCCATACCTCGCCACCCAATGCAGGTGCGGGCCGGTCGCCCGGCCGCTCCGCCCCACCCGTCCGATCAGCAGTCCCCGCGTCACCGTGTCGCCCGCCGCGACCAGCGCCTTGCTGAGATGGAAGTAGCCGGTGACGACGCCCTCCCCGTGGTCGAGGTACACCACTGTGCCGGCCAGATAGAAATCCGCCACCAGCGCGACCACGCCGGCGTTTGCCGCGCGTACCGGTGCGCCGACCGCGCCGGCGAAATCGGTTCCGAGATGTCGGCTCTGGACTTCGCCGTTGAGAATCCGTGCCGCGCCGAACCGGCTGGTCACTCGGCCCGGGCGAGGCGCGCGAAACGGGTGAGACCAGAGCCGCGGCGTCTCGTGCGCCTGGCGCGCGATGGCGTGCGCCTGGGCTATCTCCCCGCTGATGCGCTCCTGGGCGGCACTGTCCGGTGTGGCATACTTGGCTTCGACCCGGAGTCGCTCCCGCGGATAAGTGCCGCCGGCCACGGCGAGGCGCAGGTCGATGCTGTCGCGCTCGCCGCTCGGGCCGACCGGGAGCAGACTTACGATCAGCGAGTCCGGCCCTTCCACCGCGGTGGCAATGAGCGCGGTGAACCCGCCTTTCGCCGTGCGCGTGAAGTGAAGCGGCTCGCCCTCAGCCCAGCCTGCCAGCGACGCGACCCTCGTGGCGCCGGACGGCCGGATCGTAATCACGCCGAGCGTGCCCCGGACCAGTCGGGCGGGACGGGTGGTGATGTGAAAGGGAGAGCTGGTCTGGGCGGTGAGCGATGAGGCGGCAAGCAGGGGGAGTAGGCCAAGCCGGACCAAGCCGGCCGCGCCGCCTGCCCTCACCCGTCGGAGGCAGCCCGCAGCCGGAGCATCGGCGCGGCGCTGGCAGGCTGGCGCCAGGGAAGACGGTTTTCCAGCGTCCGCCAGTGGGTCAGCTCCTGGGGCGGGAGCCCGAACGCCTCCTCCGCCAGCTCGTGCAAACCGGTCCGATCCCGCCGGCCGATGTCGCGGATGGCCTCGCGCCGCCGTCGCTTGGCGGTGGTGAGCGGCACTTCGCCAGACGGGTCGAGATGTCGAGCCCTGGGTTCCTGGTCGGCCAGGACCTCGACCAGGTAGTCGAATGCCAGCCCGAGGTGCCGCTCGACGTCCTCGTCCCGCAGGTTCCAGCGACTCACTTCGCGCGCCGCCCGGGCCGCCCGCTGCCAGCTGTCCGTCTCGGTGAGGCGGACCATACCCCGGAACAGCCGTCGGTTAGTGCGCACGCTGAAGATCGTGGGAGAGATGATCTGATCGAGGTGCTGATCGGCCTGCCGGTGGTCCAGCAGAATGACGTCCTTCGCGACTTTGGCGTAGGCGTCGCCCAGATGGACCTCGACCCGCGTCTCCCAGTAGGAGTGCCCGAACGAGGCGGTGCTGCTGGTCACCATCAGCTGGCGCGGCACGAAGTAGTTGTGCGCGATCGTGTCCGCCGCCAGGTGTGCGAGATAGCCCAGCCCGAAGGCCCGGAGTCCGTCGCTCGGAGCAAGGTCCAGAATCTCCTGGCCCACGTGCCAGAAGTGACAGTGCCGGCCGACCGGGGCGTACTTCTTCGCGATCGAGGAATCGGCCGCGATGTTGCCGTAGAGAAAATCGAACGGGAAGGCGCGCAACAGATCCGCGATGCCCTGCGGCAACAGCCGCAGGTTGGCCAGGATCGACTCGCCGAGGTAGATGTGCGTGCCCGGGGTCCAGGCGTGCGCCTGGCCCGGAAGAATCAGGGCCACGACCCCGACGACCAGGAACGCGGCCAGCAGCCGCCGTCCGCTCATCGCCGCCGGGGCACGAGGAGCCGGCGAATCCGGCCCAGCACGCCGTTGCCCTGACGAACCGCCCGGAGGACGGCCGCGACATCGAGGGCGGTGTCCTCCACCTCGTCGTGGACGACATCGTACAGCGTTTCCAGGTCGGCCAGCCTGGTCTGAATCCGGTCGGCGCCCTTGACCACCTGGCGCCGGATGCGGCGGCCGGTATGGGCAAAGGCCCCCGCCTCCTGCCGCACCAACGCGAGCAGGTCCTGGCTCTGGTCGGTGAGCTGGCGCAGGCCCTTGATCGACCAGGTCAGGTCGTCCTGCAGACCCTGAATCACCCGGCTGAGCTGATGCAACGGCCCCACCAACTTCGACAGGACCACCACCAGCGCTATGGCGACGGCCACGAACGACAGGGCAATGATCGCCAGCGCGACGGCCATGGTTGGACCGACCCATCCCTGGACCGCCGCCACCTGCCACACGGCGAGGATCAGCAGCATAAGCCGAGCATCCCCCGCGAATCATGGACTGGTAAAGCTAATGCGCCAATCCGCTTGACGCTTCCTAGGGCCGGGCCCAGCTTTGGCCATGCCTTTACGTTTTCGCGTTCGCGGCGGGAGTCCCCTGCGGGGAACCGTGCGCCCCGCGGGCAACAAGAACGCCGCGTTGCCCATCCTCGCCGCGACCCTGCTCGCGGATGGCCCCGTGGCACTCGACAACGTGCCGCGCATCCGCGATGTCGAGACCATGCTCGCGTTGCTGGCGGATCTCGGAGCGACGGTCGAGTGGACCGGGCCCAACGCCGTCCGGGTGGATACCGGCGGGGCCCGGCTCAAACCGCTCGATCCCCAGCTATGCTCGCGGATCCGCGCCTCCATTCTCCTCGCCGGCCCGCTGCTCGCCCGCTTCGGCCAGGTCATGCTGCCGCCGCCGGGCGGCGACGTGATCGGACGGCGCCGGGTGGACACCCACTTCCTCGCGCTGGAGCAGTTGGGCGCGTCGGTCACCGTCGGCGATCGCTATGAGCTCGAGGCCAAGGCGCTCACCGGCGGCGACATCTTTCTCGACGAGCCGAGCGTGACCGGCACCGAGAACGCCCTGATGGCGGCCGTGGCGGCCCGCGGGCGAACCACGCTGCGGAATGCCGCGAGCGAGCCCCACGTGCAGGATCTCGCCCGCTTCTTGACGGTGCTGGGCGCCTCGATCGAGGGCATCGGGACCAACCTGTACGTGGTCGAAGGGGGTCGGCCCCTCCGGGGGGCCGCTTACGTCATCGGCCCCGACCACATCGAGATCGGAAGCTTCGTCGGGCTGGCTGCGGTCACCAACGGCGAGGTGACCATCGACGGCATCCGCGCCGACGATCTTCGCAGCACCCTGCTGGGATTCGACCGGATCGGGGTCCGCCCGCGGGTGGACGGCACCCGACTCATCGTCGATGCCGGCCAGGAGCGCCGGGTGCGTCCGGATCTCGGCGGCCATGTGCCGAAGCTCGAGGACGGGCCCTGGCCTGCGTTTCCCGCCGATCTCATGTCGACGACCATCGTCGCGGCCACTCAGTGCTCGGGCATGCTGCTGGTGTTCGAGAAGATGTTCGAGTCGCGGCTCTTCTTCGTGGACAAGCTGATCAGCATGGGGGCGCAGATCGTCCTCTGTGACCCGCACCGCGCCGTGATCTCGGGACCGGCGCGGCTCAGGGGCGGCACCGTCGAGTCGCCCGACATCCGGGCCGGGATGGCAATGCTGCTCGCCGCGCTCGCCGCCGACGGCACCAGCACCATCCACAACGTCGGGCAGATCGAGCGTGGCTACGAGCGGATCGACGAGCGGCTGCGAGGGCTCGGCGCGGAGATCGAGCGACTGGATGACTAGAGGCGGACGGGAGCAGACGGGAGCGGGCGGGAGCGGGCGCGAGCCGGAGACCTCCCGCCCGTTCCCGTCTGCTCCCGTCCCCTCCCGTCCCCTCACCGAAAGCCCGCTCCCCGGCCCAATCCCGCGTTACGAAATCCCCACCTGGCGGGAGCGCTTCGGCGTGGTGGCGGGCATCACCGGACGGGGTTCCGCCGGGGGTGCCGGCTTCGACCTGGGCCTCTGGACCAGCCAGCCGGTCGGTGAGGTAATGGCTCGCTGGCGCGCCTTCCGGGCGGCGGAGCCCGGCTTCCGCGGGTTCGTCATGGCCCACCAGATACACGGGGTGGAACTCGCTTGGCACGACTCGCCCAGCGGGTGGGTGATCCAGGATGGCCTCGATGGACACATGACGGGCGCGCCCGGCACCATGCTCCTCGTCACGGTCGCCGATTGCATCCCGGTCTACCTGGTTGTCCCGGCTCGAGGCGTGGTGGGGTTGCTCCACGCCGGCTGGCGAGGCACCGCGGCCGGGATTCTGGGGCGTGGCCTCGACCGATTGTCGAGCCACGCTGGCGTTCCTGTCGCTGAGATAGTAATGCATTGTGGTATAGGGATTTGTGGCGACTGCTATGAAGTTGGATCTGAGGTGATGATCGGGTGTGGAGTGTCCCACGATGGTCCCGGGCCCTGGCACCTCGACCTGCGGGACCGGCTGGTCCGGGAGGCCCACCAGATCGGCGTCGGCGAGGTCACCGCCAGCAGCTGGTGTACGGCGCATAATCGCGCCACCTTCTACAGCCACCGCGCCTCGGGCGGTATCGACGGACGCATGGTGGCATATCTCGGCTATCCCGCCGCGTAACAACGCGGAATCAAGTGTGGTCCGGCGTTGACGCTCGCGATCCACTGCGCTAGTTTCTGAGCGCTGTCCCGGACGGCCCCCACGGGGCCGTTGTGACGATGTGGGGGAGTTCCCCCACATTTTTTTTCAGCGAGCCGATGTTTCTCGACGCCGCGTTTCTGCAGCTCATTCGCGAGCACGTCGAAGGACTCGGGTTCGATCTGGCCGACCTTCGGCGCACCGGGACCCTGGAGCGCCCTATCCTCCAGTTGCGGGTCGATCGTCCGGACAGCAGTCCCGGCCACGGGGTGACCGCCGAGGACTGTGCGGCGATCAGCCGCTCCCTCGAGCGCTTCCTCGAAACCAGGGGTCTCGTCGGGCCGCGGTACGTGCTGGAGGTCTCTTCCCCCGGCATGGAACGGCCGCTGCGCTGGGCGGAGCACTGGCGCCGGTTCGTGGGGCATCGGGCCCGGATACGGGCGTCAGGCCTCGCCGGCCGGCCGACGGTCGAGATCCTCGCCGTCCCCGACGACGGCCACGTAGTGGTCCGGCTGCCGGAGGGAGCGGAACGAACCCTGGCGCTGGACCAGATCCGCGAGGCCCATCTCGCGGTGGATTGGCAGGCGGAGCTGCGTCAGCGCAGCGGCGGCGCCGCAGAGCGCGGTCGGCCGTCGCGGCAGCAGTAGGACGCGATTGCACGGGCGCACCGGCGCCCTTCACCGGAGTGAAGCATGGCGAGTTCTCCCGAGATGTTGGCCGCGTTTCGCGAGCTGACGGCCACCAAGCAACTGGAGCGGTCGGATCTCCTCGATCTGCTCCGCGACGGCATTCAGGCGGCATTGGTTCGAAAGTTCGGGCCGAACGTCAAGTTCGAGATCAGCGTCGACGAGCTGCAGGGAACCATCCGCATCACTCGGCTCCGGCAGGTGGTCGAGACGGTCGAAGACCCGAGCTGGCAGATCCCCCTGGAGGAGGCCCGCTACGAGGACGCCGACTTCCAGGTCGGTGACATGCTGGAAGAAGAGGTCCCCTTCGCCGAGTTCGGCCGGCTCGCGGTCCAGGCAGCCAAGCAGCGCATCATCCAGCGGGTCCGCGAGGGCGAGCGCGCCCGGATCCGCGACGAGTTCGCCAATAAGGTCGGCGAGCTCCTCTCCGGCGAGGTGCAGCAGATCGAGCGCGGCAAGCTGGTCATCATGCTCAACAAGTTCCGCGAGGCCGAGGCGATCATCCCCTATCGGGAACAGAACCACCGCGAGCACTTCCACCAGGGGGACACGGTGCGTGCCGTGCTCAAGCGGCTGGAAGAGACTCCCAAGGGGCCGCGGCTGATTCTCTCGCGGGGTGATCCGCTCTTTGTGAAAGCGCTGTTCAAGCTCGAGGTCCCGGAAATCCAGCAGCAGATCGTCGAGATCCGCGCCATCGCGCGCGAGGTCGGGAGCCGCACCAAGGTCGCCGTGATCTCGCGCGACGACGCCATCGACCCTGTCGGCGCTTGCGTGGGCCTCAAGGGATCCCGGGTGCAGGCGGTGGTGAACGAGTTGGGCGGGGAGCGGATCGACATCGTGCCCTGGTCACCCGATCCGGAGCGGTTCGCCCGGCTGGCCCTGGCACCGGCCCGCGTGGCCAAGGTCTTCTCCGATCCGGACAGCAAGACGATCCAGGCGGTGGTCGACGAAGATCAGCTGTCGCTCGCGATCGGCCGCAACGGGCAGAACGTGCGGCTCGCTTCCGAGCTCACCGGCTGGAAGATCGATCTCTACTCCAGTCGGGAGTGGCTCGAGCGGGGCGGGGAAGGCCCGTTGTTCGCACCGTTGCCACCGGAAGAAGAGGTGGTGTCCCACGTGCCGCTCACCGAGCTCAAGGGGC
>DASQPE010000223.1:0-36263 GCA_035644115.1 Gemmatimonadales bacterium
CATCCGCCGTTAGGCCAGCGGGATATCCCTTGCCATCCCACCGCTCGTGGTGATGCCGAACCGACTCTAGCACGACGCCGCGGAATTTTGTGATAATCCCGACCAGTGCTGCACTCTTTGCTGCGTGAGTCTGCATCAAAGCCGTCTCGGAGTCTGTTAGCTTCGAATCTTTCCGCAACAAGGGCGCAAATTCTTCATGAATCTTGCCTACGTCATGCAGCAGCGCGGCTGTTTCGATCTGTTCAATGGCCGCAGCCGGTAAGCCGAGTTCAACCGCTATGGTGCGCGACAGCTTACTAACCCTTACCGAGTGGCCCGACGTGTACGGATCGCGCGCCTCGATGGCCTTCACCATGAGTTCCAGCAGCTCTTCACCGCTCTCCTGAAGCTGGCGATAGAGACCGTAAACATGTCGGACCGCAACGATCGGCACGATGAGAAGGATGATCGCCAGGGAGCCAAACCCAACCCAGAGCTCCAAACGGGTGTAAAGCCAGGCCATCAAAACGGCGAGCAAGCTCGCTCCGAGATCATACGCCAACACACCGCGAACGTTGAGGTTCCACACCTCCCGAAAGGCCCGATCTGAGCTGAGGGCCACAGCTGTGCTCACGGCAGCTGAATTCACGACGAAATACAGGGCCGAAAACACGAAGAACAGGCCCAAGTCTCGTTGGACGCTTAGCGCCGAAAGGACTCCACCTTCCTGGAGGTAAGCTGGTGGGAGCTGGCCACCGAGGACTTCATAGCAGGTCGCTGCCACGACGATCGACAACGTAATTTGCGCGACGTTAAAGAGCGTCTTGAGAGGATTGTTGCCCCTCGAGATGTTTCCAAGCAACATCGACACGGCGCTGATGCAGGCACCCCAGAAGACTCCAAACAATAGCGTCGCCGAGAGGTGGGCAACGAACGAGATGGAACCGGAGCCCCGAACTCGAAGCCGCGTGTTCAGCGCCCCCTCCAGCAAGGTTGCCACAACAACGAAAGCGCCCCAGGGCCACCATCCAGGGAATGGCAGTCGCCCGCGCGAAACGCTGAGTATGGCTGCGCCGGCGGCGAGGGCTACCGCTGCCATAAATATGTTGAGCCGTGAGCGCGTCGCTGACATTGTGTATCGGCTAGGGCACGGGGAACCCGGCTTGCGCAGTTACTCGTACTTCTGAGTCTCGGACCTCCCCAACGCCGCCGCAAAAAATCCGACTGCGCTCGAGAGTAACCGGGCTGCTGCCGTGAGCCAGCTGATCATCAACATGAGCGTCACCCCCCTTCGGGTACATCAAGTTACAGCAGGGAAGTGGCTCGCCTCGCTATGGCGCGCCTGACGCTCCGCTCGATCAGTTGTCCGCTCTACTCCGCTCGCTGTTTTACCTACCGGCGACCGGGGTCCCCTCCCCTAAGTTCCTTTCCTTGTTTGAGGTTTGAGCCTGCCAGGCCCTGCCCCATCACGATCTTCAACCTTCAGCGCCCGCCGTCAGTCCGGCCGGCGCGCATCGGTCCATCGATTGCTCGCGTCCAGCACCGCGAACACCGCCGCCCGCTCCGCGCTCTCCTTGATCTGCGAGCTGCCGGTCAGGAGCAGCGTCTCCCGCCCCCCCAACCCCTGCACCGCGACGAACGCAAACTGACGATCGAATGCGTCCACGATCTTCGCGCCCTCGAGCGCCACCGAGTGGTCGGTCATCAGCCGGTCCAGGACCGTCACGGCCGCCTTCGCCGCCGCCTCGACCCGGCTCCGCGGCGTGTCCGAGCTCTCCTCGTCCGCCGACTCCCGCTGACCCCGAAACGACAGCGTCACCGTGATCATGATCCGGTGCGGACGCCGCCCCGGCGAAACCTGCAGGTTCTCGAACAGCACCGCGCGATGGAGCGCCCGCTCCCGCACGGCCTCCTGCTCCAGCGCCTGGAGCGGCCGCACGTCGGCCGTCTGCGCGATGCTGATCTTCCGGTGATCGACCTTGAGCCCCAGCTGCGCCAGCAAGGCCGACTCGATGTTCCGAACGATCTGCTTCGGCGCGAGCCCCGACTGCGCCAGAATGTGGATCTCGCTCACCTCGCCCAGCGGCGTGGTGACCACCCGCGCCGACAGGATGCCTTCCAGGCTGGTGAGCAGGTTCTCGGCCCGCCGCACTCCCCACGGATCCGGCAGCGCGTCCGGAGCGGTCGACCCGGATCGCCCCGGCGTGCCGGGATCCGAAGGCCTCCCGCTGAACGGGTCGGTCACGGTGCTCTCACCCCTGGTCGCGGTCATGGCGTGTCTCGGCCCTCATGCGACGACGTTCCGTCCGGCGGACTTCGCGCGATAGAGCGCCCGGTCGGCTGACACCAGCAGGTCGCCTTCGATCGGCTGTCGCGGGTCGAACTCGGCGAGCCCCACGCTCACCGTCACCAGCCCCGGCGGATAGCCCAGCCGGCGCCCGACCCCTTCGATCCCGGCCCGCAACGCCTCCGCCACCCGGGCCCCACCTTCGAGATCCGTCCGCGTGAGGATCACCACGAACTCGTCGCCCCCGTATCGGGCCGCGATGTCCGAGGCGCGAACCGCCTGCCGGATCTCGCCCGCCACCCCCCGCAGAATCTCGTTACCCGCCTCGTGCCCGTACTGGTCGTTCACCGCCTTGAACCGGTCGAGGTCGAGGAACAGCACCGCGAACACTTCCGCGCTTCGCTTGCTGCGCTCCACCTCGAACGCCAGCCGATCGCGCAGGACCCGGTAGGTGGACAACCCGGTGAGCTGGTCCACCGCCGCCTGCTGCTGGGCGTCCGCCGCCCGCCGCTCCTGGTACGGCAAGCACTGCTTGAGCGTCGCCCGCCCCAGCGTCGCCGCCTCCGCGAACCGCTGGCAGGTCATGAAACCGCAGGCGCCACAGTCCCACGGCTTGCCGTTGGGACCGAGCCCGATCTGGTCCAGCACGGCGGCGACGGCCTTAGGGTCGCGCTCGAGGCTCCGGGGCTTGATATCGAACGCTGCCCCGACGCTCGCCACCACCGTCGCGTCCACCACCGGAAACCGGCTCCGCGGCGGCTCCGTGCTCGCCACCAGCGCACGCCGCCAGTAAAGCTCCTCCTGCGGCCCCGACAGCGGGTGGTCCAGCGATCCCTCACGGGACAGCAGATCGACGAAGCCGAGGTCCAGCCGGTCGACCGCCACCGCTCGCGCCAACGCCGGGATCGCGCCCAACCCGCGGACCTTGAGGAACCGGCGGCTGGTCTGCCGAGCCTCCTCCAGCAACTTGAGGGGGAGCCCGCCCGCCGCGCTCAGGTGACGCCGCCGCTCCTCCGGCACCCGCTGGAAGAAGGTCGGCTGCGCCAGCGGGCTCGCCCCCTTGGCCCGGAACAGCTGCTCCAGATCTGCGAACGTAATTGCCGCGTCGAGATCGGCACTATTGACCGGCAGCGCCACGCCGGCATAGACGGTCTTGAGACCGGGTCCATGCAGTGCCCGCAGGTATCGGGCCTCGGCCACGGCCGGCACCGTCACCGGGGCGAGGTAAGGGATCAGCTCCGGATACTGAGTCCTGATGGTATCCACCACCACCGGGTCAGTGGATCGGATCAGCGTCCCCCACCCCTCTTCTTCCCATAGCCGGAGATACTCTGCCGCGACCAGCTCGTCGCCGATGACGCCCCGCGTCACCGTGCGGAATCCCGATCCGTACGCTGCGTTGATAACCTGTTCCGGGGTGGCCGGATAGAAGTGCGCGGCCGACTCCGGACTGAGGATCAGGACCCCGTCGCCCTGGGCTGCGATCGCGAGCGCACGCCCAATCTCGCCGCTGACCAGGACAGCATCGTGGGGGCATGCAGGCAGGCAATCGCCGCACCGAATGCACGCCTCATCGACCACCTGTAGTAGCGGCTTCGCCTCACCACCGGTGACCGAAATCGCGTCGGTGACTGAAATCGCGTCGGTCGGACAAACGCGAACGCACGCCAAGCAGGCGACACACCGCTCTGCGTCGATCGCAAAATTCACGGCTGACGGCCAGCCGAGGGTGCGCTGGGCTGCAGAAAGGGAGGGACAATATAGGAAAGGCCCTTGAGAAATGTCAACAGATCACCCCGTGCAAACCATTCGTGGACAACCCATTAAGCCATCGACAGCACTACGGGCCACCCCGGCAGCGACCACGGGCGTCGCCGTCGATCCTGCCCAGACAGCAACACTTAAGCCATTGCAAGGCTTGCCCTTATACTGCCGCAATCCGCCTGTAGCAGGACCGCTCAGACTTCGAGCCGGTAGGACTTGATCTTCCGGTACAGGGTCCGTTCGCCTATCCCCAGAACCTCAGCGGCCCGCCGGCGATTCCCATGGGACTCCCGGAGGGCCGCTTCGATAGCCGCCTTTTCCACATCAGCCATTGTCATGCCAGGTCGGTACACCACCTCGGCCGGTTCCTGCCGGTCGGGCTCCGGGACGACGTCCACCACCGGCGACTGGCTCCCAAGGTCGATCACCTGGAGCCGCTGGGGGTGCTCGTCCAGCCGGCGACGCAATTCCTCGATCTGGCGCCGCAGATCGACGAGACTCCGGAGGATGAACTCCAGCTCCTGGGAGGGGAGCTCCCGCGGCGGTACCCGGGCCGGCAGCAACGTACCGGGACCCTCGAAGATATCGGGCGGGATGTCGGACGCCCGAATCTCGGTCCCCGGCGCCAGGACCACCATCGACTCGATCAGGTTCCGGAGCTGACGAACGTTGCCCGGCCACGGCGCGCTCACCAGCCGTTGCATCGCCTCCGGGGTGATGCCGCGAAACGGCCGATCGTGCTGGGTGGCGAACTCGCGAGTGAACCGCCGCACCAGCAGCGGAATATCCTCCCGGCGTTCCCGCAGGGGCGGGAGATAGATGTTGAGCACGTTCAGCCGGTAGTAGAGATCGTCCCGGAACTCGCCCAGCGCGACCCGGTCCTTGAGCTCGCGATTGGTCGCGGCGATCACCCGGACGTCCACCTTGATGGGTTGAGTGCCGCCGACCCGGAAGAACGACCGGCTCTCCAGGACCCGGAGCAGCTTGACCTGGGTACTGAAGGGGATCTCGCCGATCTCATCCAGGAAGATGGTTCCATCATCGGCCAGCTCGAACCGGCCGAGTCGCCGCTCGGCCGCGCCGGTGAAGGCGCCTTTCTCGTGGCCGAAGAGCTCGCTCTCGAGCAGCGTCTCCGGCAGCGCGGCGCAGTTCACCGCGATGAAAGCCTTCCCCCGGCGCGGCGACAGGTCGTGAATGCCCTTGGCGACGAGCTCCTTGCCGGTCCCCGACTCGCCCTGGATCAGGACAGTGCTCGAGACCGGCGCCATCTGCTCGATCTTGACCAGCACCTCCTGGATCGGCGCGCTCTCGCCGATGATGCCGGTCCGCTCCTGCAGGTGGCGCCGGTCGATGAGCCGGCGAATCGTGGCGACGACGTCCTCCGGATTCGCCGGCTTGGTCATCACCTCGGTGACACCGAGCCGGCCCACCCGGTCGCCCCGCTCGGAGTCGGTCGGCTCGAGCAAGGCCAGGGTCGAGATCGATGCTTCGCGGGCGAGGGCGGTGAGCTGAAGGGCCGGGAGGTCGTGGACCGCGCCCGTAAGGACCACCACGTCGGGGCTCTCCCGGCGGACCGAGCCTCGGGCATCGTCCAGCGACGAGAACATCGAGGTCGACAAGCCGGCGGCCTCCAGTGCGGCGTTCACCCGCACGGCGGTCTCGAGGTCGTCCATGGTGATGAGGACTCGGCTGGGCATACCCGGTTAGTGCCCCGTCTTCTCTCCCCGAACCAGCTCGACCGCGTGGTCGACGATGTCGCCGAGGATCGCGAGCCCGTCCCGCACACCCCCCGGACTGCCCGGCAGGTTGACGACCAGCGTTCGCTTGCGCACGCCGGCGACGCCTCGAGAGAGGGCGGCACGAGGGAACTGGGGATAGATCGCGAACCGAAGGGCTTCGGCGATCCCGGGCGCCTCCTTGTCCAGCACGGCCCGGGTGGCCTCTGGCGTGATGTCACGTGGGGTTAGGCCGGTGCCGCCGGTGGTGAGCACGAGGTCGGCCACATCGTCGTCGGCCCAGCGCGAGAGCAGGGCACCGATCTGCTCGCGCTCATCGGGGACGATGTTCCGCTCCACCAGGTCGTCCCCCCGGGCGGCCGCCCAGGCCGCGATCGCGTCGCCCGACGTATCGGCCCGCGCGCCCCGCGCCCCGGCGTCAGAGATCGTGAGCACGGCCACCCGCACTCGGCTCACGGCCGGCTCTTGCTCCCCGCCGTGCCGGCCTTCCAGAAGGGCCGCCTCACGACCTCGGCCGGGATGGACTCGCCCCGGCACTCCACCTCGAATCGCATCTCGGGGGTGGCCGAGGCCACGGGCAGAAAAGTGGTGCCGATCGGTACGCTCAGCGACGGACTCATGGCACCGCTCCGAACCAGGTCGACCTGCCGTCCCTCGAGCCGGACCGGATAGCCCTGGCGGGGGATGCCGCGGCCCAGCAGCCGGAACCCCACCAGCTTTCGAGTGACCCCGTGCTCCTTCTGGGCCCGGAGCGCGCGATCGCCTACGAAGGGCGCGCCCTTGTCGAGCTTCACTATCCAGCCCAGCCCGGCCTCGAGCGGCGTGATGGTTCGGTCGATCTCGTGGCCATACAGTGCGTAGCCCATCTCGAGCCGCAGCGAGTCGCGGGCTCCGAGGCCGATCGGCGGCGCCCCCGCGGTGGTGAGGGCGGACCAGAGCACGCCGACGCTGCGGTCACGGCAGTAGAGCTCGAAGCCGTCTTCCCCGGTGTACCCGGTGCGGGAGATGAAGCACTCCACGCCGGCCACCGGACCCGGCGCGAAGCGATAGTAGCCGATGTCGGCGAGCGGGAGCGGGGTGAGCTGCTGGAGGAGGGCCTCGGCTTTGGGACCCTGGAGCGCGAGGAGGCCGACCTCGTCGGAGATGTCCTTCAGCCGAACGTTCGCCCCACCCTTGTGATCGACCAGGTGCTTCCAGGCCGCCCCGGTGTTGGCGGCGTTTACCACCACCATCCACTTGTTGTCGAACCGATAGAGGGTGCAGTCGTCGACGAACGTCCCCTCGGGCGTCAGGATCGCCGAGTACTGCACGCCGCCCGGCTCCACCAGGGAGACGTCGTTGCAGGTGATGCGGTTGAGGAGGCCGTTGCGGTCGGGCCCGGTGATCTCGAACTCGCCCATGTGCGAGATATCGAACAGGCCCACGCCGGTGCGGACCAGCTGATGCTCGGCAAGAATGCCGGTGGGGTACTGGACCGGCATTTCGAAGCCGGCATAGGGGACCATCTTCGCGCCGAGCGCGCGATGAACGTCAGCCAGGGGGGTCTGCTTGAGCTCGGACATCAGCCACCAAACTGCGTGAAAAGTGAAAAGTGAAAAGTGAAAAGGCGCTTCCGTGTGCCGCGCAGCTCCCTTTTCACTTTTTACTGTTCACTTTTTACGCTCTTCCCATAAGGGTTGCCATCAGCGCCTTCTGCACGTGCAACCGGTTCTCCGCCTCGTCCCACACCCGCGACTGCGGCCCTTCGATCACCTCGTCCGCGACCTCTTCGCCCCGATGGGCGGGCAGGCAGTGCAGAAAGATCGCGCTGGGATCGGCCAGCCGCATGAGCGCGGCGTCTACCAGGTAGCCGCGGAAGGCCGCGACCCGGACCTCCTGCTCGGCCTCCTGGCCCATCGATGCCCAGACGTCCGTGTTCACCACGTGGGCTCCGCGCACCGCCTCGGCGGGGTTCTCGGTGAGAACGATGCTGGTCCGGGCGCGGTTGCGCGCCAGGATCTCGGCGTTCGGCTGGTAGCCCTTCGGGCAGGCCAGCCGAAGCTCGAAGCCGAGCACCCCGGCGGCGTCGAGCCAGCTGTGCGCCATGTTGTTCCCGTCGCCGACCCAGGCCACGACCTTGCCTTCCCAGGTCCCGAGCGCTTCCCGTACCGTAAGGAGATCCGCTAGGATCTGGCAGGGGTGCTGCAGATCGGTCAGGCCGTTGATCACGGGCACCGTCGCGAAGCGGGCCAACTCCTCGACCTCGGCCTGATCGAAGGTGCGGATCATGATCCCGTCGACGTAGCGGCTCAGTACCCTGGCGGTGTCGCGGATCGGCTCGCCCCGCCCGATCTGGATGTCGCGGGAGGACAGGAAGAGGGCGTGCCCGCCCAGCTGGAATGCACCGACCTCGAAGGAGACGCGGGTCCGGGTGGAGCTCTTGGTGAAGATCATTCCCAGCGTCTTCCCCTCGAGGGGGCGCGCGCCGTAATCGCCCCGTTTCATGCACGCGGCGAGATCGAACACAGTGATGAGCTCGGACTTGCTGAGGTCAGGAACCGCAAGGAAGTCACGCTTCACGGAGGCACTCGTTGACGGCAGTAGAGAATCGGGCCGACGACCGCGCGGATTGTAGCGGGGAGGTGCAATACCAGGCAAGGCAAGGTCGCATCGGCCCGCCGCCGCCCGCCGCGCGATTGACAGCCAATCCGGCCCAGGTAGCTTCGAACGCCATGTTGCTCATCAGCGCGCGTGCACTCGTCATCGCGGCCCTGTCCGCCTGTTTGCCGGGCTCGGTCGCGACCGCGCAGACGGCGCAGGACGTGGTCGTGGTTCGCGCGGCCCGGATGCTCGACGTCGCGAAGGGTCAGATCGTGACCCCAGGCGTTGTGACCATCCAGGGCGACCGGATCCGGAGCCTCGGAACGGCGCCCGACAGCGGCGCTCGCGTGATCGACCTCGGCGACCTGACGCTCCTGCCCGGCCTGATCGACGTCCACGTGCACCTGACCATGGACCTCGAGGGTGACTGGGTGACCCGCGCGGTTCGGGAGACCGCCGCGGACGAGGCGCTCCGAGGCGCGGCGCATGCGCGGACCACGCTGCTGGCCGGGTTCACCACCGTTCGGAACGTCGGCGCGAGAGGGTTCTCCGACGTGGCGCTGATGCGGGCGATCGACGCGGGATGGATCGAGGGCCCGCGCATCATCCCGGCCGCTCACGCGATCGGGATTACCGGCGGCCACTGCGACGCAACGGGGTGGGCCCCGGGCGTCCTGGAGCTCGGCCCCAAGGAGGGAGTCGCGAACGGCGTGGATCAGGTGGTGGAAGCCGTCCGGTACCAGATCAAGCACGGCGCGAAGGTGATCAAGGTATGCGCCACCGCCGGCGTGCTCTCGTTCGATGCCACGCTCGGCGCCCAGCAGCTGTCCGAGGCCGAGCTCCGCGCAATCGTGGAAGAAGCGAGCCGGCACGGCCTCAAGGTGGCCGCTCACGCCCACGGGACCGAGGGCATCAAAGCCGCCATCCGGGCCGGGGTCGCATCGATCGAGCACGGCTCGATGCTGGACGACGAGGCGATCGCCCTGATGAAGCAGAAAGGCACCTATCTGGTCCCGACCGCCTACCTGCTGACCCAGTTCAAGTACGATCAGATGCCGCCCCTGATCGCCGCCAAGGCGCGAGAGGCGGTCCCGCTGGCCCAGGAGAGCCACCGCAAGGCGATCAAGGCCGGCGTCAAGATCGCATTCGGCACCGACGCCGCGGTCTACCCCCACGGCGAGAATGCCCGCGAGTTCGCGGTCTATGTGGGCTATGGGATGAAGCCGATCGACGCGATCCGTACCGCCACGGTCAACGCGGCCGATCTGCTCGGGCTCACCGACCGCGGCGTCATCGCGCCCAGGCGGCTCGCGGACCTGGTCGCGGTGCCGGGCAATCCGCTGGAGGACATCCACGCGCTGGAGCGCGTGAGTTGGGTGATGAAGGGAGGAGTGGTGTATAAGGGTGAGAAGTAAGAGGTAAGAAGTAAGAGGGATGCGCCGATCCCCGCCGGCCCCTCTTACCTCTTAGTTCTTACTTCTCACCGCCGTCACAGGATATATCGCCGCAGGTCATCGTCGTTGACAATCCTCGCCAGCCGCTCGCGCACCTGGTCCGCGTCGAAGACGATGCGCTTTTCCGGATAATTCGGCAACTCGTACAGCACGTCCTCCATAAGACTGGCCATGACCGTGTGCAGCCGGCGGGCCCCGATGTTCTCCATCCGGTCGTTCGCCAGCCATGCCACCCGCGCGATCTCTACGATTCCGTCCGGGGTGAACTCCAGCGTGGCGCCTTCCGCTCCCACCAGGGCCTGATACTGCTTCGTGAGGGCGTTCTCCGGCTCGGTCATGATCCGAACGAAATCGTCCTGGGTGAGCGGCTGGAGCTCCACCCGGATAGGGAACCGGCCCTGCAGCTCGGGGATGAGATCCGACGGCTTGGAGACGTGGAATGCGCCGGCCGCGATGAACAGGATGTGGTCGGTGCGCACGTAGCCGTAGCGGGTCTGGACGGTCGATCCTTCGACGATGGGCAGCAGATCACGCTGCACGCCCTCGCGGGACACGTCCGGTCCGACCGCCGTCCCCCGCTCGCCCGCGATCTTGTCGATCTCGTCGATGAAGATGATGCCGTGGTTCTCGACCCGGTCGAGCGCCTCGTTCACTACGTCGTCCATGTCAACCAGCTTCTTGAGCTCCTCGTCCACCAGCACCCGCCGGGCCTCGGGGACTTTGACCGTGCGCCGCTTCTGCCGCTTGGGCAACATCTCCTGCAGCCACTCGGTGAAGTTGACGTCGGCGCCTTCCATGCCTTGCGGCGGCTGGAGCATCTCCAGACCGGGGTAGCCCTGCGAGGTCACCTCGATCTCGACCTCACGATCATCCAGCCGCCCTTCGGCCAGCATCTGTCGAAGCTTGTCGCGGGACCGCTGCCGGCGTTCGTCCTCGCCGGTGAGCGCGCGCTCGGGCTTTGCCTGGCCCTTGGGCGAGACGATGTAGACGGAGGCCGCGGCCTTGCCGGGCTTGTCGGACGCTTCGGCGGGGACTTGCGCCGGGGGCGGAGGAAGCAGGAGATCGAGCAGCCGCTCGTCGGCCCGCTCCTCCGCCTGGGGGTACACCTCGTCCTCCCGCTCGGTGCGCACCATGTTGATCGCCGCATCGACTAGATCGCGGACCATCGACTCGGCGTCCCGCCCCACGTAGCCCACCTCGGTGAACTTGGACGCCTCCACCTTGATGAAGGGCGCACCGGCCAGCCTCGCCAGACGCCGGGCCACCTCCGTCTTCCCCACGCCGGTGGGGCCGATGAGGATGATGTTGTACGGCATGATCTCGTCCCGGATGTCGTCGGGCGCCTGCGCGCGACGCCAGCGGTTCCGGACGGCAATCGCAACTGCCTTCTTGGCCGCCTCCTGCCCGACGATGTAGCGGTCGAGCTCCGCCACGATCTGGCGGGGCGGCAGCTCCTCCAACCAGGGAAGCGAGGGCTCCGGCTGTGGCGTTGGCGCTGGTTCCTGGTCCGGGACGGGCTTGGTCATGGGGGGAAGGTAAGAGGTAAGGGGTGAGAGGTGAGAGGTAAGAGGGGCCGCTCGGCGGACGCCCTCTTACCTCTTACCTCTTACGCGTTGCGCGCCTCTCACGCAGTTGGCAATTCCAGAATGGTGAGATTCCGATTGGTGAACACGCAGATGTCCGCTGCGATCTCGAGCGATCGCTGCACGATCTCGCGGGCGGCGAGGGTCGGGTCGGGCAGAAGGGCGCGAGCTGCGGCCAGCGCATAGTTGCCGCCGGAGCCGACCGCCACGACGCCGTCGTCGGGCTCGATGAGCTCACCCGAGCCGCTCAGGAGATAGGCATGCTCCAGGTCGGCCACCACGAGCAGCGCCTCTAGCCGGCGCAGCACCCGGTCGCTACGCCAGTCCTTGGCCAGCTCCACGGCCGCTCGCGGCAGGTTGGCCGGAAATCGATCGAGCTTCTCCTCGAATTTCTCGTAGAGGGTCAGCGCGTCCGCCACCGAGCCGGCGAACCCGGCCAGCACCTTTCCGCCCTTCAGGGTGCGAACCTTGACCGACCGCGCCTTCATGACGGTGTCGCCGATGCTGACCTGGCCGTCTCCGCCAAGGGCGAGACGGGCGTCTTTCCTTACCGCCAGGATGGTAGTGCCGTGGTAGGTCATGAGACCTCAAAAACGTGAAAAGTAAACAGTGAAAAGTGAAAAGGCGCCTAAGTGGTCTACGGAGTTTCCCTTTCACTTTTTACTTTTCACTTTTCACGCGGTTCATCCTCTGGGATGGGCCTTGTGATACACCTGCTTGAGTCGTTCCACGCTCGTGTGGGTATAGATCTGCGTGCTGCTGAGCGAGGCATGTCCCAGCAGCTCCTGGACGGCCCGCAAGTCCGCGCCGGCGTCGAGCAGATGGGTAGCGAAGGTGTGACGAAGCGAGTGGACCCGGAGGCTGTCGCCGCCGACGGCATCGAACAGCCGGTGCATGAGGCGCTGGATGCTCCGCGGCAGCAGCCGCCGGCCGCGCGCGCTCACAAACACCGCCCGCCGATCAGCCCCGGCTCTCGCGACGACGTCGTCCCGCAAGCGAAGATAGCGCCGCACTGCCAGCACCGCCCGCGACCCCACCGGTACGATTCGCTCCTTCTTCCCCTTCCCCCGCACCTTGGCCTGATCGGACAGGAGATCCACGTCGTCCAGGCTCAAGCCGGCCAGCTCGGACAGGCGCATACCGGTCGAGTAGAAGAGCTCGAGGATCGCGAGGTCGCGCACGCCGGCAAAGTCCCCGGCCTCGGCCCGCTGCTCGGCCCAGTCGAACAGCGTCTGCGTGGTAGGCCGATCGAGATAGGTCGGAAGCCGCTTGTCGAGCTTGGGCACCCGGACCGCCCGGGCGGGATTGAGGGCCAGGCCATGGTGCACCTGCAGGTAGCGATACAGACTCCGCACCGCGGACAACGCCCGCGCGGCCGACCGCTTGGACAGCCCGCGACGCTGGAGCTCCCCCAGGAAGCCCCGAAACCCGGAGCGATCCACGGTTTCCCACTGCCACGCGCCTGCGTAGTGCCGGTTGCAGAATGCCGTGAACGCGGCGAGGTCGCGGCCATAGGCCTTGACCGTGTTGGGAGAGTGATTGCGTTCCTTGTCGAGGTGGACGAGAAACTCCTGCACTTCGGCGCGGACAGCCGGACCGCCGGACCGGCGGATCGCAGCGCCGACTGAGCGGCTCACAGCCCGGTCGCCCAGGCTTCGAAGTCCACCAGCGCCCGCTCCGCCAGCAGCTCCCTCTTTCTCTCCTTTGAGACCCGTCCGCCCTCAAGCGGGTCCAGCAGCCCGAAGTTCGCGTTCATGGGCTGGAAGTGGCACGGGTCGGCCTCGCGAAGGTATCGATAGAGGCCGCCCAGCATTGTGGTCGGCGGCGGCACCGCGGCCGGCAGGCCCTTGAGCCGGCGCGCCAGGTTGACGCCCGCGAGCAGTCCGGTTCCAAGGGACTCGGTGTACCCCTCGACCCCGGTCATCTGACCCGCGAGAAACACCAGCTCGTCATCCGGAAGGGCAAGGGCGGGACTCAAGCTCGCCGGGCTGTTGACGTAGGAATTTCGATGGATGCTTCCGTATCGCAGGTACTCGACGGACCCGAGCCCGGGGATCATGCGGAAGACCCGCTGCTGCTCCGGTATTCGGAGCCGGGTCTGAAAGCCGACCAGGTTCCACATCTGGCCGGCCCGGTCCTCTCGCCGAAGCTGCACCACGGCGTACGGATCGCGCCCGGTGCGGGGATCGGGCAACCCCACTGGCTTGAGCGGTCCGAAGCGGAGCGTCTCGGGCCCCCGCCGGGCCATCTCTTCGATGGGGAGGCAGCCCTCGAAATACGGGACCTGGTCGAACTCGTGGGGGTCGAACTGGTCGGCCGCGGTGAGCGCCTCGATGAAGGCGGCATAGCCCTGGCGATCCATCGGCGCGTTGAGGTAGTCATCGCCGTTGCCCTTGCCGTAACGCGACAGCGCGTAGAGCCTGCACTTGTCGAGGGATTCGTCGGCCACCACCGGCGCGATCGCATCGTAGAAGGCCAGCGCGCCGGTGCCGAGCCGCTCGGTCAGGGCCTGAGCCAGGCGGTCCGACGTGAGCGGGCCGGTGGCGATGACGGCGGGCGAGGGGATCGCGCCCACCTCGTCCCGGACCAGGGCGATACGCGGATGCGCCGTTATGCGCTCGTGTACGGCGCCCGAGAACAGATCCCGATCCACCGCGAGCGCCGAGCCTCCGGGAACCCGGGCCTGCTCGGCACAACACAGCAGAAGGCTCCCCAGGCGGCGCAACTCCGCCTTGAGGAGCCCGTGAGCGTTCGACAGCTCGACCGACTTGAAGGTATTGCTGCACACCAACTCGGCGAGCCGGTCAGTACGATGCGCCGGCGTGCTCACCACCGGCCGCATCTCGCACAGCGTTACACTTACCCCGCGCTCGGCCAGGGCCCAGGCCGCTTCGCAGCCGGCCAGCCCACCGCCGACAACGGTTGCCTTCACGTCAATGCCATCTCCTCTGGCTCGACGGCTACGACCCGGTGTCCGCATTTCAGACAGGTGCGGGTTTCCCCCTCCGCCTTGCTGATCTTCCGCTCGACCCCGACCCAACTACAGGCAGGGCACTCCTCGGCCAGAGGACGGTTCCAGATCGAAAAGTCGCACGCCGGATAGCGGATGCAGCCCCAGAACGCCTTGCCGCGCTTGGTACGGCGCTCCGCCAGCTCACCCTCGAGACACTTGGGGCACTTGATGCCAAGCGAGATCGACCGCCGCCCTTTGCACTCGGGGTAGCGGGTGCATGCCAGAAACTCGCCGAACCGTCCGGTACGGATCACCATCGGCGCCCCGCAAAGCTGGCACTTCTCCTCCGTAGGGCGGTCGGGGACTCGGTCCTTCTTGAGCGACTTGGCGTAGTCGCAGGTTTCCTTGTAATTCACGCACGCGAGATAGGGACCGAACCGCCCGGTGCGGAGCTCGACCCGTGCGCCGCACTTGGGGCAGCGCTCGGCCTCGAGCTTCTCGGGGGACAGGCCGTGGGCGTCGGCGACCAGCGCATTGATGTCCACGGCTTCGAGCGCCCGGATGAACGGGCCATAGAAGTCCTGCAGGACCCGCTGCCAGCCCAGCTCCCCCTCCTCGACCTTGTCGAGCTCCTCCTCCATCTCCGCGGTGAAGCCCACGTTGAAGATGTCGGGGAACTTGCTCACCATCACCTGCTCCACTGTCTCGCCCAGCGGCGTGGGGAAGAAGCGCCGGGTCTCCAACCGCACGTATTCGCGGGCGGCGAGCGTCGAGATGATGGCGCTGTACGTGGACGGCCGGCCGATGCCGAGCCGCTCGAGCTCTTTCACCAGACTGGCCTCCGAGAAGCGCGGTGGCGGCTCGGTGAAGTGCTGGCTCGGTACGATCTCGCGGACCTCCACCAGGTCGCCCCGCTCGAGCGGCGGGATCGGAGGAAGGTCGTCCATCGTCTTCCCCTCCTCCACCTCGTGCCCCTCCGTATAGAGCGTGTGGTAGCCGTCGAAGATCATGACCGACCCGGTCGCCCGGAACAGATACCGGCCCAGGTCGAAGTCCACCACGGTGACATCGTAGATCGCCGGCGTCATTTGCGAGGCCACGAAGCGCTGCCAGATCAGCTGGTACAGCCGGAACTGGTCCGGCTCGAGATACCGCTGCACGGCTTCGGGTCGACGGCTCACGTCGGTGGGCCGGATCGCCTCGTGGGCCTCCTGAGCGCGGACGTTCTTCTTGGTGGCGTACGCGTTGGGAGCGTCCGGCAGGTAATCCTTGGCGTAGTTCTGCTTGATGAAGCCCCGCACGCCCGAGATGGCCGTATCGGAGACGCGGACCGAGTCGGTTCGCATGTAGGTGATGAGACCGACCGGTCCCTCTTCGCCGACATCGATGCCCTCGTACAGGTCCTGCGCTGCGCGCATTGTACGGCGGGAGGAAAAGCCGAGGCGCTTGGCGGCTTCCTGCTGCAAGGTGCTCGTGGTGAACGGCGGAGCCGGCCGCTTGCGCCGTTGCTTCCGCTCCACGTTGCTGACCACGAACGGCTGCGCCCGCACCGCGTCCACCACCGCCCGGGCCTCGGTCTCGGTGTGCAGCTGCGGCTTGTGACCGTCGAGCTTATGGAGCGAAGCCTCGAAGGTCTGGCCATCCTTGGCGCACTCCGCTTCGATGGTCCAGTACTCCTGCGGCTTGAACGCCCGAATCTCGCGCTCGCGCTCGACGATGAGCCGGAGGGCGACGGTCTGCACCCGGCCCGCCGAGAGGCCGGTCTTGATCGATTTCCAGAGCAGCGGACTGGCTTTGTAGCCCACGAGCCGGTCGAGAATCCTTCGCGCCTGCTGCGCGTTCACCTTCTGCTCGTCGATCGCGCCGGGATTCCGCATGGCCTCCTGAATCGCGTCCTTGGTGATCTCATGGAACAGCACCCGGTGGGTGGGTACCGCGCGGTCCAGCTGGCTGGCCACGTGCCAGGCGATCGCCTCGCCCTCCCGATCGGGGTCGGTCGCGAGAAACACCTCGCTCGCGGCCTTGGCGGCCTTCTTGATGTCGCTCAGCGTCTGGTTCTTGCCCTTGATCGTTACGTACTCGGGGATGAACAGACCGTTCTCGATTTCGACCCCGAGCTTCCGGGTAGGCAGGTCGCGAAGATGACCGACCGTGGCCTTCACCGCGTAACCGGAGCCGAGATACCGCCCGATGGTCTTGGCCTTGGTGGGCGACTCGACGATGACGAGCGGATCGCCCGCCCGGCGAGACCGCCGCTTGCCGCCACCATTCGCGGCCGCCTTGGCCTGCGCCTTGGGAGATGCCAGCGGCATCTTCCCGGTCGCGCGCTTCGTTTTGGGTTTTGCCCTGCCCGTCTTAGTCGTCGCCATAGGTCCCAGGATATCGTTTCCGGCTCATCGGGAAATCAACGCGAGCCCGGTTCAAGAAACGCGCGCGGTTCCCGGATAGCAAGGAGAATTTTCGTAAGTCGCACCGAATTAGGGTGTTAGGGCCCACCCGCCGGACGCCCGGGCAATCTGGATCACCTCGGCCGCGACCGCCTCTGCCGTCTTGGCATCGGTGCCCACCTGGTGCTCTGCCCGGCCGTAATAGGGCTCCCGCTCCTGCAGCAGCGCGCGCATTCGCGACACCGGATCCTCGGTGAGCAAAGGGCGCACTTCCCCCTGATCGGCGCGCTTGGTCGCCGTGCTGGGCTGGCATTTGAGATAGATGGTGCAGCTGGTTTCCCGGGCCATCTCGAGCTCACCGTCCTGGGCCGCCCATCCACCTCCGGGCACCAGCACGGTAGGATCCGCCATACAAGCCGCGCGGACCGCGTCGCGTTCCATCCGCCTGAATTCGGCTTCACCCAGCTTCCCGAAGATCTGCTCGATGGGCATTCCCATCTGCCGGACCAGCAGATTGTCCACGTCGATGAGGGGCGCCTTCAGAGTTTCGGCAACCAGCCGCCCGATCGTGCTCTTGCCGGCCCCCGGCAGGCCGACGAAGAGGAGGTGCCGCCGTTTCATGGCGCGTCCGCTCGCTGCGAGCGAAGCGCGGTCCACCGGGCCCCGAGCGCTGCGACATAGGAAGCCAGGTTGCGCTTCATCTCGCCCAGGCTGTCGCCGCCGAACTTCTCCAGCATCGCGTCGGCCAGCACCAGTGCCACCAGCGCCTCGGCGATGACCCCCATGGCCGGAACCGCGGTCACGTCGGACCGCTCGCTCTGGGCACTGGCCGGCTCGCCCGACACCAGATCCACCGTGGGGAGCGGTGACATCAGAGTCGAGATCGGCTTCATGGCCGCGCGAACCACCAGCGGCTCCCCCGTCGTCATTCCGCCCTCGACGCCGCCCGCATTGTTGCTGGTCCGAACAAATCCCGCGCGGGGGCTCCCCGCCACAGGAGGCGCGATCTCGCTGCCCGCCTGCCCGCCTGCCCGCCTGTCCGCCTGTATTGGATCGTGCACCGTGGATCCGAGCCGGCGGGCCGCCTCGAACCCGAGCCCGATCTCGACGCCCTTGACGGCGGGGATCGACATCAGCATGCCGGCGAGCCGCCCGTCGAGCTTGCGATCCCAGCTCACGTGGCTGCCCAGCCCCACGACGACGCCGCGAGCCACTACCTCGATCTCTCCGCCGAGGGTATCGCCGTCCTTCTTGGCGGCGTCGATTCGTGCAATGATCTCCGCCTCGACCTGGGGATCGAGAACCCGGATCTCCGAACGATCCGCAGCCTCGTTGAGCGGGCAGGGCAGCTCCAGGGGCGGGTTGCTGCGGATGCCGCCGAGCGAGACGACGTGGCTGCCGATGTCCACGGCGAACTCATCGAGCAGCCGGCGGGCCAGCGCTCCGGCCGCAACCCGGGCCACGGTCTCCCGCGCGCTGGCCCGCTCGAGGATATCCCGCGCGTCCAGGCGGTCGTACTTGAGGACGCCGGCCAGGTCGGCGTGCCCCGGGCGGGGCCGGGTGACGCGGCGGCGCCGGAGGTCGCCCGGCACGCCCTCCGCCGCCATGACGTCTTCCCAATTGTCCCAGTCACGGTTGCGAATGAGCATCGCGACCGGCGTGCCCAGGGTCTCGCCGGCCCGCACACCGGAGAGGAACTCCACCCGGTCGCGCTCGATCTTCATCCGCGCCCCCCGGCCGTAGCCCATCATCCGGCGAGCCAGGTCGCGATCCACCCATTCGGCGGTGACCGGCAGGCCGGCGGGCAAGCCCTCGACGATGGCGACGAGCGCCTTGCCGTGGGACTCGCCGGCGGTGGTGAAGCGGAGGTGCACTCTGACTCCTTAATGGGTAAGAGGTGAGAAGTGAGAGGTCAGAGGGATCTTAACCGCCAGGCCCTCTCACCTCTTACCTCTTACTTCTTACCGCTTACCGCGAAGCAATCGAGCCCGACACGGGGTCGGGCTCGATTCTACTCCGTCGGGCCGTGTCCGGCCAAGGTCTGGCTCAGTTCACGCTGGCGGCGTCGTCCACCACTCGCGGGGTCACCAGGATCATCAAGTCGCGACGGCGCTCCTGATGGTCCGTCGTGCTGAACAACCCGCCGATGAGCGGCAGCTGGGACAGCAGCGGGATTCCCGTGCGCGTGCGGTTGACCTCGGTGATGGTGAGCCCGCCGATAACCGCGGTCTCGCCGTCGTTCACGAGCAGCTGGTTCTCCGTCGTCTGCTTCGTGAAGTTGAAGCCGAACTGGGAGGCCGGCAGGTTCTGCACCGCGGAACGCTCGGTGCGGAGCGACATGAGGATCTGGCCGCTGTTGGTGACGTGCGGCGTTACCGTGAGCCGGATGCCGGTCTCTTTGAACTGGGTCTGCTGCACCGCGACCGCCGACCCCTGCGCCGGCGGGGCGCCCGGCACCGGCGTCTCTTCGCCGACGAGGATGTCGGCCTTGCGGTTGTCCAGCGTGCTGATGGTCGGCTCGGCCTGGATGTCGGCCAGCTGCTGAGACTGCAGCGCGCTCAGGAACGACGTCAGCGTGCTGCCGCCGAGGATGGTCGAGAAGACCAGGCTCAAGGCGGCGTTCGCCACCGGCGCGTTCGCGTTGCCGATGAGCGACAGGCTGTTACCGCCGAGATCGACGAAGCCGAAGGCGTTTTCCCCCGACGGCGCGAGGAACGGCGTTGCCGTCGGACCCGTGGGCCGCGCGAGGATGGTCTGGTACGCCTGGTTCGCCGAGCCCAGATCGTAGCGTAAGCCCAGCCGCTCGAGGTCGGTCCGGTCGACGAAGATGATCTTCGCCTTGATGAGAATCTGGGGCGTCTTCCGGTCGAGGTTGGCCACGAAGCGGGTGACGTCGTCCACCCGGCTCCGGGTGTCAGTCACGATGAGGCTGCTCGAGGCCGAGTCGGCGATCACGCGCCCGCGGCCCTTGGTCAGCAGGGTTTCCACCGACTTGGTGATCTGGGCCAGCGGGGTGTAGTTGATGGGGACCTGGCGCGACTCCAGCGGCTCGAGCGAATCGAGCGCCGCGAGCGCGGCCGGCGCATCCACCCGGATGATCCCGCCGGACATTTCGGTTGCCGAGAGGCCCTGGGTTGCGAGAATGGCCTGGAACGCCTGGTCCCAGGGCTGGTTCTTGATCTCGGCCGAGACCTCGCCCTTGATGTCCTTGCCGAGGATGATCGTACGGCCGCTGAAGGCGGCAAAACCGGCGACCACGTCGGCGATGCTGGCGCGGTCCCAGGTGACGGTGATCCGCGGCTGCTCGGTGCGGAACAGCGGGGCGCGGCGGCCACCGATCTGGGTAACCCGCACCTCGGGCTCCGCAGCGGAAGCCGGCGGGGCAGTTACGGCGGTCATGTCGCGCGCCACGGGCTCGTCTACCGCCGCGGCGACCGCCGTGCCGGCAATGGACGCCGAAGACCAGGCCGCGAACGCCTGCTCGCTGCCGAAGCTCACCCGCACTTCAGCGTCGGAGCGGGCCAGCTTGTAGTCCTTTACGCCCTCGAGATCCAGCACGATCCGCACGACGTCAGGGCGGAACTGGGAGTAGCGCAGGTTGACCACCCCACCCCGGTTCACCCCATCGTAGAGCGCACTATTGGCCGACAGATGGGCACCCACGACATCGACCACCAGCCGCTCGGGTGCGTGGAGCATGAAGTCGCGGACCTGTACGGCGCCGCGCAGGTTGATGACGACATCAGCCTTGCCCGGCGTGGGGAGGACGCTCACACCCGTCACCTCCCCGCTTGCGGGGCCGCCCTCGGCGAGAGCCGGGGACACCGGGCCGAGCAGCGCGGCGGCTAGCAGCAAACGGTGCATTCGCGTCATTGGGTAACGTCCTCCTGCTTCCGCAGCGAGAGAGTTTCCTGGCGTTCGTAGCCGAAGTCCTGGATCGTGAATACCACATCCTTGGGCCGGATCTGGGTCACCCGGAGCCGCCCAACCTGCTCACCTTGGCGCAGCTTGTAGCGCTTGCCGTTGGTCTTCTCCCGCAGCACGGCGATGCTGTTCCCCGAGTACCGCAGGTCCTCGTAGATCCCGACCAGCTGAAGGTCCGCGATCTCCGGCCCCGCGTGGGCGCTCTTGATCAGCGACGCGAACGGGTCGCGCGATGCGCCGCCGTAGGCAAACGTCTCGCGCAGCACGGCCGACTCGGTGGGGTCGGCCGCCGACGTCGAGTCGGCCGCTGACGTCGAGTCACCCGCCGGGGTCGCGGCGCTCGCGAGCTTCCCAACGCTATCGACTCGGGTTCCCACGGCTCCCACGTCCACCGACCGCTGCTGCGCGGTCGCGGCTGCAGTCACTCCGAGCCAGGCAACGACGACGAGCGTCGTGCTGAGTTTAGGTGCCACTGCGGTCTCCTTCCGGCGCACCGGACTTGACGAAGGTGCGGATCTGGAGCTTGGCCTCGAGCAGGGAGCCCGAGGTATCTCCCAGCGCCTTGGCCGACTGCTGGTTGGCCACGGCGAGGAAGACATCCTGAGGAACGATGATCCGCTGCAGGCTGGCGACGTCGGCCAGCCACTCGCCGATCTGATCGTAGCGTCCGATGACGGAGAGGGTGTACTTGTAGGTGTCAAACGGCGCCGGCCCCGCCTCGACCGCCTGCGGTATCACCTGCGACAGCGTGATACCGCGGATCTTGCCGCGGGTCGAGATGTCATCGAGCAGGTTGGGGACCTCGTTCCGGTCGGGCACGAGCCGCCGGAGCAGCGCGAGGCTCGACCGGTAGGTCTCGAGCTTCTTGCGCAGATCGTCGACGGTTCCCTTGGCGAGCTCTTTCTTCGCCTTGTCGGTTTCGGTCTCGAACTTGGCGATGGTGTCCCGGATCGCGGCCGCGTGCGCCTTCTGCAACGAGAGCCCGGGCACGCCAGCGATCTCGAGCCCTTGGTAGCCGATGTAGCCCACGATCGCCGCGAGCAGGATCAGAAAGAGCGGAGTTGCCTTGGAGGACATGGCCTCACCTCACCGACTGGCTGAGCGGGACTGTCCGGATGTAGGCCGAGTCGGCCTGCTTGAACCGGGCGCGAATGGTGAACGCGGTCACGGCGCGCTCCTGCTCGACGATGGTCTGCGCCGAGACCGGCATGACGTCGGTGATCCAGGGCGAGGCCTCGAGGTTCCGGAGAAACCGGGTATAGGCCTGGATGTCCACCGTGCGGCCGTTCAGCTGGAACAAGAGCCCGCGGGGGGTCGAGTCGACCGGCTGCTTCTTGGCGTCCTTGGCCTGACCGGCCGGAACCGGTGGCGGCGGCGGCGCAGCGGCGGCCGATAGGTCGACCAGCCAGGTGTAGGCCGGCAGGGCGCGGGTGACTTCGTCCAGCACGTGGGGCCACACGTAGCGATCGCCGTCCACACCCTGGATCGTCGTGATCTGGGTAACCAGCGAGTCGCGGATCTGCTCCTGCTTGTGCTTCTGGTCGAGGAACGACTTGAAGCGCTTGTGCTCCGCACGGCTCTGCTCGAGATGGGGCTCGAGGGCGCGGAGCTCGGTGGTGTTGCTGACCCAGGTGTAGCCCAGCCATCCGGCCACGCCCAGCCAGGCCGCGACGGCGACGAGGAGCGCCGGGTCTTTGACCCGGGCGCCGAACGCCTTGGCGCCCGCGAGGGCCCCGGCGAGAGGCGATCCGGCGCGCTTGCGCTTGAGGCCGGGTCGGAGATTGACCGTGATCATCATGAGGCGACGCGTCCGGTGAAGGTGGTCACGCGGCCGAGCGGAGCGCGAGGCCGATCGGGAGCATGAGCAGCGGCGCGACTTCGTCCACGTTCATGGCGTCGAAGACGCCGTCGGCGACCTGGAGCCGCTCGAGCGGATTGGCCGCCTGCACCGGCAGCCGGAGCCGGTCGCCCAGGACCTTGCCGAGGCTGGGAATGCGAGAGCCGCCGCCGGTGATGTACAGGCGCGACAGGCCGCCGGCCGAGCGACTCGCGCTCTGGAGGAACGCCGCCGCGCGCTCAATGCCGACCGCGAGCTCCTCGCCGCGAGACTCCAGAAACGGCTGGAGCACGTCGCTCGGCTCGTGGCCCTGGAGCATCTTGTCGGCGTCGTCCGCGGACACTCCGCGCTCGCGCTGGAGATCTTCCCGGAACCGCCGGGTGCCGATCGAGATGTCGCGGTTGAGAACCGGGATGCCGTCGTCGAGAATGTTGATGTTGGTGGTCTCGTTCCCGATGTTGACCAGCCCGACTACGCCGCGCATGGCCTCGGGGTAGTTGACCTCGAAAGCGTTGTGCAGCGCGAAGGCGTCGACGTCGATGATGCTCAGCTCGACTCCGATCTCGGCGAGGAGCGCGAGCTTGGTCTCGATCAGCTCGCGCTTGGCCGCGACCAGGAGCACGGTCATCTGAAGGCCTTCGCCCTCCGGATCCAGGATCTGGAAGTCGAGCTCGACGTTGTCCATGTCGAAGGGGACGTGCTGCTCGGCCTCCCAACGGATGACCTCGCGCGCTTCCGCCTCCTTCATCCGATCCATCGCGATCTTCTTGATGATCACGTCGCGGCCGCCCACGGCCGTCACGACCTGTTTCGTCTTGATACCGGCAGTCGCGAGGAGGCCCTTGATGGCATCCGCGACGAGCGCGGGGTCCATGACCTCGCCCTCGACGATCGCGTCGCTCACTACCGAAGCGAAGGCGACCTTGGTGAGGACGGGCTCGCCGGAGCGATGCGATATGGCGACGAGCTTGATCAGCCCGCTACCGATATCCAGGCCCACGGTGGTCGAGTTGCGACCGAACAGTGCCATAGGTGCCCGATTGTTATGGGGTTGTGAACGCCTACGCTACCATTCCACTACCGGATTGTCAATCAGAAGACGCTCCGGGACCAACTCATTCAAACGCAAGTCAGGTCAGTATTTACGCGACATCGCCATGCCGGCGATCGGCTCCGGCCCTGACAGTCACCGATTACAGCTATCGGAACGCGGTATCTGAAACCTGAGCGCCAGCCGCCCGGACAAGGCGCTGGCTTGCACTCTGGGGGTGCAACCCGTGTGCCGAGGGGGGGCCTGACCGGCAAACGCGTTGGTGGAACTGCGGTTGGGCCTCGCGGGTGGGGCCAAACGAAGGAGGGGGCCCGCCAGGGCCCCCTCCTCTTTTCGCAATCCGGCTCTCGCTATGCACGGCAGCGGGATGACCCCTCAGTAGAGCTGGGTCCAGGCCCGGGTGCCGGCCGGCCGAACCGACGCCACGCCATTGAGCGCCCGGCTGATGGCGCAGGTGGAGTAAGTGATGTGTGTGTTACCGGACAAGGTGTTGTCGTCCACCGTGGCGCCGTTCTGCGCGATCACGGCGCCGAACACCTTGGCGCCGGTGCCCGTGATCTTGAAGCTCCCCTTCACCAGAATGAGCCCGTACCACTCGAAGCCACCGGTCAGCTCCAGATCGCCGTCGGCCAGCAGCACGCCCTGGCCCCGGTCGCCGGTGATCTTGAACGGATTGCCGTAGCTCGACGTCCCCAGCACGATCGGGAAGTAGCTGTTGCATGAAGGCGTCGTGGTCTTAGGCTCGCCCCAGTTGCTGTTATCGGCGTAGTTGCACTTGGTCACCGTGTTGACGACCACGGTGGATGGCTGCCGCTGGGTGTACGTCGCAGGCGCATAGACCAGGGTCGCCGCGCTCCGGAACTGGTCGTAGGTGCCGCCGGTGCCGAAGATCGTCGCCATCAACGCAGCAACCGAGGGGTCGTTCGCAAGTGCCGAACCCGTACCAGCAGGTGCCGAGCCTCCCGTGATGCCGAGCAGGTTGTCCCGGTCGCCGTTGTTCATGCCGGTCGTGGTCTGGCTCCGGAGCGCATACACCTGCGCCGGGCTGGGCGACGGCGGACAACCCGTCGCAATCGGCGGGTTGGCGTTGTTCCCATCCAGCACGAACGAGTTGCCGTTAAACGTCACCGGCGCCGCCACGATGACCGGCGACGTTGCCGGGGCATTGGCAACGGCCGCCTTCACCACCTCGCCCAGCGTGCTGGTCGCGCCGTTCGAGGTCCCGACCGACTTCAACAACCAGGTGCTCGCGTTGACCGGGAACACCCAGACCGTATAAGACGTGGTCGTGGTCAGCGCCACGTTGGTTGCGTAGGCGGTGCTGTCGGCGACACCGAAGGGATAGTCGCCCGCTTTGATGTTGCCGACGGCATCCTCGAGCCCGCCCTCGGCTGCCTGTTGGGCGGCCGCCGCCACGACCACGTTCTGCGCCGAGCGCTGCTCGACGTTGCTGACGAAGAAGGTGCCGGCTACGATCGCGCCGATCACCACCAGGGCGACCACGGCAACGACCAACGCTATGCCGCGCTCGTTTCGCAGGTGCGGGGTACGCATCGGAACTCCTTTGTCGGCGCTCATCGGAGCGTGTTCCTGAGGGCTACCAGCGTGACCATGCTGTCGTTCTGCAGCGCCAGCCCACCGCTCGGGCCGGACGAGATGGGGCGGTCGCTCTGGGCCACGATCGTGATCCGCATGGTGCGCACGGCGGCGGGCGTAGCCGTCACGGTGCTGGCGGAATCGAGGTAGGCAAACCCGGACGTGGAGGCGAGCGGGCCGAGGATCGGCTGGACCGTGCCTAGCGGTGACAGGGAATAGCTCCCCAGCCAGGTGCGCCCGCCGTTCGTGTAGAACTTGTAGACCACCGGCTCGAACACCCGGATCGCCGAGCCCACGGTGAAGCTGTCGCTGGGCCAGCTGCCGCCGGAGGCCCATGGAATGTTCGTTACCGAGAGATTGAGGCCGGCGTGGCTGTTCCAGGGCGCCGCCGCCGGGCAGGTGCCCGCCGTCGGGTTGGCCTCGAGCCGACGCCGGACCCACTGGTCGTCGGTGCGGATCGTGGGATCCGACTCGTTGAAGATCATCAGCGAATCGTGGCCAGCGCCCCCCACGGGCAGACGCAGCGCCGAATAGTTCCGGCTGGTATCGACGGTGATGGTGTTGCTCGCCAGCTGGCAGATGACGCCGCTGGCCCGAATCGCCCGAATGACGACGCTGTCGGCCGCCATGGCGATGATATCCGAGTTCGCCGCGCCGCCGAGGGTGGTGGACGTGTCGTAGCCGAGCTCCCGCAGCTCGGCCGGAACCACCAGGGCCCCCGCCCGCATGTTGGCCTGCATGTCGGCGTGCTCGAACTGAGACCGCGACAGCCGCTGGGTGCCGGTGAGGAGTCGATAGAGTGCGCCGCTCACGACCACCATGAGGAGCATGGCGACGAGCAGCTCGATGAGCGTGAAGCCGCGCTGAGTCCGCATAGGGGTCAGTAGCACGCGATGAGGGTATTCAGAATGACCCGGCTGGTGCCGCCGGTGCGGGCATAGATGACGGTGTCGGCGACGGGGCGCAGCGCGCCGCTGCCAACCCCCCAGCTTTCGCTCATTCCCTGGGTCGTGGCGGTGCCGCCGGCGAAATCGGTGTGCTGGCAACGGGTGCCGCCCACGCTGGTGCGCCGGTTGGCCGCGCGCCTGAGGACCTCGAGACGCTGTACCGCCACCTGGGTGGCCGTGCCGATGGCACGCCCGCGCCCGATCTGGCGGCTGACCAGCCCCGACGATCCGACCAGAGCGGTGGCGCCGATGATGAGCACCAGCATGGCCACCACCACTTCCACCACCGTGAATCCGCGCTCGGTCCTCACTTGGCCACTCTCCCGATCTGGTTGATCACTACGGTGTCGCGGACCCCGGCCCGGGTGAGGGCAATGGTCATGGAGTTGGCTGATATCCCGAGCCCGCGGGCACTGAGGCTCACGACCGTATCGGGCGAGGCCGCCACCGAGACGCCATAGCGCTGATTCAGGTCGTACACCACACCCAGCGTGTCAGAGGTGCAGCCGCCGCAGGCCGTCAGTCGTGGGCTGGCCGTCACCCACATCCGATTGCTGCTGAACCACACGGAAGTGGCGCGCCCGCTCTGAAGGGCGCCCATGCGGGCCTGCTGGTAGTGGCCGATGACGGAGCTGCGCGCGCTGTGGACGTTGGCCTGCAGGAGCAGTCGTTGCACCCGGGGCCATCCGATGATCAGCAGCACGGCCGCGACGCCGAGAACAATGCAGGTCTCGATCAGCGTGAAGCCGCGACGGTCGGGTTTAGCCAAGAGACTGCCTCCCAGGCGAGCGAGAGCCGGTGCTATACGGGATCGCACAGGTATCAAAGCAGGGGCCGTACCAAAGGCTAAGTCGTTGGGGGACACCGACCGTACCGAATCAGTGCAAGCGGCATCGCGCAGAGACGTGCGCGGAGTGCAAGGGTTGGCGCACGAACGGGCCGACCGGCAACGAAGGCTGCAGCGGGTTGCAGCAGCCTCAGTCGTGGGGCTGGTGGACCCGCCGCAGCTTATAGAAGAGGGTGCGCAGGCTGATGCCGAGCAGATGAGCTGCCTCGCGCCGGTTGCCCTTTGACGCCTCGAGGGCCCGGAGAATGAGCGCCCGCTCGACCTCTTCGACCTGTACCCGGAGATCGAACGAGCCGTTGTGCGGCTGCGCGCCGTGGCCGTTGCGGCTCCCTCCGTTGCCCAGGGAAAAGTCGGCCCAATCGAGCGCCTTGGCACCGCTAAGCACCGCGGCACGCTCGACCGCGTTGCGCAGCTCGCGGACATTTCCCGGCCAGGCGTGCTCCGAAAGCATCGTCAGCGCCTGGGGAGTGATGCTCACCGGGTGCCCCAACCGCTGGGCCGCCTGCCCCGCGAAATGGGTGAGCAGCGCGGGAATGTCCTCGGGGCGCTCGCGCAATGGTGGGATCTGGAGCCGCACCACATCGAGCCGGTAGTACAGGTCCGGGCGGAACTCGCCCCGCTCCACCGCCTGATCCAACGGCTTGGCGGTCGCTGCGATAACCCGCACGTCCACCTTTTTCCCCTCGCGTCCGCCCACCCGCCGGATCTCCCCCTCCTCGAGCACGCGGAGCAGCTTGGCCTGGAGGCCGAACGGCAGGTCGCCGATCTCGTCGAGCAGCAGCGTCCCCTGGTGAGCCGTCTCGAACAGGCCCGCCCGGTCCGCTGTGGCGCCGGTGAAGGCGCCCTTGGTGTGCCCGAAGAGCTCGGACTCGAGCAACTGCTCGGGAATCGCCGCGCAGTTGATCGCGGTGAAGCTCATGTCGTGCCGCGGGCTCATTCGGTGGATCGCCTTCGCGAGCACCTCCTTACCCGTGCCGCTCTCGCCGGTGATGAGGACGGTGGTGTTGTGCCGGGCGACCCGGCTCGCCAACTCAAGCAGATCTCGCATGGCCCTGCTCTCAGCCACAACCAGGTCGCGTGCGGCGTCGGCCCCGATGCTCGACCGGAGGGTCTCGACCTCGCGCCGGAGCCGCTCACGCTCCTCCGCCTTCCGCACCACCATGGTGACTTCGTCGGGACGGAAGGGCTTCCGGATGTAGTCGTACGCGCCCTCGCGCATAGCGGCGAGGGCCGCGTCTTCGGCGCCGTAGGCGCTCATCATGATCATGAGCGCGGCGCCGCGCTCGGCGCGGTATCGCCGCAGAAAGGCGAGCCCGTCCAGCCGGGGCATCTTTACGTCGCAGAGGATGAGGTCGAAATCCTCCGCAATGGCCCGCCGGAGACCCTCTTCGGGATCGGCTTCGGCCACCACGTCATAGCCCGCCTCGCGGAGCAGCAGGCTCAGCGATTGGCGGAGGTCGGCGTCGTCGTCAACGATGAGCAGGCGCATAGCTGCTTTCCGCGACATTTGGCACAGACTGCCAGGCGAGAGGAAGGAACACCTTGAACACCGCGCCGCCCTCGCGCGCACGATCCACCCAGACAGTGCCGCCCGCGTCGTGCACAGTGCGGGCGACAATAGCAAGACCCAGTCCGGTTCCCTCACCCGGGTCCTTGGTGGTGTAGAACGGGTCGAACACCCGCTCCCGATCGGCCTCGGGCACGCCGGGTCCGTCATCCGCCACGTACAGCAGCACGCCAGGCGTGCCGGCCGCGAGCTCCGGGTGCCGCGGGCGCCCGGACCAGGCGGGGTTGCGGCCGACCCGAGCGGCTTCCAAGCTCGGTCGCCAGCCGTCACCAGCCCGGGTCGCCGCCCAGTGGCGCGGCTCGAAGCTCTCTCGCGTGGTCCCGACGACGAGCGCGCCGCCCGGCGATGCCTGGCACGCGTTGATCACCAGGTTGACTACCACCTGCTCGAGCAGGTGCTCATCACCTCGCACCGGGGACAGACCGGGCTCGAGCTCGACTCGGACCCGTTGCTCCTTGAGCATCCCCTGCGCGGTCAGGAAGTCGAGGCTCGCCCGGACCGCGGCGTTGAGATCGGTGGTACCGTGCCCGACGCCCGGCTTGGCATAGGTGAGCAGACTCTGCACGGTTCGCTCGATCCGCTCGATGGCACCCCGCATGGCATCGGTAACCTCCTGGTCCACCCCGCGGCGCCGCAGCACGTCCACATAGGTGCCCAGCGCACCCAAGGGATTGCGAACCTCATGCGCCACACCGGCCGCGAGACTGCCGATTCCAGCCAGCTTCTCCACTCGCACCATCTGGCTCTGCGCGTCGAGCAGGCTCTCGGCCATGGCCCGGTAACGACTGGACAGGTGCACCAGCTCGCGGCTCCCGTAACCCGGCGTGGCGGCGTAGAGGCGGCCCTCAGCCAGCAGGTCCGCTTCGGCCGACAACCGCTGCAGCGGCGCGATCACCAGCCGGCGCACGACATAGGCGCCGAACAGCACGAACACCACGGTGCTGCCGAGCCAGAGGAACACGAGCGGCCGTATGGTGGCATCGAGCTCGCCGCCCGCCAGCAGCACCGTGGTGAGCCCCACCACTATTACCGCAGCCGAGGTGACGAAGCCGAGGTTGACCAGCAATTCAGTGGAAAGCGAGCGAGAACGCATGACGGTTCATCCCGCCCGGGCGGCCAGGATGTGCGCCGACGCGCCCGCCCTGGCCGGAGCGGACGCGTCCCTGATCGACGATGACTTCACTACCGAACTCAGATCCGAGCGGCTTGGCCGCGGCGGGAGGCATGGTAGTAGGTTCCACGCCCCCGCCAGGCCAACCTGTTGGTTACTGACAGCCCGGGACGCCCTCGGCCGTGGCACCCGTCTGGGAGCCGCTGAAGGCCGCCCCGACGTACACGCCGCAGTGTGAGGTGCCGGTGTTGTAGCCGATGTTGGTGATCGTCGCGGCCCAGCCCGACGCGTTGGAGCCGGAGCTGATGGCCAGCGCGTTGTTCTGGCTGGTCGTGAACGGCACGGTGCCGTTGGCCAACGTGGTGCCGTAGGTGGTCCCGTACTTGGTCGAGTCGGCGTAGAATGCTTCCTGCGCCGTCGCCAGGTTCCGCAGATCGGAGATCATCGACGACTTGACCGCCTTCTGCTTGGTGTTGGCGAACTTCGGAATCGCGATCGCGGCCAAGATGCCGATGATCACGACTACGATCAGCAGCTCGATCAGGGTAAAGCCCTTACGGTTCGACATACTTCCTCCAATGGGTAGATCGACGGGGACCGGAGCCGGGTGTGGCATCTCCGGGTACTTGAACGGGCAACACATGTGCCACCTGCCGACTTGGGCCGAATAACGCCCTTGGCACCATCTACTTAGGCTCAACCGTCAGAAGATGCGCGATCCCACCCTACGAGGGTGGTGGCCGAATTTTGCAAGAGCATTGAAGCGAACAAGGCGCGGGCATCAGCCCGCGCCTCGTTCAAACAGCCGCGAACACTCCGATGGACCGGCTTACTCGCAGCCCGGCACGCCCTCGGCCGTGGCACCCGTCTGCGAGCCGCTGAAGGCCGCCCCGACGTACACGCCGCAGTGTGAGGTGCCGACGTTATAGCCAACGTTGGTGACCGTCGCCGCCCAGCCCGACGCGTTGGAGCCGGAGCTGATGGCCAGCGCGTTGTTCTGGCTGACGGTGAAAGGCACGGTGCCGTTGGCCAACGTGGTGCCGTAGGTGGTCGCGTACTTGGTCGAGTCGGCGTAGAACGCTTCCTGCGCCGTGGCCAGGTTCCGCAGATCGGAGATCATCGACGCCTTGACCGCCTTCTGCTTGGTGTTGGCGAACTTCGGAATGGCGATCGCGGCCAAGATGCCGATGATGACGACCACGATCAGCAGCTCGATCAGGGTGAAGCCCTTGCGATTCGACATACCTTCCTCCGAAATGGGTGGATCGACGGGGACCGGAGCCGGGGTGAGCAACTCCGGGCCAATGGAACTACTCGCAGCCCGGCACGCCCTCGGCCGTGGCACCCGTCTGGGAGCCGCTGAACGCCGCCCCGACGTACACGCCGCAGTGTGAGGTGCCGACGTTATAGCCAACGTTGGTGACCGTCGCGCCCCAGCCCGACGCGTTGGAGCCGCTGCTGATGCTTACTACGTTGCCCTGGCTGATGGCAAAGGTCACCTGGTTAGGACCGGTCGTCGTCCCGTACGTCGTGGCATAGTGGGTCGAGTCGGCGTAGAACGCCTCCTGTGCCGTCGCCAGGTTCCGCAGATCCGAGATCATGGCCGACTTGATGGCCTTCTGCTTCGTATTGGCGAACTTCGGGATCGCGATCGCGGCCAAGATGCCGATGATCACGACCACTATCAGAAGCTCGATCAGCGTAAATCCCTTGCGGTTCGACATGCGCACCCTCTCTGCCGGGACTAACGGTGAATTGCATCGTTGGAACGAATCTCGCCGGAGGGATTGGCAATCAGCGTGCCTCAGGCCAGCCAGCGCGCGCGAAGACACCAAAGGATAAGGACTTGCCCACGCTACCGGACCTGATAATCGCAACCCCCGTCGATCGCGGGTCCCGCCTTCTGCAAGGGCGCGACTCCGAGAAGATCGGGCAATTCGACTGGGAACGCCGTCGGCTGCACGCGGTGCTGCCAGGCCTGGCACTCGTGCTCCTCGTGATCGCAGCCAGTGCTCCGAGCCTGGCGAACGGCTTCGCCTACGACGACCTGCTGATCGTGCGGGACAACAAGCAGATCCACACCCTGGCGGACATGGCGTTCGACTTTGTTCAGGGCTACTGGCCCCAGGAGCACGGTGGGGCGCTATACCGTCCGTTCACGCTGCTACTCTTTGCCTTGCAGTGGGCGCTCGGCCGGGGGGCGCCCTGGATCTTCCATGCAGTGAACGTCGCGCTCTATGCCGCCCTCGCGCTCGCCTTGTTCGCGCTCGGGCGCCGCATCCTACCGGTGGGCGCCGCCTGGGTGGCGGCGGCGTTCTTCGCGGTGCACCCGGTGCATGTCGAAGCGGTGGCGAACGTGGTCGGCCAGGCCGAGCTCACGACAGCGCTGGCGGTGGTGCTCGGTCTCTCGCTTTATCTGGACGCCCGGAGGCGTCCCGGCCTCCGGGCCCGCGACAGCGTCGGGCTTTTTGCACTGCTGATGGTGGCCGGACTGTGCAAGGAGAACGGGATTATCCTCCCGGCACTGCTCCTTTGCGGCGAAGCCACCGTGGTGGAAGACCACCGGCCCGTGCGGTCCCGCGTTGGCGCGTTGTTGCCTACCTATCTCCTGCTGACCCTGGGCGCGGCCCTTCTTATGGGTGCCCGCCGCGCTGCGTTGGGAGCGACAGTCGGGGAGTACCCGTCGCTCATCCTGGGAGGGCTTGGCTTCCGGGACCGGCTGCTTACGATGCTCGGCATCGTTCCCGAATGGATCCGGCTCTTCTTCTGGCCGGCCCATCTCCGCGCCGACTACGCTCCACCCGAGTTCGACGCGGTTACCCATTTTGGGGCACCGCAAGCCCTCGGGCTCGGACTCGTTCTCCTGGTGGCCCTCGCCGCGGTGGCAGCCCGAAGGCGGCATCCAGCGGTCACGCTGGGTATCGGCGTGGCCGCGCTCGCACTTCTTCCGGTCAGCAACCTGATCTTACCGACGGGAATCCTCCTCGCCGAGCGGACGTTGCTGCTGCCCAGCGTCGGGGTAGCGATCGTGGTTGGGGCCGTCGCCGCCGCCTGGGAGTTGCTCCGAGGAAGCCCAAGCCTGGTTCGATGGGCGTCGCTCGCCGGAGCGACGGCGCTCCTGCTGCTCGGTGCGGCGCGCTCGGCGGTCCGCCAGTCGAGTTGGCGCGATACGCCGAGCGTGTTGGCCCAGCTGGTTCAGGACGCGCCGCTCGACTACCGCGCCTGGCTCATGTACGGTGGGCACCTCCGGACTCTGGGGCGAGTAGCCGAGGCCAAGGAAGCAATGCTCCGAGCTGCCGGCTTATACCGCCGCGACGGGCGGGTCTACGAGGACCTTGGCCAGTTGGTGCGGTTCGAGAGCGGCTGTGCCCGGGCGGTTCCGATCTTCCGCCGCGGTCTCGCCATCGATCCCGGGCTTCGCAATGCGCGCGGGCGACTTTACGTCTGCCTGCTGGAGCTGGGGGACACGACCACGGCCATGAGCGTGGCAGCGGAGGGGGCGAGGCGGGGGCAAGCGTTCTTTCAGCTCGTCATGATCACCGGTCCACGCCGGCCGAGCGCACCGCACCCCTAGTCGGGCGGGGCCGACTATCGGACGCACCCAGCCGCGCGGGCCTCCGCCTCGAGCTGCGGCAGATCGAGATACTCGGGTCGCAGGGTGCGTACCCGATCGAGCGACCGGGCGGCCTCCTCGCAGTGGTGAGCGCGAACCGCGGCGGTGGCGGTGAGGGCCCAATAGCGAGGCTTATCCGGGAACCGCCATGCCACCTGCCGCCGGAGCGTCATCGCGCGGAGCGCCTTGCCGCGTGCGAGTGCGACGTCGGACGCCGCAATCATGAGCTCCGGATCGCCGGGGACCGCCGCCTCCGCCTGGGCGAGCTTGGCTTCCGCCGTATCGAGCTGGCCCGCCAGCAGGTAGTTCTCGACGGCGCGCTGTGCGTCGAGCGTCCCGGTCTGATCCAGGCGCCATGCCGCCCAGTATGCCGCCGCAGCGTCCGCGTGGCGGCCCCGCCGGTATAGGACTCGACCGAGGTCACGCCAGACTGGCGAGACCAGCGGCTCGATCATGATCGCGCGGCGCAACCGCCGCTCGCTCTCCGACGAGTCGCCCCGCTCGGCCGATAGCATCGCCTCGGTCCACTCGGCCCGGTAGGAGCCAGGAGCATCCTTCACCAGGTTGTGAAAGAAGACGTCGTTGTTCCGCCAGACGGGGTTGCGCGCCACGGTGCGCAACGCTCCCGCGGCGAAGAGGACGCCAAACGCCGCCACCGCCACGCGCGGGGCGCGGCCCCACAGGATCTCCAAACCCCACCCCACGAGGAGCACGGCCCCAACCGACGGGAGGTAGAGCGTGCGCTCGGCCAGGAGCACGCCGGTCGGGGCAATGACGTTGGCAATGATGAAGACGGTGGCGGCGATCCACATGAGCGCGAAAACGACGACCGGCGCACGGCGCCGCGCGACTACTATGACCGCCACCCCGGCAAGGAGAACGGCGATTGCGAGGGCCCCAGCCGGCGTGAGCGTCGTGGATGCGGGGGTGTAGTTCGGCGAGTAGTCGGGCGACAGCTTGAGCGGGAAAAAGAGCAGCCGGACGTACTGGAGCACAAAGGGCAGCATCACCATGGCACGCCCGGCCATCCCGAGGTCCTCGAGGCCGGGCGCGACCTCGGTGCCGGTAAGATCGCGCACGACTTCGGCCCGCCAGACGAGCCAGCCGACCGATAGCACGAGGGTTCCCGCCCAGAGCAGCCAGTGCCGCCGGACCTCGTCCCCCAGCCGGCTCCGCCGCGTGCGGCCGGCGACCCAGTCCGCGAGGAGGAAGAGGCCCGGCAGCGCGAAGGCCGATTCCTTCGAGGCGAGGGCGAGCAGGGTACAGACAAGCACCCCAAACGTCGTCGCATAGCGCCGCAGTGACCTCTGGTCGCCAATGGCGGCGAGCTCGTTGTCGCTCATGTATGCCAGAACCGCGGCTACGGCGAACAAGGTTGCGAGCAGTTCGGCCCGCCCGACCACGTTGGCTACGGCCTCGACGTGAACCGGATGTACGGCGAAGAGCAGCGCCGCAGCCAGAGCGCCCGCAGGGGCCAGCAGGCGTCTCGCCAGCAGAAACACCAGCACGCTGGCCGCCGCGTGGAGCAGCGCGTTGGTCAGGTGAAAGACCCACGGAGCGCCGCCGCTCGCGGTCCAGTTGGCTGCCAGGGTGAGGGCCGTAAGCGGCCGGTAAAGCGTGTTGGTCCACCAGGCCGAGACCAGAATCTCCCGCCAGCGCGCGAGCGAATGGTATAGCTCGCGGTTCTTGATGATCCCGACATCGTCGAAGGTGAAGTCGTAAGCAGCGGTCTGCACGAAGGCGGCGGCGGCGACCCCGAAGACGACAAGGGCCCAGAGCCAGGTGCGCCGCCCCGGAGCGCTCACGCCACCGGGCAGGCTCAGCTGGAACACCCCAGCTTCTGCGCCTCGGCCGCGAGGCGGCCGGCAAGCTCCCCTCCGCCTGCCAGCCGACGCAATCGGTCAACTGAGTGGGCCACTTCGGGACACCGTCCGGCTCGAAGCGCGGCTTCCGCGGTGAGCGCCCAGTACCGGGCCGAGTCGGGGAATTCCCAGGCGACCTGGCGCCGAAGGGTCATGGACTCGACGAACTGGGCACGAGCGAGCGCCACGTCAGACGCCGCGAGCTTCAGCTCGGCCGGCATCCAAGGGCGCGCGGCACGAGCCCGGGCAAGCCAGGTCTCGGCCGTATCGACACGTCCCGCCTGCAGATTGCTCTGGATCGCGCGTTGCGCGTTGAGGGGCGATCCACCGGTGATCCGCCACGCCGCCCAAAAACAGTCACCGGCCTCGAGGTAGCGCCCCTGCACATAGAGCAGCTTGCCCAGGTCCTGCCACATGGCCCAACCCAGTGGATAGGTCCGAAGCCCGCGGCGCAACCGGCGTTCACTCTCTCGGGAATCGCCCCGTTGGCGGGCGAGCTCGGCGGCAGCCCAGTCGGACGCGAATGACTCCGGCGCATCGCGGACCATCGCCGGCAAGTAGGTGGCGTCATCCCGCCAGATCGGGTTGCGAGTCACGGTGCGCAGCGCCCCGGCTGCGACGGCCGCGACCAGGCAGGCGTTGGCCAGCCCCGGGGCGGATGGACGCAGGGCGGTCCAGCCCCACGCAAGCAGGAGCGTGACGCCCACCGAGGCCAGATACAGCGTCCGCTCAGCCAACAGGATCCCGGTCGGGACGAGCAGGTTCGCTACGATGAACAGGGTGGCTGCAATCCAGCCCAAGGCGAGCGTCACCACAGGGGCCCGGCGGCGGGCAACCCATGCCATCGCCACGCCGGCCGCGAGAACCACCGCGCCGGCAACCCCTGCCACAGTCAGCTCCGTGGTCGGGATTATGGAGTTTGGGGAGTACTCAGCCGAGAGTCGGGCCGGAAAGATGAAGAGTCGCAGGTACTGCAGCACTATGGGCAGCATGACCATCGTTCGCCCGGGCAGGCCCAGTCCTTCCAGGCCCGGCGCGACTTCGAGGCCGGTGAGGTCTCCCACCACCCGGGATCGAAGGACCAGCCACCCTACGGCGAGCCCGACCGTGCCGAGCCACAGAACCCAGTGGCGGTGTACGCTCTGCTCGAACGGGGCCCCCCGGCGCCGGCCGTCGTACCAGTCC
>DASQPE010000224.1:0-43103 GCA_035644115.1 Gemmatimonadales bacterium
CCCCGTAGGTCGGGAACCAGTTGGGATTCCCGTCGGTCCCCCCGCCGCTGTAGACCTGGCGGCCCCAGCGGCCCGATTCCGCGTTGAAGAAGTAGAGTCCCTGTCCCTGCGCCACCTTTCCCTCGTACTCCACTACCAGCCGAAGGGTGTCGTCGAACCCTGCCGGGCGGGCGAGATGAATGATGAGCGAGTCGCTCGACCGGTCGAAGCGGAGGTCCGCGCTCGCCTGGGTAACTCGATCGATCTCCAGGCGGTGGCCGGCATCGAGCACGATGTCATCGAGATTGGGCTGGCGGACGACAAGCGTGGTGGTAACCCGCCCTTCGAAAGTCAGCGAGTCCCAGGAGAAACCCCACACCTCGATCCGCTGGTGGACCAGGTCGTAGTCGTGCGAGCGGGTGTACTCGTCGGTGAGGAAGCGCTCGGCGTTGCTCTGCGCTCCCCCAAGGGCGGCGACGGAGAGCCACACGGCAACGAACTGCGAACCACAGAGGCACCGAGGCACGGAGAACCGCCGATAGAAACCCCTACTCACTCTCTGTGCCTCTGTGCCTCTGTGGTTTTCAGTTGCAGTTCTGTGGTTTGCAGTTCCTGGCTGACAAAGTCGAATCGCAGTTGGGCGACGGGAAAGAAGCTTTGCCGGTGATGGCGGGTGGGGCCGAGCAGGCGCAGGCCTTCCTGGTGGCTTTCGGTGCCGTAGCCGACGTTGGTCTCCCAGCCATAGCCGGGATAGCGGACTGCGAGTCGGCGCATGAGCCCATCGCGGATCGTCTTGGCGACGACTGCCGCTGCCGCGACCGAATGGCAGAGGGCGTCGCCGTCGATCAGGGCATCGTGCACCAGGCCGATCTCCGGCAGAGGCAGGCCGTCGATGAGCACCCAACAGCCAAGGCGCGGTTGGCCCTGCGAGAGCGCCGCGTTGCACCTGAGCAGGGCCCGGCGCATCGCGACCGCCGACGCCACCCGGATATTGAACCGGTCGATCTCGCGCGCCGATGCGGCGCCGACACCGATCGCGAGCGCCTTGGCGCGAACCACCGCGGCCAGCTGATCGCGCCGGCGCTCCGGCAGGGTCTTGCTGTCTCTCAGGCCCTGGACTTTCCGGCAGCCCTCGGGAAAGACGACGGCCGCGGCGACCACCGGTCCTGCCAGTGGGCCACGGCCGACTTCGTCCACCCCGACCAGGAGCCGCCCCTCACGCCACGCAGCCCGCTCGCGGACCAGCGTCGGCATCCGGAGGGCCGGCACCGCTCAGCCCTCGCGCTTCTCCCGAATCCGGGCGGCCTTACCGGAGAGCCGCCGCAGATAGTAGAGCTTGGCGCGGCGTACCAGGCCCCGGCGCACTACCTCGATCGTGGCTATGGTCGGGCTATGGAGCGGGAAGATCCGCTCGACGCCGACCCCCGCCGATACCTTGCGGACCGTGAAGTTCTCGCTGATGCCGCCTCCCCGCTTCGCCACCACGATTCCCTCGAACGCCTGCAGGCGCTCCTTGTCACCCTCCTTCACACGCACCATGACCCGGACGGTGTCCCCCGGCTCGAACGGGGGGATGTCCGAGCGCAAGCCCTCACGGGCGACGTCTGCCAACCGCTGCATCGCAGAACCCTCCGCGCCGTCCGGCGCCTGGTGTGGTAGCTACTGCCGTCCTTCAAGATACTGCCTCCACAGGTCCGGGCGCCGTTCCCGGGTGAGCTGTTCGGCCCGGGCCTGCCGCCAGGCGGCAATCTCGGCGTGGTTCCCCGAGCGCAACACCTCGGGCACCGGGAGCCCGCGGTACTCCGGGGGCCGGGTATAGCTCGGCGGGCTCAAGAGCCCCTCGTAGTGCGAATCGGTGCTGGCCGACTCGTGGTCACTCAGGGCGCCGGGGAGCAGCCGGATCACGGCATCCAACACGCAGAGCGCCGCCGGCTCCCCACCCGAGAGCACGAAGTCGCCGAGCGAGAGCTCGTCGGCCGCGAGACCGTCTGCGACCCGCTGATCGACGTCTTTGTAGTGCCCGCACAGCAGAGTCAGCCGCTCGCCGAGCGAGTACCGGACGGCATCGTCGTGGCGAAATGGCCGCCCGCGGGCCGACAGGAGCACGATGGGGCCCATCGGTCCGTGCTCGCGGAGCTGCTCCACCGCCTCGAAGAACGGCTCCGGCTTGAGCACCATGCCGGCGCCGCCGCCGTACGCGTAGTCATCGACCGTGTGGTGGCGATCGTGGGTGAAATCCCGCAACTGCACCACCCGGACGCCGACCAGACCGGCCTCGATGGCACGCCGGGGAATGCTCACCGAGACGAAGGGCTCGATTACCTCGGGGAACAGGGTCACGACGTCGATCGTCAGCATCGGATCACCCGCTCGTCCCGCGCCGCGGCCCCCTAAAGGTCGAGCAGTCCGTCCGGCAACGCCACCGTGAGCCGCCGGGCGTCGCGGTCCACCTCCCGCACGAACTCCCGCTTGTACGGCAGGAGGAATTCCCGCTCCGGGCCCTGCACCTCCAGCATCAGCCCCGCGGGCAGCTCGTACAGCTTGGAGACCAGTCCCACCGGCGTCCCGTCCTCGAGCTCCACCGCGAAGCCTTCGAGCTCGTGGAGGTAGACCTCATCGGCCGCGGGGCCGGGGAGCTCGGCGGCCGGCACGCCGAGAAACGATCCGCGCCAAGGCTCGAGTGCGTCGCGGCTATCGACGCCGCGAAACTTGAGCAGCCACTGCCGGTGGTACGCCCGTCCCCGTTCGACTACCAGAGGACCCCCGACCACCATCCCGCCCAGGTCCACCACCCACAGCGATCGTCCCGCGCCGAACACCGTTTCCGGATTGCTGGTCAGGGGAAACACCGTAATCTCGCCCTTCAGCCCGTGCGGCTTCCGGAGCCGCGCCACCGCCAGATGGCGGGGCGGCTCCGCGGTCACGCCGAAGGCGTCGTCGCGAAGACCCCGGCCGTTTTGAGCAGCGACTGGACCGTGTCGGTCGCGGTGGCGCCTTTGGCCAGCCACTGGCGGGCCTTCTCGGTGTCCACCCGTACCTTGTCGGCCGCGGTCGCGCCCTTTGGATCGTAGGTGCCGAGCACCTCGATGAACCGCCCGTCGCGGGGGGACTCCTTGTCCGCGACCACGATACGGTATAGCGGCAGCTTCTTGCGACCGACTCGGCGCAGGCGAATCCGTGTGGCCATTGTCTTCGATTTCCCGGGTAGCGGGTTAGTTGGGGAAGCGAGGCCCGAACGGCATGCGGGGCAGCGATCCCCCGGTCTTCCCCGCGATCTTCATCACCTTCTGCATCTGCTTGAACTGCGCCAGCAGCTGATTCACTTCTTGCACCGTCCGACCGGAGCCCTTGGCGATCCGGAGCCGCCGCTGGCCCGTGAGCATGTCCGGATCCGCCCGCTCTTGGGGCGTCATGGAGAGCACGATCGCCTCCACGTGCTTGAGCTTCTTCTCGTCGATCTTGGTGGCCTGGAGCATCGCCGGATTCACGCCGGGCAGCATCCCCAGCACGTTCTTGAGCGGCCCCATTTTCTGCATCTGCTTCATCGCGCCGAGAAAGTCCTGGAGATCGAGGCCCCTCTTGGATTTCACTTTCTTCGCGAGGCGCTCGGCTTCTTTCTCGTCGATCGAAGTCTGGGCCTTCTCGACCAGGGACAGGATGTCGCCCTGCTGGAGGATCCGCCCCGCCATCCGATCGGGATAGAACGGCTCGAGCGCCTCCAGCCGCTCGCCGACACCGACGTACTTGATCGGCGCCTTGGTGATCCCGTAGATGGAGAGGGCGGCGCCGCCTCGCGCATCGCCGTCCATCTTGGTGAGCACCACGCCGGTGATGCCCAGCGCGTCGTGGAAGCCCTTCGCGATGCGCACGGCGTCCTGTCCGGTCATGCCGTCGGCGACGAGCAGGATCTCCTGCGGGGTGACAGCCGCCTTGAGCTTCTTGAGCTCGGCCATCATCTCGTCGTCGATCTGCAGCCGGCCCGCCGTGTCCACGATGACCGTACGCGCCCGCGCCTTGCCCGCCGCTTCGATGCCATGCTTCACCAGCCGGACTACGTCGGTGGCGCCGGGCTCGGTATGGACGCCCACTTCAACCTGCTGAGCCAGCGACGCGAGCTGCTCCTGGGCGGCGGGGCGGTAGACGTCGGCCGCAACCAGGAACGGCGCTTTCTGCTCCAGCTTGAGCCGCTTCGCCAGCTTGCCGGCCGTGGTCGTCTTGCCGGATCCCTGGAGTCCCACCATCAGAATCACCGTGGGCGGCACGGACGCGAACGTGAGCGGGACCTGCTTTTCGCCAAGCAAGGTAACCAGCTCATCGTAGACGATCTTGACCAGCTGGTGCCCGGGGCGCACGTCCTTGAGCGCCGCGACGCCGATCGCCTTGGCCTGGACCCGCTCCAGGAACTCGCGGGTCAGCTCGAAGCTCACGTCGGCCTCGAGCAGAACCCGACGGATCTCGCGCAAGCCCTCCTTCACCGCTTCTTCGGTGAGGACGCCGCGGCCAGTGAGTTTGGAGAGGGCAGCGTTGAGCTTGTCGGACAGCTGGTCGAACATAAGCCCAGAAGAGTAGCGGCAGGAATGAGTTACGGCAAGGCGGGAGGAGGAGCGGACGGGAGCAGCCGCGGCCCTACGGCCCCGGGCTCTCGACGATCACGACTTCCGGGACGCGCTCCCAACCGTCCCACCGCTCGGGCGCCCACACATAACGCGTCGCGGGGCGCCCCTCGATCTCGAGCCGCTCGAGCAAACCCCGCCAGCCCGCCCGGCGGCGAGCCTCGAGCCTGGCGCCGGCGCCCGCGTGGAACGCGGCGGCCGCCGCGGAATTGTCCCAGACCACGTACCAGACCAGGGCCGGCCCCGCCGGCGTCTCGTATACCCGGTACCGGTCGCCGCCCCAGCCCAGCACGCCGATCTTGCCCAGCGTGGTGGCGCCCGCCAGCTGCGCCTCGAGCAGGTGCAAGTCGAGCTCGCCGAGAACATCCTCGATCCGCACCCGACCGGCGGAGTCCACGAACCGGAGGTCCACCGGTCGGTCGCCCGCCGCATAGCGCTCGGGGTGCAGGATCTGCTCGCTCGACTGCGGCATGAGTCGTCCGAACGGAATCGTGTCCGACCAGCGGTAGCCCTGCCAGGCGCTCATGAACTGGGCGCCGAACAGATAGGGTGCGATCAGCCCCTCGCGCAGCAGCAGCGGAATCCGTCGCGTGCGCGGAGTCGCCACGGTTCGAAGCCGCACGGTTTCGACCAGGGCGTTCCAGACTCCGGTGTAGGCGACGACGTTCCGGCCGCCGGCGAGGAGGCGAATCGTGGCGAACATCGCCTGTCCCTCAATGACCGCCTTGGAGGCGAATGCCCGGTCGCTCTCCCGCGACGGGGCGAGCAGCGAATCGAGATTGACGTACTGGGCTTGAAGCGCGTGCACCATCTCATGGGTGAGGGTCTCGCGCAGCTGCGCCGGCCGCAGCCCGGTGCGGCAGTACAGGGTATCGGTCTCGGGGTCGTAGAAGCCGGCGATCGAGGTCTCGTGAAAATCGAGGACGGCCCTTCGAAACGCGATGGTATCGGGTAGCAGGCCGAACAGATGATAAGCGGCGGCGACCGCATCGATACGTCCCGGCGGGAGCTTGCGCTCGACCTGGCGCTCGAGATACGCCCTGATCTGGGCCGGTGTGTGCAGGGCGTAGCGGGGCGGATGCTGGAACTTGAGCCGGGTCGCGCCCTCGACATAAACCCGCAGGCTGTCGACCCACCACGCGAGCTGCGCCCGGTCTTGCGCGCGGGCCCTCGCGGGCGCCACTCCGGCGATCAGCAGTGCCAGCGCCACCCACCGCCGTTGGTGCCTCGTCACCGAACCACCTCCACTCGGGGAAGGTCGCGCCATCCAGCCCACTCGGTGGGAGCGATCACGAAGCGTGAGGCCGGGCGCCGGTCCACCTCGACCCGGGTCAACTCGACCCGGTAGCCGGGCCGCTCGCGGGCGCGAAGACGCGCCCCGCTAGCCGCCAGGAAGCGGTCGTCGCTCGCGGGATCGTCCCAGACCACATACCAGACCAGGGCGGCTCCTTTCGGCGAGTCGAACAGCCCGTACAAGTCACCGCCCCATCCGATCGGGGCGATGTCCCGAGGCGCCTCGACATCGCCCCGCAGCTGCGCATCGAGCACCCTGATCTCCAGCTCGCCCAAATCGTCTTCGTAGGTGCGCGGCCGCGAACCAGCGACGAAGCGCAAGGCCACGGGCTGGTCCCCCTGCCGGTAGCGATCGGGGGTGAGGATCTGCTCGGTGGAGGCCGGCATCCGCGCGCCGGCGGGGAGCGAGTCCCGCAGCGCACTCGTCCCCCACCAGCGCATGAACTCGGCGCCGTCCAGATAGGGAAACAGCAGCGTCTCCCGTATCAGGAGCGGAGCGTGCGCAAACACCGGCATTGCGTCCTGCTGCTCGGCCACCTGCTCCCGGTACTCGTCCCAGAACCCCTGCTGGGCCGTCACGTCCACGCCGGGCGACAGCACCCGGATCGACACCAGGGTGGCCTGGCCCTCGAGCACCGCCTGGGCCGCGGTGAGGCGGTCGTTGCTGCGGATGTCGTGCAGGATCGAGTCGAGGGGCAAGTACTGTCCCTGGAGCGCATGGACCATCTCGTGCGCGAGAACGAGCCTGAGCTGGAGCCGATCGGCGCCGGTCACGCCGAACAGCATGGTGGAGTCGGGGTCGTAGTAACCGGCCACCTGTTCACTGTAGAGGTTCACCAGCAGTGGCTCCAGCTCGAGCGTGTCCGGCAGGAGCGCCAACAGCCGGTAGGCCGTCTCGATCCCCCGGACCCGGGACGGCGGCAGTTCCTGACGGAGCTTGGCGATGAGGTAGGCGCGCACCTGGTCCCGGCTGCGCATGGCCGACCGGGGCGTGGTCCGGAACCGGAAGCCGGCGGCACGCTCGACCGCCGGCTTGAGGCTGTCCACCAGCTGAGCGATCGTGGCGTCACGCTGCGCCCGTACCGGCTCGCCGCGGCAGGCAAGTGAAAGAGAGACCGCTGCCACCGCCGCTCCCAGATGTCGCATCATCCGAGTCCCATCGTGCCGAGGTACCAGGCGTAGAGCATGGGGCCGAGCAGGTACGCCGCGGCAGCGCCCAGCGCGAGGAAGATTCCAAACGGCACCAGCGGCTTCCGGCCCGCCAGCGCGAGCGGAACGAAGATGAGGCTGCCCAGCAGCGCGCCGAGGAAAATCGTCAGCAGCACGCCCTTCCAACCGAGGAACGCCCCCACCATCGCCATCATCTTGATGTCGCCGCCGCCCATTGCATCCTGTTTGAGCATCCAGGTCCCCGCCACGCCCACGAGCCACAGGATTCCGAACCCGACGGCCGCGCCCAGCAGGGCCTCCCCCAACAACGACCACCCGCCGGCGAGAGAGAACAGCAGGCCAAGCCCGAGACCGCCCCAGGTAAACTCGTCCGGAATGATGTACGCGCGGGCATCGGTCATGGCGATGCCCAGGAGAATGGTCCCGAACACCGCGCCCCGCAGCGTCTCGAGACTCCAGCCGTAGCGCGCTGCCAGGAATGCCCAGAACAGCGCGGTCGTCAGCTCGATCAGCGGATATTGGATCGAGATCGGCTCGCCGCACCGACGGCAGCGCCCCTGCAGGAGGAGCCACGACACGATGGGGATGTTGTCATACCAGGCCACGCCCGCGCCACAGCGGGGGCAGCGCGAAGGCGGCCGGACCACGGATTCCTTCGGCTCCGCTCCCCAACGGAGAATGCACACGTTGAGGAAGCTCCCGAAGACGGCCCCGACCACGCCGGCCAGGAAAATCAGGACCGGCCGGACCTCAGCCAGCTCAGCCGGCACGCGTCACCTCGTAGAGGAGGATCCCTGCCGCGACCGCTACGTTGAGCGATTCAGCTCCCGGCACCAGCGGAATCCCGACCCGCCGCGTTGCCCGCGCGCTGAGCTCGGCGCTCACCCCGGCGCCTTCGTTACCCAGAGCCAGCGCGATCGGCGGACCGTCTGAAAGGCGCGTGCCCGGCCGGCGAATCGGTTCCCCGCCCGTCTCCGTCACCCACAGCTCGACTCCGTCGTCACTCAGCCACTGCACCAGCTGGTCCTGCCCGGCGGACAAGGCCGGCAGCCGAAAGAGGGCGCCCATGCTGCCGCGCATCACCTTGGGATTATGCAGCTCCGCCGTTCCCTTGAGCGCGATGACGCCGGCGGCGCCAAGCGCGAACGCGGTACGAAGAATGGTGCCGACGTTCCCCGGATCCTGCACCGCGTCGAGCACGAGCACCACCGAGCCGGGCCGCGCCGGCAGGTCCGCCCAGCTCCAGTGGCGGGGCTCGAGCACCGCAATGACACCCTGGGCTTGCTCGGTGTCGGCCAGCTCGGCCAGCTCTCGATCGCTCACCTGCACCAGCTGGACCCCGGCCTGCTCCAACGCCGCCTTGAGCGCTCTCCCGCGGGCTGTACTTTCGAGAGCCGGGGCCACCGTTGCGCCCCGACATCGGACCCCGGCGGCGAGGGCTTCCTCCACCAGCCGAACCCCCTCGGCCAGCGCGAGGCCGCGGCGCTCGCGGCCCCGGCGCAGTCGGAGGTCCCGGATAAGGGTCTGTAAGGAGCCCGCCATGGGTAGTGTCGTCCCCGGCCCCGAGGCCGCGTGAAAATCGCCCTCACCATCGCCGGCTCGGACTCCGGCGGCGGCGCCGGCGTCCAGGCCGACCTGAAGACGTTCCATCAGTTCGGTGTGTTCGGCACGTCGGTGATCGTCGCGGTCACGGCCCAGAACACCTTTGGTGTGCGGGCAGTCGAGCCGGTATCGAGCTCGCTCGTGAGAGCGCAACTCGACGCCCTGGCCGAGGATCTGCCTCCGGCCGCGCTCAAGACCGGGATGCTGGCCGACGCGCCGCTGGTTCGCCTGGTAGCCGACGCCGTCCGTGCGAACGGATGGCGGTCATTGGTGGTAGACCCCGTCATGCTCGCGACCTCCGGCGACCGCTTGCTCACGCTCGACGGCGAGGCGGCCATCCGCGATGCGCTGTTGCCGCTCGCCGCATTGGTGACGCCGAATCTCGACGAGGCCGCCATTCTCACCGGCCGGCCGGTGGCCGACGTGCCGGCGATGGAGCGGGCCGGGGCGGATCTCCTCGCGCTGGGCGCCCAGGCTGCTCTGATCAAAGGCGGGCACCTCACCACCGACCCGCTGACCGACGTGCTGGTGACCCGGGCAGGTGTTCGCCGGTTCCGCCAATCGCGCCTCACCACCCAGTCAACCCACGGCACCGGCTGCACCCTGTCGGCCGCCGTCACCGCCGGTCTTGCCCTTGGCCGGACGCTGGAGGTGGCGGTGGTCGGCGCGCTCGATTTCGTCCATCGAGCCATGGCCGCCGCGCCGCACCTCGGCGGCGGACGGGGACCGCTGAACCACAGCGTCCCCCCGCCCGGCCCCAGTGAGAAGTGACGAGGTGAGAGGTAAGAGGTGAGAGGTAAGAGGGACAACGACGCTGCGGCCCTCTCACCTCTCACCTCTCACCTCTCACCTCTCACCTCTCCCCCTCGTAGGGTTCCATGTGTATCAACGCTCCCGCCACTTCCGGCACCGCCTGGCGGATCGCGGACTTGACCATCCCGCTCAGCACGTGCGCGGCATGCAGCGGCATCGCGGGGTCGGCCTGGACGTGGAGATCCACGTAGTAACCCATCCCCGCCTTCCGCACCTTGAGCTTCTCGATCGCGCGGACGCCCGGCACCGTTGTCGCGGCGCCCGCGACGCGCGATACCATCTCCTCGCCCGGCGCGCGATCCATCAGGTCGTGCGTCGCCGGCCGGAGCACGCCGATCGCGTTGTACACGATGATGCCCGACGCGAGCAGCGCGGCCCAGTCGTCGGCCGCTTCCCAGCCCGGCCCGCCGATCAGGGCGACGCTGATCCCGATGAAGGCCGCCGCAGACGTGATCGCGTCGCTCCGGTGATGCCAGGCGTCCGCCTGGACGGCGGTGCTGCCCACGTCGGCCCCGATGCGGACGACCCGGCGGAACAGGACCTCTTTCACCAGGACGACAGCCACGAGGACCGCGAGGGTGAACGATCGGGGCGGCCGATGCGGAGTGATGATCTGGTGCGCCGATTCGATCGCGATGGCGATCGCGGCGATGAACAGCAGCAGCCCGACGGCCAGCGCCGCCAGCGCCTCCGCCTTGCCGTAGCCGAAGGGGTAGTCGTCGTCGGCCGAGCGGGCGGAGATCCGGAGACCGCTCCAGACCACGAGCGAGGAAAAGACGTCGGCGCTCGACTCGATCCCGTCCGCGATGAGCGCCTGGGAGTGCCCGACAATGCCGGTCACTACCTTGACGACCGCGAGCGCCGCATTGCTCAACAGCCCCACCTGGGTCGAGCGAATGCCTCGGCGGACCCGCGGTTCGGTCATTGGCGCTCCCTCCCCAGCAGGTTCAAAGCCGGGCAACGACCCCCTCCAACAGACCGCCCAGGGCCTCCTTCACTCGCTCCCCGGTCTCCATCACTTCGGCGTGCGAAAGCTTGGTCGGGCTGATGCCGGCAGCCAGGTTGGTGATGGTCGAGATCCCGAGGCAGCGGAGTCCCCGCGCGCGGGCCGCGATGACCTCGGTAACGGTGGACATCCCGACCGCGTCCGCGCCCAGCCGCTCCAGCATCCGGATCTCGGTAGGCGTCTCGAAGCTCGGGCCCAGCAGTCCGGCATAGACGCCCTCCTCCAGCAGTATGCCTCGCTCGAGCGCAACGCTGCGCGCGAGGCGCCGGAGTCCGACCTCATAGGGCTCGGACATGTCGGGAAACCGCTGCTCGCCCGCGACCAAAGCGCCGATCAGCGGATTACGGAATGTCAGGTTGATGTGATCGGCTATGAGCATCAACGAACCCCGGCCGAAGGTGCGGCGGATCCCTCCCGCGGCATTGGTAACCAGGAGCACCCCGATCCCCAGCTCCGAGAACACTCGGGCGGGGAGGGCGCAGGTCGCCGCGTCGTGGCCCTCATACAGGTGAAAGCGCCCGCTCTGCGCCAGCACCGTACGCCCGGCCACGGTCCCGATGACCAGTTCCCCCCCATGCCCGGCCACAGTCGGGAGCGGGAACCCAGGCACGTCGCGGTAGGGAATCCGCTTCGCATCGGCGATTCGCTGGGCGAATCCACCCAGCCCTGAGCCGAGCACCACGGCCACCTCGGGCTGCCGGCCGTCCAACCGCGGTCGAATCGCGGCGACTGCCGCGGCCACGCGCTCTTTCTCACCGCTCACAGGAGAATGCCTGCGATCGCGGCGGACAGGAAATTTGCCAACGTTCCGGCCAGCATGGCTCGAAACCCCAGCCGGGCCAGGTCGGCCCTGCGCTCGGGGGCGAGCGCGCCGATGCCGCCGATCTGGATGCCGACCGAGCTGATGTTGGCAAACCCGGCCAGCGCGAACGACGCGATGGTGAACGAGCGCGGGTCGAGCACCGGCTTGAGCGGGCCCAGCTGAGAGAAGGCGATGAACTCGTTGAGCACCGCCCGGGTGCCGAGCAGCCCGCCGATCGCATGGCAATCCTTCCACGGCACGCCGAGCGCCCACGCAACCGGGCTCCCGACCCAGCCAAGTACCGTCTGTAGGTCGGGGGGGAACCAGCCGGCGACGCCGTGCAGCGCGCCGAAGATCCCGTTCACCAGTGCGACCAGCGCCACGAAAGCGACCAACATGGCGATCACGTTGAGCATGAGGTGCAGCCCGTCCGTGGTCCCCCGGGCGGCCGCCCCCACGACGTTCGGATCGGTGCGGGGAATGTCGAGCTTCACATTCCCCCAGGTCTCCGGCCGGTCGGTCTCGGGCTCGAACAGCTTGGACATCATGATCGTGCCCGGCGCCGTCATGATGACCGCGGTCAGCAGATGTCTGGCCTCGACGCCGAACGCGATGTAGGCGGCCATGATCGCGCCGGAGATGTGGGCCATCCCGGAGGTCATCACGGTCATGAGCTCGGAACGGGTGAGCCGGGGGAGAAACGGCCGGATGGTGAGCGGCGCCTCGGTTTGCCCCATGAAGATCGAGGCCGCGACGTTGAGGCTTTCCGCGCCGCTCGCGCCCATGAGCCGGCTCATCACCAGCGCGAAGGCTCTCACCACGATCTGCATGACGCCCACGTGGTACAGGATGGCGAAGAGGGCGGAGATGAAGATGATGGCCGGCAGCACCTGAAAAGCGAAGATGAGACCGAGGCTCGAATGGGCCTTGCCCAGCTCGCCGAAGACGAACTGGGTACCGACGTAGGAGTAGGCGAGCAGGGTGGTGACGCCCTGGCCGAGGGTGCGAAACAGGACCTGGCCGGCGGGCACTCGAAGCACGAACAGGGCAAACGTGAGCTGGAGACCGAGCCCCCACCCGATCACGCTCCACCGGATCGCGCGTCGATTGCGCGACAGCGCGATGCCGAGCGCGACAATGAGCACGATCCCGATGAGTCCGGTGAAGCGCCCGCTCACGGAATCGCCGCGAGCTCGGCTCGCGTCCGCTCTAGAAGAGCCTTGCGTTCGGGCCAGGGCAGGAAGGAGGCCGCCATGCCGTCGAGGATCATGCCATCGATCTCCGTGCGAGTGAATGCCAGGGCCCGGTGGGCGAGCCAGTATTCGTGATGGTCGTGCCGCTCATCAACCAGTTGTCGGAGGAGAGAGAGACCGCCAGGCCCGCGTCGGCGTACCGGCGGACCGGATGCTGCTCGGCCCGTTCCACCGCGTGGGTCTGGAGGTTGCTGGTGATGTTGATCTCGATCAGAATGCGCCGGTCCCGAATGTAGTCCTGCAGGGCGGGGTCCTCGTAGAGGCGGGTCCCGTGGCCCACCCGATCGGCTCGACACCGGTGAACCGCTTCGGCGATCGAGTCGGCGCCGGCGCCCTCGCCTGCGTGCACCGTTATGCCGAGCCCTCCCTCCGCCGCGATCTCGAACGAGCGACGGTGCGGCCCCGCCGGCCAACCCGCCTCGCCCCCGGCGATGTCGAACCCCACGACACCGCGCTCCCGCCATGCCACGCTGTGACGGGCAATCTCCTCGGAGATCTCCGGCGGCAGCTGCCGCAGCGAGCAGTGAATCACCCGGGCCACCACGCCGAACTCGGCCTCGCCCCGCGCCAGGCCCCGCAGCTCCGCCTCGGTCACGGCGTCGAGGGAAAGGCCGCCGGCCTGACTCAGCACCGGGCAGTAGCGGATCTCGAGATATCGGACGTTCTGTCGCGCGGCGTCGGCCGTCATCTCATAGGCGACCCGCTCGATTGCCGCCTCGGTCTGGAGCAGCGCGATCGTGATCTCGAAACGCCGCAGATAGTCCTCGAGATTGCGGGCGTCCTCCACCACCATGAGCCGATACAGCAGGTCGGCGTCCGCCGTCGGCAGGATCACGCCGGCGCTGGCGGCGAGATCGAGCATGGTCGCGGGCCGGAGCGAACCGTCGAGATGGACGTGCAGCTCCGACTTCGGCAGCCGCGCGATCAGCTCACGCGTCAGGGTTGCCATGGTCGCCGGCCTTGGGTCCGGGTCTCGCGGGGCGCACAACCCGAAGGATCGTTCCGGGCGCGAGGGGTGCGTCGGCGGGGAGCCGGATGCCGCGCCCGTCGGTCAGATAAGCCCGCCCGTCGGCCACGGCCGCGCCGAGCTCGGCGTCGAGAGTGAAGACTGCAGTCACAGCCGGGGCCCCCGCGGGAACCTCCACTGCCCGCTCGTTCACGTAGACCCGGAGGAGTGCGGTCAGCGTCCCACCTCGCGAAAACGGATCTGCTCCGGAGGGGAAACCGGCTGGGGGAGTCGCCGGAGGTACGAGGCCAGCGCGTCGACGTCGGTGACCGTGGATGGGGTGATCGCCCGGCCACTGAGCATCGGGTATGCCGGGCTGCGGGTGAGCGGCTCCGCCAGAGCCAGCCGGTAACTGGACCCATCCTTGAGCTCGCGGCCATCATCAAACCGAACCTTGCGGACCCGGCGCCCAGCGGAGGCCCCGGGATCGTATTCGACGACGATGCCCGATACGTGCACGCTGGGCACCCCCTCGCTGAGGGCGCGCTCGAGCACCTGCCGCAGCGTCGCGCCGGTGACCACGATGGTTGCCAGCGGGCGGGGCGGTTCGTGAAGCGCCAGCAGCTCCAGCCAGGTCACCGGCCCCGCCGGGAGATCGCTTCCGATCGCCGCCGTGCGAACCAGGCTGACGTCGCTCCGCAACGCGTTTCTCTGCGCGTCCGCTACGAGATCGCCCAGCGGTGATTCCCCCTCGGTGCTCCGGCCCAGCGGGAGCTTCATGCGCGCCACCACCCGGCGGCCCAGGGAGTCCGCCTCGGCCTCGGCTCGCGCAACGATCGCCGCCGCGGCCGAGTCGACACCGACCCGGTCGGGATCGACCGGCTCGAGCCGAACGCGGAGCTCGCGAGCGCCGACCGGTGTCCGCACCAGGTCCACGATGCCCAGCTCGGCCGCGGCCGGGCGCGCCTGCACCACCAGGACCCGGCCCACCCGCGTGCTCACGGACCCGTCGCCACCGGTCACGATCAGATCGACCTTGCTGTCCTGCAGTTCGCGGGCGAGGTCGATCGCATCCCCCTGACACTCGGCGCCGTCACAAGTCGCCCCGCCATCGGCGAGCACGACGGTCAGATCTGGCCGCTCGGCTTGCGCCGCGGCCAGCGCGTCGCGCAGCGCTGCCGCGCCCGGCCGAATGCTCACGCCGGGAACCTCAGCCGCCCGAAGCCACGACTGCGCCGCCGGACTCAAGTAGCCGACGAGCGCCACCCGCACGGTCCCCGCCGCGACTACGCGAAACGGAATCGCCCAGTCCGGCCGCTTGCTGGTGGCGGAATCCATCACGTTCGCCGCCAGCCAGGGAAAGCGCGATTGCGCCATGCGAAGCCGGAGCGTGTCGAGCGACCAGGTGAAGTCCCGAGCGCCGAGCGCAGTCGCCTCGAGCCCGGCCCGGTTGAGGACTTCGACGGCCGAGCGACCGCCGACGAGATCGGCGACGGGGGCACCCTGGAGCAGGTCGCCCGGTGCCACCCGCAGAGTGGGGCAGCGGCACTCGGCGGCGGCGCGGTCCGCGGTGACCTTGAGCGCCGCCGCGCGCTGGTTCACGCTGCCGCGGAAATCGCCCAGCGCCACCAGCCGGACCAGCACCGTGTCCCGGAGCGCGGCCGGCGCCGCCGTCCGCGGGGCGCCACCGAACAGCCCGCGCACCTGATCGGCCGACGCCGCCGGCACGACGCGCCAGTTCGCCGCGGCGAAATCCGCCGGATCCAGATGGCCCCGAGCCCGGATTTCCCCGATCAGGAGATCGCGGATGTTTTCGTCCCGGTCATAGACCACCGGCGCGCCACGCAGCGAGGTGAACCCACCACCGCCGGATTGTCTATAGCTGTTCAGTGCGAGCGTGAAGCTGTCGTTCGGGTCCACCGGACGGTCGCGGACTGTGAGGTTCCGGATCCGGCTTCCTGCCGGAAGCCGGAGGTCGATATCGTAGCTCGCGCCGGAGACCATATCGTAGTTGTATCCGAACACGGCCGGGTCGAGCCCGGCCCGGCCGGTCGAATCCGTGGTGTAGTAGCGGGCGCTCTGCTCCAGATAGTCCTTGAGCTGCGCGCCCGAGATGCGAATCGCCCGCAGCGTATTCTCGTAGGGGTAGACCGCGAAGACGTCGCGGACCCGAACGTCGCCATCAGGAAACCCGGCCCGGGTGTCGAACGCGGTGGCCGCGGAGAGGTCGGCGCCGGTCCGGGCCTTCTGGACTGCCTGGATGAACTCAATGAGCGGGGTCGGCTCCGCCCGAGCCAGGGTGGCCGGCATTGCGCCCCGCGATTCGCCCAGCGACTGGCCGACCCAGTCGCGCACCGCCGCGCGAAGCGGCTGGTAGCGGGCGGCGAGTCGAGGCGAGGGCGAGACTTGCGCCAGGTTGATGGATTCGGCCCGCACCCGGGCCAGCCGCCAGGCGGTTTTCACCCTCACCACGTCGAGGTGCACGACCGCGAGCGTTTGGGCGTACGGCTTCGGTTGTACAAAGTGGACGCCGGCCAGCACCGAGTCCACCATCTCACGATGGGTGTGCCCCACGATCACGACGTCCGGCTTGGTCGGAAGGGCGGCCAGCGTGGCCGAAGCGTTCTCCGGGCCCACTCCGGTCGTGTCGTACGAGCTCGGCTCTCCCATGCCGCTGTGCATCACGGCGATCACCAGGTCGGATTCGCGGCGCATCGCCGGGAGCACGCCCGCGGCACTCTCCCGAATAGGCGCCACCCGCACCCTGCCCCGCACCGCCTTTCGGCTCCATACCATGACTCCCGGCGTGGTCAACCCGGTGATTCCTACTCGAACCCCGTTGCGGATCACCACCGCATACGGCGCATACTCCAGCGTGTCACCCGGGAGACCTCGGATGTTGGCGCTCACGTACCGGAACCGCGCCGCCGCGATCGCACGGTCGAGCACCGGGAGGCCGTAGTCGAACTCGTGATTGCCGGGCGTGGCCACGTCGTAGCCGAGCGTGTTCATCAGGTCGATCACGGGGTGGGGATCCCGCGGCGCGACCCGGGCATAGTAGTCGGCGAACGGCTCTCCCTCGATCAGATCGCCGGCGTCCACCACGATCACGCTTCCGGGATAGCGGCGCTTGAGCGAGTCGATGGCGGTCGCGGCGCGAGTGAGTCCTCCCGGAAACGGCCGGTCGGCCACGTAGTCCCACTCGGTGGCGTGACCGTGGACGTCTGTGGTGGCGACGAGGACGAGGTGGGTTGTGTCGGCGCGCGCCGCGGCGACTGCCGCACAGAGCAGCAGGGCGTGGAGCATGGACGAAGATAATAGCCCCTTGCATTCATTCGCCCCCGGGCATATATGTCCCGCCGCATATGCATGCGTCGACTTCAACCGCCGACCTGCTCCTGACGGTCGCGGAGCCGACCAGGCTCCGCATTCTCAACTGCCTCGCCGCGGCGCCCCTCTTCGTCTCTGACCTCCAGTTCGTGCTGGACCTGCCCCAGCCCACCGTTTCCCGGCATCTGCAGGTGCTCCGGCGCGCCGAGCTGGTCGCCGACACCCCGGTGGCGCAGTTCGTCTTGTACCGGCTGCGCCGCGGCTCGGACACCTCGGGCCGGCTGCTGGGCGCCATTCTGGACGCGCTCGGGCAGGACGAGCGGCTCCGCGCCGAGCGCGGACGGGCCGCCGAGCGCAGCCGTTCGCATACCCGGGTCCGGGTGCAGAACGAAGTGACTTCCCTGCCGGCCGACCGCCCGAGGACTCGATGACCAACGTTGCCCTCACCCACCGGATTCTCGTGGTGGACGACGAACCGGACATCACGGCGCTGGTGGCGTACCATCTGGCCAAGGCCGGCCACCGGGTCTCCACGGCCGCGAACGGCCCCGACGCGCTAAAGGCCGCGCGGGAGGAGCGCCCCGACATCGTGATTCTCGATCTGATGCTGCCGGGCGTCTCCGGCTACGATGTGCTGGCGGAGCTTCGCCGCCGCGACGAGACCCGGGAGGTCGGGGTCATCCTGCTCACGTCCCGACGGGAAGAGCCGGATCGGATTCGGGGCCTGTCTCTGGGCGCCGATGACTACCTCACCAAGCCGTTCTAGCCTCAGGAGCTTTCGCTTCGGGTGACGGCCTTGCTGCGCAGGCTCGGCTCCCCCGCGGTTTCCGCCGGCTCGACCCTCTCCGCCGGACCGATCGCGATCGACCGCTCGGCCCATCGCGTCACGATCGACGGCCACGAGCTCACCCTCACCGCGACCGAGTATAAGCTGCTGCTCACGCTGATCGAGCGCCGTGGTCGGGTGCAGACCCGGCCGCAACTGCTGGAAACGGTGTGGGAAGCGCAACCCGACATTCAGACCCGCACCGTGGACATGCACGTGCAACGCCTGCGCAGCAAGCTGGGCGATGCCGGCAAGCTGATCGAGACGGTGCGTGGGTTCGGTTACCGATTCCGGGCAACCGAGAGGGGAAACCGGACCCGGTGACCCTTGCCAGACGGCTGGTCTTCGGCACCGTTCTCGTCCTGCTGTTCACTATTCTCGTGTTGATCTGGAGCGCGGAGCACTCGCTCCGGCGCAGCCTCGAATCCGAGCTCGCGCGCACCCTCCGCCGCGAAGCCGGGTTAGTCCGCGAAGCACTGCCCCCCGATTCGACCGCCTGGCCCGCCACCATCCGGCGGCTGGCCCGCGAGAACGGCATCCGGATCGTGCTGCTCGACCGGGCGGGCCGCATCCACGCGGACAGCGACCAGCCGACGGGAACGGCCGTCGGTGCCGAGACCTTTGCCGATTCAGAGCTCGAGGCCGCGTTCGCCGGCACCTCGGGCTCGGTCATTCGCCGGGAGCGGGAAGGCGCGAGGATGTACGTCGCCCTGCCGAGCGGCCCGGGCGTCATCGGCCTGGTCAGCAGCCTTGACCAGGTGGACGAGACGGTGCGTCAGTCGCAGACCGCGGTCGCCGGCGGCGCGATCGTCGCCCTGGCGGTCGGCAGTCTGCTCGCCCTGTTGGCCGGCCGTTCGATCACGCGTCCGTTGGGCGCGCTCGTCGCCGCGTCCCGGGCCATCGCCGCCGGCGCGTTGCCCCGATTTCCCCGTTCGGGCGTCCCCGATATCGACGTGCTGGTACAGGCCCTGCGCGAGATGCATCGCCAGCTGGCCGAGCGGTTCGACGACCTCCGGCGGGAACGGGCCGAAACCGCGGCCCTGGTGGAATCAATGACCGAAGGCGTGATCGCCGCCGACGGGCGCGGTCGCATCACCACCGCGAACGCCGCGGCCCGACGTCTGCTCGGGTACGATGCGCAGCAGAACCTGCCCGACCTGCGACAGCTGTTTCGCGCCAAGGCCGCACGCGAAGTGGTGGACGCCGTCCTCGCGGGCACGACGGTGCAGAATCGCGAGCTCGAGCTGGACGAAAGCATGCTCATCGTGAACGCACGTCCGTTGCCCGCGGGCGGAGCCGTCGTCGTGCTCCACGATGTGACCGAGCTCCGCCGGCTTGAGGCCGTTCGCCGCGACTTCGTGGCCAACGTCTCCCACGAGCTGAAGACCCCGCTCACCTCCATCTCGGGTTACGCCGAGACCATCCTCACCGACCGGCCCAGTCCGGAGCTCGAGCGCCAGTTCCTCGAAACCATCGTGAGCAACGCCCGCCGGATGCAGCGTCTGGTGGACGACCTGCTCGACCTCTCCCGCATCGAGTCCGGCCGGTGGCAGCCCGCGATCGAGGGGGTTGATGTCGCCGCATCCGCCCGCGAGGCCTGGGCCGGCCTGGGCGACCGGGCCGCTGCGCGGGGAGTGGACTTCGTGGTCGAGGTTCCGCCGGAGGCGGCGATGGTGGAGGCGGATCCCGATGCCGTGCGGCAAGTCCTCACCAACTTGCTGGACAACTCGCTCCGATACACCCCGCGGGGCGGCCGCATCACCTTCCGCAGCCGCGCCGAAGCCGATGGCGTGCTCCTGAGCGTGAGCGACACCGGCCCGGGCATCTCCAGCGAGCACCTGCCCCGCATCTTCGAGCGGTTCTACCGGGCCGATCAATCCCGCTCCCGGGAGGAGGGTGGTACGGGGCTCGGCCTCGCCATCGTCAAGCATCTGGTCGAGGCGCATGGAGGCCGGGTCTGGGCCGAGAGCGAGCGCGGCCAGGGAACCACGGTGCACAGCTGGCTCCCCGGGTTCGGTCGGACGATGAGGAGCTAGGGGAGGGGCGTTAGGGTCGGCGTCATGCCTCGGCCGCGCGATCAGGTTGTCGGGCTGGCCGGTTCCGGCACCCCGACCTCACCGATGCCCCGCACCCGCTTCTCCAGCGCGAGGCGGGTGAGCTTGTCGATCGGCAGGCTGACCAACAGGTCGATGCGACAGCGGATCATGAGCAGCGCCGCGTCGAACGCACGGCGCTTCTCTTCGTCGGTACCCTCCAGCGCGGCGGGGTCAGGCATGCCCCAGTGAGCGATCACCGGCTGGCCGGGGAAGATCGGGCAGGCCTCCTTGGCCCGGTCGCAGACGGTGATCACGAAGTCCCACTCCTGCTGCTCCAACCCGGCCAGCCCGCGAGGCGGGTAGCCGGTCCAGAAATACCCGTATCGCTCCAGCACCTCGATCGCGAATGGGTTCACCCGCGCCGCGGGCTCCGCCCCGGCGCTCTCGGCCACGAACCGGCCGCGGCCAACCCGATTGAGAATCGTTTCGGCGATCTGACTGCGGGCACTGTTGCCGGTGCAGACAAACAGCACCCGCAACGGGCGGTTGGTCGGCAACGTCGAGCTCGTCATGGGATGACCCTCATTTGGCTGGTCGCTGTAGGCCCGCCGCCACGGCTCAGCACGGCTCACGCTCGCGGAGGCGCACCCGCTCCGCCGCCCGAGCCCGTTCGGCGTCCAGGCTTGCGATCCCGCGAAAACAGGTGCGTACGCAGTTGAGCAGGTTCCGGTGAATCGGATTGGTCGGTGCGGCCAGGCGATAGTGCGCGAACTTCCAATCGCGCGTGAACTCGACCAGCTCCGACCGGAGCAGGTACCCGAGATGCCGTGAGACGGTCGATTGGGGGAGCCGGAGGATCGTCACGATGTCGCACACGCAGAGCTCGCCGGCAGCGAGGAGATTCAAAATGCGAATCCGGGTGGGCTCCGCGAAGCCTTTGAAGAGGGCATCGAGGTGCGCGACCGCTGGCGGGTCCACCAGTGCAGGCATCCAGGCCGTCCCCTTCCCGAGGAGCATCAAATCTGGGTAAGCGGATGCGACCGCGTCAACCGGCGACGAAATCAACTCTGGCCCCCTAGCCCGTCGCCGTTACGGCGACGTTACCAGCGCATCACCCCGGCGTGACCGCGTGACGGCCTCTTTGGGCCGGTTCAAAGGCCATCGGCGCGCGATCCGCGCCACCCGTCACCTCTCACCCGGAAGGGGCCATGCGATTTGCAGCTTGTCGGTGTCTCGCGGTCGGAATTGGACTCACGGCCGTCGCGACGGCCGCGCGAGCCCAGGCGCCGACCGTCACGGTCGGTGGGGTCGGCTACGCGCAGTACCTGTACCAGCTTCACCGGGATTCGACCACCAACAGCCACCTCAACAGCTTCGATATCACCCGGGCGTACATCAACGTGGTCGGAAAATTCCCGGCCGGTGTCGGCGTGCGAATCACGCCCGACATCTACCGCAACTCCACGGATGGCTCACTGTCGTTTCGGCTCAAGTACGCCTTCGCGACCTGGACGCCCGAGAACAGCCCCCTCACCTTCAAGCTGGGCGCGATTCACACGCCCTGGCTCGACTGGGAAGAGGCGCTCTGGGACTACCGGATGCAGGGCACGATGGCTCTCGAACGGTTTACCGGTCCGTCCGGCGCAGGCTATCTGTCGTCCTCCGATCTGGGGGCCGGCATCGACGGCAAGTTCAAGCTCGACCTGGTGAACTTCCAAGTCGGTGTGTACAACGGTGAGACCTACAAGGCGCCTGAGTCCGACCAGCACAAGGATCTCGAGGGCCGGCTGTCGGTGCGGGTCCTCGAGAGCGACGACCACAGCCGAGTGGGTGGGCTCCGGATCAGCGGCTACGGGGCGGTCGGCAAGCCCACCGGCGGCGGCAAGCGCAATCGCTACATGGGCCTGGTGTCCTACAAGTCCAAGCTCCTTACCCTGGCCGGCGAGTATGGCCGGGTTGAGGACAGTCTCCCCGGCGCGACCGGCACGACCAAGACCGTGAAGGGGAACATCTTCAGCGCCTACGGCGTCCTCAACGTTCCCAACACCAAGGTCGGCATCCTCGGCCGGGTGGACCTGCAGAAGCCCGACGTAGACCTCTCCAATAACCGGAAGACCCGTTTCATCGCCGGTCTGTCGTACCAGGTCAACCAGAACCTCCGGGCGCTGGCCGACGTGGACAACCTGTCGCTCCAGTCCGGCTTGTACACCAATGCGGTGGAATCGACCCGGACCCAGGGTCTGTTCCAGATCCAGTTCGTGTTCTGACGCCGCAACTTCGGTCCACTCAGAAGAAGGAGCAGTGCGATGACCGGTAAGCTCTCGACCCTGGCGCTCTCTCTTGCCGGAGCGGCCGTCCTCGGCGTCGGCCCGCTCGCCGCGCAGACGGCGCTCACCGGCGCCGGCGCCACATTCCCGAACCCGATCTACTCGAAGTGGTTCGACGCGTACAACAAGAAGACGGGAGTCCAGATCAACTATCAGTCGATCGGCTCCGGCGGCGGCATCAAGCAGTTCACCGAGGGGACCGTCGACTTCGGGGCCACCGATGGCCCGATGACCGAAGAGCAGCTGCAGGGCGTGGGGGGCCACGTCCTCCACATTCCTACCGTGATGGGAGCGGTGGTGCTCACCTGGAACCTGCCGTCGCTCGGCGAGACCCAGCTCAAGTTCGACGGGCCGACCATCGCCGACATCTATCTGGGCAAGATCACCAAGTGGAGCGATAAGCGTTTGGTCGCGCTCAACCCCGGCGTCAAGCTGCCGGACGAGGACATCATCGTGGTCCATCGCTCCGACGGCTCCGGCACCTCCTACATCTTTACTGACTATCTCAGCAAGGTGTCGGGCGAATGGAAGGAGAAGGTCGGCAAGGCCACCTCGGTCAACTGGCCGGCCGGACTGGGTGGCAAGGGCAACGAGGGCGTGACCCAGCAGGTCAAGCAGACCGAGGGCGCTCTCGGGTACGTGGAGCTGATCTACGCGGAGGCAAACAAGCTGCCGTACGCCCTGGTCAAGAACCCCGCAGGCCAATTCGTCAAACCGTCACTCGAGTCGGTGACTCAGGCCGCCGCCAGCGCGAAGTTCGAGAAGAATACGGATTTCCGGGTCTCGATCACCAATGCGCCCGGCGAGGGCTCCTATCCGATCTCCTCGTTCACCTGGTTACTCGTCCGGCCGGACATCAAGGACGTGGGCAAGGCCAAGGCCATGAAGGGATTCCTGGATTGGATGGTGACTCCGGAAGCACAGGGCATGGCGTCGCAGCTGGTCTATGCGCCGCTCCCGAAGGAGGTAGTGGAGTTGATCAAGGACCGTCTCAAGACGCTCAAGGGCGGAGGCAAGGCGTTGGCTGGCGCCTAGGCCCCCACCTGTTCTTCCCGACGGCGGCCGGCAGGGGTTGCCCCTGCCGGCCGAACCGTGACCAGTCCGTTACGCGACCGTGACCGACCGCGCGCCTGCGGCCCATAGAATCCCGCCATGACCACGGCAACCTCCGCACCGCCCGCGCAGGCCGGATCCAGCCGGCCCCGGGTTCCCGCGTCCCTCCAGGGCGTGGCATACGGGGATCGCGCCTTCAAGCTGATCCTCACCTGTGCGGCCGCCCTCATCCCCATCCTGCTCGGCTTTCTCCTGCTGGAGTTGTGGCAGGGCTCCCGGATGGCTATCGCCAAGTTCGGGCTCGACTTCATCCGGACCAGCGTGTGGGATCCCGTGGCCGGACAGTTTGGCGCCTTCCCCCTGATTTTCGGGACGCTGCTCTCGTCGTTCCTGGCCCTGCTCATTGCGGTGCCGCTCTCCCTGGGCGTCGCGATCTACCTCACGGAGTTCGCGCCCAAGGCCCTGCGGCAGCCGGTGGCATTCGTGATCGGGCTGCTCGCGGCTATTCCCAGCGTGGTGTACGGACTTTGGGGCATCTTCGTGCTGGTCCCGGTGCTCCGGAAGACGGTGTTCCCGCTACTTCGCAGCGCGCTCGGGTTCTTGCCGTTCTTCAGCGGCCCGATTTACGGTCCCTCGATGCTGGCGGCCAGCATCATTCTCGCGATCATGGTGATGCCGTACATCATGTCGGTCTCCCGGGAGGTGCTGCTGGCGGTTCCCAACAGCCAGCGGGAAGCAGCGCTCGCGCTGGGAGCCACCCGCTGGGAGGCCGTGATCACGGCGGTCGTGCCGTACGCCCGCTCGGGCATCATGGGCGCCGTCATCCTGGGCCTCGGCCGCGCACTCGGCGAGACCATGGCGGTGACGCTTCTGATCGGAAACCGCCACGAGATCGCGGCGTCCCTGTTTGCGCCGGGCTACACCATGGCCGCGGCGATCGCCAACGAGTTCACCGAGGCCGCCAGCAACCTGCACTTCTCGGCCCTGACCTACGTTGCGCTGGTGTTGTTCGTGCTGACCGTGCTGGTGAACGCGGGCGCCCGGATCCTCATCTGGCGGGTCGCGCGTGGCTCGGCGGTCGGGAGCAAGGCGCTATGAACCGCCGCGTCATCCGCCGGCTGGCGAGCAACTTCATGGTGGGTCTGATGGTGGCCGCGGTCGTGCTGGCGGTCCTGCCGCTCTTCTTCATTCTCGCCGACCTGGTGATCAAGGGCGCCAGCAGCCTCAGCTGGGATTTCTTCACCAAGATGCCGGTGCCGGCGGGCGAGACCGGCGGCGGCGTGGCCAACGCCATCGTCGGCACGCTCATCATCGTCGGCGCTGCGAGCGTGATTGGACTCCCGGTGGGCGTGGGGGCCGGCATTTACTGCGCGGAATATCCAGCGAGCCGGCTTACCTGGCTCACCCGGTTCGTGGCCGACGTGCTCAACGGCACGCCGTCGATCGTGGTGGGCGTGTTCGCCTGGACCTGGATCGTCGCCCGCCAAAAACACTTCTCCGCCCTGGCGGGGAGCGTGGCGCTCGCGCTGCTGATCGTCCCGATGGTGATGCGCACCACTGAGGAGATGATAAAGCTGGTCCCCAATTCGCTTCGGGAGGCGGCGCTGGCCCTGGGTTATCCCCGCTGGCGGACCAGTCTCTCGGTGATCGTGCGGACCACGCTGCCCGGGATCGTCACCGGGACCCTGCTCGCGGTGGCGCGGATCGCCGGCGAGACCGCTCCGCTCCTGTTCACGGCGCTCGGCAGCCAGTATCTCAGCTTCAAGCTCAACCAGCCGATGTCGGCGCTGCCGCTTACCATCTTCACCTACGCCACCGGCCCGTATGAGGAGTGGCACCGGTACGCCTGGGCCGCCGCGCTGGTGCTGATCCTGGTCGTCTTCGTGCTCGGCATCGGCGCGCGTCTGGCGATCGGAAGGAGCCAGGTCTCCAGTGGCTGAGCCCAGGCCCCGCATCGAGACCGACAAGCTCACCGCGATGTACGGTAAGACCACCGCGGTGAAGGGCGCGACCCTGTCGTTCGCGTCCAACCAGGTGCACGCGCTCATCGGCCCGTCCGGGTGCGGCAAGTCCACGTTCCTGCGCACCCTGAACCGGATGCACGAGCTGGTGGAGGGGGGCTGGATCACCGGCCGGGTCCTGCTCGACGGCCAGGACATCTATGAGCCATCGGTCAACGCCATGCAGCTGCGGCGTAAAGTCGGGATGGTGTTTCAACGGCCCACGCCCTTCCCCACCATGTCGATCCACGACAACGTGGCCGCGGGCCTGCGGCTCAACGGGCGGCTCTCGGGGGGCCAGCTCGGCGAGATCGTCGAGCGTTCGCTCCAGCAAGCCGCGCTCTGGGACGAGGTGAAGGACCGGCTCAAGGCGAATGCGATGGGACTGTCGGGCGGCCAGCAGCAGCGGCTGTGCATCGCGCGCACCATCGCACCCTCGCCCGACGTCGTCCTGCTCGACGAGCCGACCGCGTCGCTCGATCCCCAGGGCACCCAGCGGATCGAGGAGCTGCTCTTCGAGCTCAAGCGCGAGTTCACCATCATCATCGTGACCCACAACATGCAGCAGGCGGCCCGGGTCTCGGACACGACGACATTCTTCTATCTGGGCACCATGGTCGAGAGTGGACCGACGCGCCAGATTTTTACCGCGCCCCGGAACGAGCAGACCGAGGCATACATCACCGGAAGGTTCGGATGACAACTACCGTGCGACCCCAGCCCCCTTTCACTACGGCTCCCAAGCCCACGTTCGCACCCCGGTCGCCCTCGCGTCCGGAGGAGAGCGGGACGCCCGCGATCGAGGTCCAGGGCTTCCGGTTCTCGTACGGCAAACGCCCGATCCTGCTGGGGCTCGATTTCACGATCCCCCGCAAGGCCGTGACCGCGATCATCGGTCCGTCCGGCTGCGGCAAGTCGACCTTTCTCCGGTCGATCAATCGGCTCAACGATTTGATCCCGGGCGTCCGCCACGAGGGCGACATCAAGGTTGAAGGGCTCTCCGTGTTCTCGCCGAGCACGGACCTGGTCGCCCTGCGCCAGCGGGTCGGCATGGTCTTCCAACGGCCCAATCCGTTCCCCAAATCGATCTACGAGAACGTGGCCTACGGCGCCGCGCTCAACCGCCTGGTCGCCGGCCGCGACCTGCCGGACCTGGTGGAGCGGTGCCTGCGACAGGCCGCGCTGTGGGAGGAAGTGAAGGACCGGCTCGATACCCCGGCGACGGGGCTGTCCGGTGGACAGCAGCAGCGGCTGTGCATCGCCCGCGCCCTGGGGAACCGCCCCGAGGTGCTCCTCATGGACGAGCCCTGCTCGGCGCTGGATCCGATCTCGACCCAGCGGGTCGAGGAGCTGATGTTCGACCTCAAGAAGCACTACACTATCGTGATCGTGACCCATAACATGCAGCAGGCGGCCCGGGTGTCCGACTGGACCGGGTTCTTCGACCGGGGCGAGCTGGTGGAGTTCGGCGAGAGCGAGCGGATCTTCACCGCGCCGGCCCATGAGCGGACCGAGGCCTACATTACCGGGAGATTTGGATGAGCCTCGACGTTCATCGCCATTTTCACGACGAGTTGAGCCACGTCAAGGTGCGGCTGCTCACCATGTCAGGTGAGGCCGAAGCCGCCCTGGGCCTCGCCGTCGAGGCCCTGCTCGAGCGCGACCCCGGCAAAGCGCAGCGCGTGATCCAGGGCGACCGGGTGATCGACGCCATGGAGATGGAGATCGAGGAGATGTCGGTGAATCTCCTTGCCCTCCAGCAGCCCATGGCCCGTGACCTGCGCATGCTCACGTCGGCGCTCAAGATCGCGAACGACCTGGAGCGAGTGGGCGACCACGCCGTCAACATCGCTCAGTCGGCGGAGCGGCTGAGTCAGACGCGACCGATCGCGCCGGAGCCCGAAATCGTGGAGATGGCGCGGCTGGCGCGCGAGATGCTGTCCGACGCGCTGGAAGCGTTCATCCGAGGCGATACCGCGTCCGGACGCGAGATCTGCCTGCGCGACGACAAAGTCGACGTGCTCCATCGGTCGGTGTTCCGCATTCTGCTCACCCATATGATGGAAGACCCGCACACGATCGGGGCCGGCATGGAGTTGTTCCTGGTCAGCCGCAACCTCGAGCGGGTGGCCGATCTCGCGACCAACATCGCCGAAGACGTGGTCTTCCTGGTCGAGGGAAAATCGATCAAGCACCACGCCGAAGACCGGGGGGAAGCGCGGAACAGCACCGGGGTGCGCGCGCCCACATGACGATCGCGCAGCCCGTCCCCGGCGCGGTTCCCGCTCCGCCGACCGTCGAGCCCCGGGAGCGCCTCGCGGCGCTCGACGTGGGCTCGAACTCCATTCGCCTCCTGGTGGCGGAGTACGATCCGCAAGCAGGCATCGCCGTGATCGACGAGGTCAAGGACCAGCCTCGGCTGGCCCAGGGCCTGGCCACCACCGGCCGGCTGGACGAGCGCGCCATCGAGCGCGCGCTCGCTACCCTGGCCCGCATGCGCGAGGTGTGCCGCCGGCGGGGGGTGCGGCGTATCGCTGCCGTGGCGACGGCCGCCGTTCGCGAAGCGGCTAACGGCGAGGAGTTTGTCCGTCGGGTCCGCGACGAGCTGGACATTCCGCTCCGCATCATCGACGCGGAGACCGAGGCCGCACTCAGCTACCGGTCGGTGGCGCACCACTTCCGGGTGGTCGGCGCCCGAACCCTGGTGGCGGACATCGGCGGCGGGAGCCTGGAGCTGATCGGCGCGGTGGACGGCCTGGTCGAGTCAACGCTCTCACTGCCGCTCGGGGCCGTGCGCCTGACGGAGACCTATCTGGTCGGCCGGCGCGAAGCGCGGCGCGAGATCGCAGCCCTCCGGGCCCAGATTCGCCGGGCGCTGAAGAAGGGGTTCCGGGTGCGGGAGTGGACCGCCGCGACCGTCATCGGCTCGGGCGGCACCTTCACCAGCCTGGGTCGCATGGCGACGGCCAGACGCGGTCTGCCGGTCCCGGACACCGTCCACGGCGTCAGCGTGGCGACCGCCGAAGTCGAGACGCTGCTCGAGTGGCTCGCCAGCAAGACGCCCGAACAGCGCCGGACGGTCGCCGGGCTCAATCCCCAGCGGGCGGACATCATCCTCGCCGGCCTGGCGGTCACGGCCGAGCTCCTGGCGCTGCTCGACACCCCGACTGTCATGGTGAGCGCCTTCGGCCTGCGGGAGGGCCTTCTCCTCGACATGGTCGGGGCCGAGTCGGCCCCGGCGCCGCGGGACCCGCTGCGGCTCATGCGGGAGTTCGTCGAGCGTTGCCAGGGCGACCGGCGCCACGTCGAGCACGTACGCGAGCTCGCACGCCAGTTGTTCGACCTCCTGGCGGAGCCCATGGGTGCCACCCCGGAGGAATGGCCGATCCTCGAAGCCGCGAGCCTGCTCCACGACGTCGGCCAGCTGGTGAGCTATCGCAAGCATCATCAGCACAGCTATCAGCTCATCATGCATGCCGAGCGCCTCGATCTCTCCGCGCGGGACCGTGCGCTGGTCGCGTTGATCAGCCGCTATCACCGGAAGAAGGGACCCAGCCGAAAGCACCCGGAGCTCTCGGCGCTCGGACCGGAGGACCAGGGCGTCGTTCGGCGGATGAGCGCCCTCCTGCGGGTGGCCGACGGGCTCGACCGGGGCCACACGTCCAACGTCGAGCGGGTCACCGCGACGCTCGCGCCGGACGAGCTGACGCTCGAGGTCGCGCCCCGCATCGCAGGTGCGGACCTGTCGCTGGAATGCTGGGGCGCCGAGCGGAAGTCGGACGTGCTGGCCAAGGTGCTGCGGCGGGACGTGGTGATTCGAGCGGCCGCGTAGCCCTGGACGCGTTATCTTCGAAGCGTGAGCATTCGAGTCGACGGTCTCAGCAAACGCTTCGGCGAGCACGTCGCGGTGGACGACGTCTCCTTCGAGGTCCATACCGGGGAGCTCGTGGCGCTGCTCGGGCCTTCGGGCGGCGGAAAAAGCACCATTCTCCGGATCATCGCGGGCCTCGAGCCGGCGGACGCCGGCACCGTGCAGTTCGACGGCGGTCCGGTGGATCACCTCCGGGCTCGGGACCGGCGGGTGGGGTTTGTATTTCAGCACTACGCCCTGTTTCGCCACCTCTCGGTCTGGGAGAACGTCGCCTTCGGTCTCCGGGTCCAGAAGGTGCCGCGCGCCGAGGCCAACGCGCGGGTGGCCGAGCTGCTCAAGCTGGTGGGGTTGGAGTCGCTGGGACAGCGGCGTCCGGCGCAGCTGTCCGGAGGGCAGCGCCAGCGGGTCGCGCTCGCGCGGGCGCTGGCACCCCGTCCGCGGCTGCTGCTCCTGGACGAACCCTTCGCCGCGGTGGACGCCAAGGTGCGGCAGGAGCTGCGGCAGTGGCTCCGCCGACTGCACGACGAGGTGCATGTGACGAGCATCTTCGTCACCCACGATCAGGAGGAAGCGTTCGCGATCGCCGACCGCGTGCTGGTGATCAACCGCGGCCGGCTGGAGCAGGCGGGTAGCGCCCTCGAGATCATGGACCAGCCCGCGACGGAGTTCGTCGCCCGGTTCGTCGGGGAGGTGAACGTGCTGGACGGGGTGGCCGGCGGCGGCCAGGCGGCGGTCGGCGCCCTGGCGGTCCCGGTCGACAACGCGACTGACGGGAGCCGGGTCCGGGTGGTGATCCGGTCCTATGATCTCAAGTTCTGGCGGTCGCCCAGCGGCGTCGCCACGGTCCACCGGGTCCAGCCCCTGGGCGACCGGGTCAAAGTCGAAGCCACCATCGACGGCGGCAGCGCGATCTTCGCGCATTTTCCCCGGCGCAGCAGCTTGCTCCGCGGCATCGAGCCCGGATGCCGCATCGCGGTAGAAGTAACCCGGGCACGGGCGTACCCGGCCTAGGCTACCGCTTCAGCTTCGATCCGCCGCGCCAGCAATCCACGCAGCCGATTTGCCACCGGACCCGGCGCCCCGTTGCCGACGGCGCGCCCGTCGATCGTGACCACCGGCATCACGTCGCTCGTCGTCCCGGTGACAAACACCTCGTTCGCCCTCGCCAGCTCCGCGGCCGTCACCGCCTGTTCCGACGGCGCCAGCCCGGCCTCCACTGCCAGCTCGAGCACCACCTCCCGCGTCACGCCCGGGAGAATGAGCGGTCCGGTGGGGTGGGTACGGAGCACCCTGTCAACCACCGCGAAGACGTTGCTGCGGGTCGCCTCGGTCATCACGCCATCGCGCAGGAGAATCGCCTCGAATGCGCCGGCTTCGGTCGCGTGTTGAGCCGCGAGCACGTTCGGCAGCAGGTTCACCGACTTGATGTCGCAACGGGACCACCGCAGGTCGGGCTGCAGAATGGCGCTGACCCCGCGCTCAGCCAGGTCTCGCCGAGGCTCGAACGGCGTGGCCGTCATCAGCACGGTGGGCGGAACCGGGCCCGGCGGAAAAGCGTGCTGCCGCTGCGCGGCCCCCCGACTTACCTGCAGGTAGATCACCGCTTCCCGCTGCTCGAGGCCGTTTCGGTGCAGCAGATCCACGGCGACGGCCAGCGGGTCCAGCGGCGGAGGCGGCAGCGCGACCTCGCGTAGGCTTCGCGCCAGACGTGCGAGATGGCGCTCCGGTTCGACGAAGCGGCCGCGCAGCACCCGCAGGACTTCGTAGACCGCGTCCCCGAAGAGAAACCCCCGGTCATCGATCGACACGGTCGCCGCCGCGCGGGGCGTCAGCTTGCCGTGCAGAAAGACGATGTCGGTCACCCGTGAATCCCGGTGGGGCTCACCCGCAACTGCTCGGCGAGCGGGGGGGCGTCCGGCCCCAGGATCGCACGCAGGCCGGCAAGACTGGAGAGCCCGATCCGGTTCGCGCCGGCCGCGATCATACCAAGCGCCTGCTCGGTCGTGCGGATCCCGCCCGACGCCTTCACCCCGATCGTGGTACCTACCGCATCCCGCATCCGGCGCACGGCATCGGCCGTCGCGCCGCCGGCCGGGTGAAACCCGGTCGACGTCTTGACGAAACCGGCGCCACCGGTCACCGCCGCCCCGCATGCACGGGCGAGCTCCGCGGCGTCGAGGAGGCTGCTCTCGACGATCGCCTTGATGAGGGCACCGCGCGCGGCGCTCGCGACCACCGCCACATCGTCAGTGACCGCGGGCCAGTCGGCGGCCTTGGCCCGCCCCAGCGGCAGGACCAGGTCCAGCTCGATCGCCCCGTCAGCCACTGCGATGGCCGCCTCGGCCGCCTTGGCGGCGCTGCTGCCGGCGCCGAGCGGGAATCCAACGACAGCGGCCACCCTGACGCCGGTGGCGCGGAGTCGCTCGGCGCAGGTCGCCACCCAGGCGCCATTCACGCAGACCGCCCAAGTGCCGGCCGCGGCAGCCTCGTCGCATAGCCGCAAGACGTCGTCTCGCGTCGCCTCGGCCTTGAGCAGGGTGTAGTCCAGCAGGTGAGCGATCCCGGGACGGGTGGCAGCCGCGGCATCGAGCCACGGAGGCAGCCGCTCGCTCACCAGGCGCCGGCGTACGTGCGGGCGAGTCGCCGATGCTGCGCGACGAGCTGGGGATCGCGGAACAGCGGAATCAGCAACCCGCCCGCGAGAAACCCGCCCACATGAGCCCAGAAGGCGACGCCCCCCTCGCCCCCGAGGGACGCCGTCCCGCCCAGCAGCTGCAGCAGGAACCAGTAGCCCAGCATGAGGTACGCAGGCACCACGATTCGGGTAACGAACACCACCAGCACCACGAGCATGTGCACCTGCACCCTCGGATAGAGGATCACATAGGCGCCCATCACCCCGCTGATGGCACCGGACGCCCCCACCATCGGCACCGGGCTGTCGGGGCTGAGCAAGGTCTGGGTCGCCGCCGCGGCCAGTCCGCAGAGCAGATAAAACGCCGCGTAGCGGGCCCGTCCGGTCGAGTCCTCCACGTTGTTCCCGAAGAGCCACAGGAACCACATGTTGCCCAGTAGATGGAACCAGCCGCCGTGCAGGAACATCGAGCTGAGCGGCGTGATCCAGACCGGTCCGTATCCCAGGATGCAGCGGGTGAAAGGGCCCAGTCGGACTTCGGTGCCTGCCGGGAGGCGATGGAGCAACTCGCCCGGGATGAGCCCCAGTTGGCAGACCGAGCGTGCGAGAGCCGGGTTCGCCCCCATGCCCTGCACCAACACCCAGACCGCGACGTTGATCGCGATGAGAGCCACGGTGACCACGGGGGTGCGGAGAGTCGGGTTATCGTCGCGGTAGGGAAACATGCCCCAATTATATCCGGGGGCGTTGCCCGAAACGTGAGTGCTGTGTGCGGGCTATGGGCCTGCCACTTTGCTGTCAAAACGGCAGGTTTCCCCGGTACGCCGCTTGCCCTCTGCATCGGGGTCTCGCCGCCGGGCGCGTCAAAGCCCGCGAGGCGATCCAGCATCTCTCTACGGAAACGGAGCAGCAAATCATGGCGTCGAAGATCATCGGTATCGACCTGGGCACGACCAACTCGGTGGTCGCGGTGATGGAGGGGGGCGATCCGGTCGTTATTCCCAACGCCGAGGGCGGGCGGACAACGCCGTCGGTCGTGGCGTTCACCAAGGACGGGGAGCGCCTGGTGGGCCAGGTGGCGAAGCGTCAGGCAGTCACCAACCCGAAGCAGACCATTTTCTCGATCAAGCGGTTCATGGGTCGCCGGATCAACGAGGTGACCGAGGAAGCCAAGCGGATCCCGTACAAAGTGGTTCCGGGACCCAACGGGCTCGCCGCGGTCGAGATCGGCGGAAAGACGTACACCCCGCCCGAGATCTCGGCGATGATCCTCCAGAAGATGAAGCAGACGGCCGAGGACTACCTGGGTCATCCGGTGGAGAAGGCGGTCATCACGGTGCCCGCCTACTTCAACGATGCGCAGCGCCAGGCCACCAAGGACGCCGGCAAGATCGCCGGCCTGGACGTGGTGCGGATCATCAACGAGCCGACGGCGTCCGCGCTGGCCTACGGCCTGGACAAGAAGAAGGAAGAGAAGGTAGCCGTCTACGACCTGGGCGGCGGCACCTACGACATCTCGATCCTGGAGCTCGCCGAGGGCGTGTTCGAGGTCAAGAGCACCAACGGTGACACCCACCTGGGTGGTGACGATTTCGACCAGCGGGTGATCGACTGGCTGGTGACCGAGTTCAAGCGGGACCAGGGCATCGACCTCTCGAAGGACCCGATGGCGCTGCAGCGGCTCAAGGAAGGGGCCGAGAAGGCCAAGATGGAGCTGTCCACCGTGATGCAGACCGAGATCAATCTGCCCTTTATCACGGCGGACCAGAGCGGTCCCAAGCACCTGAACTACAGCCTGACTCGCGCCAAGCTGGAGCAGCTGGTAGATGACCTGGTGCAGCGGACCATCCGGCCGATGGAGCAGGCCCTCAAGGACGCCGGGCTGAAGCCGTCGGATATCGATGAGGTGATCCTGGTCGGCGGCCAGACCCGCATGCCCAAGGTGCAGGAGATCGTGAAGAGTTTCTTCGGCAAGGAGCCTCACAAGGGCGTCAACCCGGACGAAGTCGTCGCGATCGGCGCCGCCATTCAGGGCGGCGTGCTGGGCGGCGAGGTCAAGGACGTCCTCCTGCTCGACGTGACCCCGCTGTCGCTCGGGATCGAGACCCTGGGCGGCGTGACCACCGTGCTCATTCCGCGAAACACGACCATCCCGACCAAGAAGTCGGAGGTCTTCTCGACCGCGGAGGACAACCAGACCACGGTGGAGATCCACGTCCTCCAGGGCGAGCGGCAGATGGCGGTGGATAACCGCACCATCGGCAAGTTCCAGCTGACCGGCATTCCACCCGCTCCGCGGGGAATGCCGCAGGTCGAGGTGACCTTCGACATCGATGCCAACGGCATCCTGCACGTGTCGGCCAAGGACAAGGCCACCAACAAGGAGCAGAAGATCCGGATCGAGGCGTCCAGTGGACTGAGCGACACCGAGATCGACAAGATGGTCAAGCAGGCCGAACAGCACGCGACGGAGGACAAGCAGCGGCGCGACGAGATCGAGGCCCGCAACCAGCTCGACGGTCTGGTGTACAAGGTCGAGAAGGACAGCAAGGACTGGGTGGACCGGTTGTCCGGTGAGGTCAAGTCGCGGCTCGATGCTGCGGTCGAAGCCGGCAAGGCGGCGCTGCGCACGGGCGATCCGGCCGGAATCCGCAAGGCACTCGACGAGCTCAATGCGGCCTACTCGGCCGCCGGCGCGTCGCTCTACCAGCAGGCGCAGGGCGCGGAGGCTGGCGCCCCCGCCGGCACCCAGTCGGCCGGACCGACGGCCGAGCCCGGGGCCAAGGAGGACGTGGTCGAGGCAGACTACGAGATCGTGGACGAGGGAAATAAGAAGTAAGACGGGAGCGGACGGGAGCGGACGGGAGCGGTAGTCTCCGGTCTGCTCCCGTCCCCGAAACCTTCCGGCCACTACCAGAGTATCTTACGAAGCAGCTCACCAAGGACCCGAGATGTCGTCCCGCTCGTTGAACTGGCTCAAGTTTGGCGGCCTCGTGGCGCTGGCGTTCGCGCTGGGGCTGCTGTTTGCCGGACTTCTGGACCTCCCCAACCGATCCTCCGCGCAGGAGGCGCGCGTCGCATCGGCAATTCCATCGGTGCCGGCGCCGTCGATTCCAGCCGCCAAGCCCCTGGTCGACTTGAGCGATGCCTTCTCCGCCGTAGCCGACCATGTCCGGCCCAGCGTCGTCTATATCCGCTCCCAGCACACTGAACGACCCAACCAGCGGCGGGTCCCGCCCGGGATGGAGCGTTTCTTCCCCCGCTTCGGGCCCAATCGTCCTGAGTTGGAGCAGGGGAGCGGGTCGGGGTTCGTCGTCTCGAGCGATGGCTACATCCTGACCAACAATCACGTCGTCGAGGGTGCTGAAACCGTAATCGTCCGGCTGCTCGACCGGCGGGAGTTCCGGGCCAAGGTGATAGGGGCCGATCCCAATACCGACGTGGCGCTGCTCAAGATCGATGCGAAGGGCTTGCCGCCGGTCGCCCTGGGCAACAGCGACGACGCCCGGGTCGGAAGTTGGGTGCTCGCCATCGGCAATCCGCTGGGCGAGGGTCTCACCTTCACCGTGACATCGGGTATCGTGAGCGCAAAGGGACGCGCGCTCAGCACGCTGCCGGGTCGCGGAGCCGGCAGCATCCAGGACTTCATCCAGACCGATGCCGCGATCAACCCGGGCAACTCCGGCGGCCCGCTGGTCAACGTCCGGGGCGAAGTGATCGGGGTCAACTCGGCCATCGCCAGCGAGACCGGCTTTTACTCGGGCTACGGCTTTGCGATCCCCATCAACCTGGCCCGCACGGTGATGAACCAGCTGATCGTGGACGGCAAAGTCCACCGTGCCGCGCTGGGCGTGTCGATCCAGGATGTCGGGCTCAATGACGCCCAATACGTGGGGCTGCCCGAAATCCGGGGCGTAGTAGTGAAGGACATCCCCAACGACGACTCCCCCGCCAAGAAAGCCGGCATGGAGCCGGGCGACATCATCGTCGCCATCGACGGGAAGCCGGTCGGATACGTCGGGCAGCTGCAGCAGGAGGTCGGCTTCCGCAAGCCGGGGGACGTCGTGAAGGTCGAGGTCGCGCGCAAGGGGGGCGTCCGCAAGACGTTCGAGGTGAAGCTGCAACCGCTTCAGGACGCGCCGCAGCTGGCCGACAACTCGCGGCCCGGCAGCGACAGCGAGAACGCCGGGACGGCGGGCGGCTTCGTCATGCGGCGGATGGGGGCCAGCGTCCAGGCGGTCACGCCCCAAATTGCCGAGCAGCTGCAGTTGCCGGCCGACGCCCGCGGGCTCGTCGTTACCGACGTCACGCCGGGAGGCCCGGCCTGGGAAGCCTTGCTGGACGAGAGCAGAGGCGGGCCGGACATCATCCTCGCGGTGGAAGGAAAGCCGGTGAAAACCGAGGCCGATCTCCGCACCGCCCTCAAGAATCAGGCACCGGGAAGCGTGGTCACCTTGCGCCTCTACAACCCGCGCCTGGGGCGGCGGATCGAGCGAGTGAAGCTGGCCGATACACCTTGAGCCGAGTGATTCGATGAACGAGGAAGCCTTCAACCTGTCGCTGCGGCACCTGCTCAAGCGATTCGGGGTAACGGCCCAGCGCGAGGTCGAGCGCCAGGTAGATGCCGGGCTTCAGGGCGGGACCCTGGCGGGCACGCGCGCCCTCCCGGCGCGGATCACGCTCGAGATCACCGGCCTCGATGAGGCCATCGTCGTGGACGGCGAGATCACGCTCGTCTGACTGCCACCTCCATCAAACGCCGAGCCGTACCCGTGACGACCTTCGTCAAGCGCACGGACGTTGCGCTCCTCAGCGCGCATACGCTTCCCGGCCGCTACTTCACCTCGCCGGAGATCTTCTCCGAGGAGCGGGAGAAGATCTTTCTGCAGCGATGGCTTTGTGTCGGGCGCGAAGCACAGATCGCCCGGCCGGGCCAGTACTTCCTGCAACAGATCGGCTCGGAAAGCGTCATCGTCCTGCGCGACCGGTCGGGCCAGGTCCGGGCGTACTACAACGTGTGTCGTCACCGGGGCACCCGGCTCTGCGAAGAACACCGGGGTCAGTTGTCGGAAACCATCCAGTGCCCGTACCACGCCTGGACCTACAGCCTCGATGGCCGCCTGATCGGCGCGCCATCGGCCGACACCATCGAGGGCTTCGACAAGGCCGATTGGCCGCTCCATCCGGTTGCCTCGGCGAGCTGGGAAGGGTTCCTCTTCATCAACCTGGCCGATGATCCGGAGCCGTTCGAGGAGGCGTATGCCCCGGTGTTGAGCCGGTTCAGCCGGTTCAACCTGGCGACGCTCGCGGCCTACCGCCGGATCGACTACGAGCTGACCTGCAACTGGAAGTTCGTGGTCCAGAACTATTCGGAGTGCTACCACTGTCCGCTGGTACACCCCGCCCTGGTCAAGCTGTCACCCCCGACCAGCGGCGAGAACGATCTCTATCGCGGCCCGTTCCTGGGCGGCTACATGGACATCGTCGACTCGAGCGAGAGCCTCACCGTGAGCGGGCGGTCCTGCGGCGTGATGGTGGGCGACCTCCCGGCCGACGATCTCAAGCGGGTCTACTACTACTCCCTGTTTCCCAACCTGCTGCTGAGCCTGCACCCCGACTACGTGATGTATCACACCCTCTGGCCCAAGGCGCCGGGACAGACGCTGGTGACTTGCGAGTGGCTCTTCCACCCGGACACGCTGAAGAATCCGGCATTCAATCCGGACGATGGGGTGGAGTTCTGGGACATGACCAATCGCCAGGACTGGCACGTATGCGAGCTGAGCTACGCCGGCGTCCAGTCGAAGAGCTACACGCCGGGCCCCTATTCGCGCCGAGAGGGGTTGTCGGCCGCGTTCGACCAGGAAGTCCTGACCGCCCTCGGGCACCGCTCAGAGTGGTGAGCCTCGCCGACCCGCGTAGGGAACCAGAAGGATGATGTTGGTGCCCTGACCGGGAGCACTCCGCATCAGCACCTTGGCGCCGATCTGGCTGGCGCGCTCGTGCATGCCAAGCAATCCCCAGTGACCACCATACGCGCGGAAATCAGGGTCCACCGTGAACCCCTTTCCGTCGTCGGCGATTGAGACGCGCATGCGGCGCGCCCCATAGCTGCATTTGACCCGCAGCGTGCGCGCGGCTGCGTGCCTGACCCCGTTGGCGATGGCTTCTTGAACGATCCGCAACACCACGGCTTCGACCTCTTGATCCAGTGGGAGGGGCACGCCCTCCACCGCACACTCCAGGGACAGGCCGGTCCCACGGGTGCCCTCCTCCGCAGTGGCTCGGAGCTGGGCGGCGAATTGCCCGCCGGCGTGTGACGGCGAGCGCATGTCCCACACGGCGCGGCGCGCGTCCTCCAGCGTCTTCTGGGCCAGGGTGATGACCTCGCTCAGCGCGGTGGCCGTCTCGGGCTGGCCGGTCACCCGGTTCGCAGCAGCCACCAGCCTCAACCCGACCCCGGTGAAACCCTGCAGCAGGGTGTCATGGATTTCACGCGCCAGCCGCGTGCGCTCGGCAAGCATCGCGGCAAACCGGGCTTCGAGGGTCCGCTCCCGAGCCCGTCGCAACGCCCGTTCTGCCCGCTTGCGCTCGGTAACGTCCATGACGACGCCCATGAGCTCGACCGCGACGCCGGACTCGTCGAGCACCGGCTGGCCTTTGCTGTGCACGTATCGCATCGACCCGTCGGGCCGGATGATGCGGAGATCCACCTCGAACGGACGCGTCTCGCGAACTGCCGTCACCATCGCCTCGTCGTATACCTGGCGATCGTCGGGATGGCACATCTCCCGGAGCTGCTGGCCGCTGGGCACGGCGGTCCCGGGATCCAATCCAAAGATCCGGTAGGTCTCGCCCGACCAATAGCCCTCGCCCGTGCTGATCCGACGGGCCCAGCTACCCGTGTGGCTCAGCTCCTGGGCGGCGGCCAGGTACATCTCGCTGCGCTCGAGCTCGGCCGTCCGCAAAACAACTCGCTGCTCCAGCTCATTTCGTGCGTCTTCCAGCAGGCGAGCGCTCCGCCGCCGGGCGGCGCTGAACCATGCCGCCAGGAGTGCGAATAACAGAAACCACAACAGGTAGGGGTCGGGGCTCCACTCGAGCCCGAAGGTGTAAAGCGGGGGCAGGAAGAAGAAGTCGAAGCTGAAGGTCGAGAGCACCATCGCCAGGACCATCGGACCGTTCCCGGCATACCAACCGGTGAGCAGGATCGCGGCCAGGAACGCGGCCGAACGATTCGTCAGCCCAAACTGTCGCGATGCCAGGGTCACCAGCAGGGCGGCAGCTACCGCCAGCAGGGCGAACCCGTACCGTATTGGCGCCGAGCGCCTGTCCAGATCAAACGGCATAGGGCGGCCTCGGGCGGTCGGCAGGCCACGTGTGCCGCCGTGTCAGCCACGGGAGGATTGATTCCGGCACGCCGGAATCTGCCCCGGCACTTGTGCAATGACCAGTAACCCGCCGCCCTCCATAGGCCGCCGGGTCCAGGGGTCCGGCCACTCGGGTCGCTACCTGATCGGGGGAGCAGTAGAGTCCAAGCGCCCCCCTCTCGACTGAAGCAGCTTGGACGCGGTTGGTGAACCGAAACCTCGTCGCCCGACCGGGTCCGACATTGGAGCTCACTCAGCGCTAGGGAAGTTGCTTGGAAGGAGGCCGGGCATGTTCACGGTGACGCGAGCGCCCCAACCGGTGGAACCGCCGAGCCCGTTGCAGCTGGCCATCAAGGAGTGGCAGCGCCAGCTGATCGAGAAGCAGAGGTAGGAACCGGCGACCCGCCGCCCGCGGCGCAAGGACAGGTGCCATGAGGATCCTGTTGTTCGGCGCTACCGGTATGGTGGGTCAAGGCGTGCTTCGCGAATGCCTACGGGCAGCGGACGTCGAGCTGGTTCAGACCATCGGCCGGACCCCCACGGGCCAGCACCATCCCAAATTGCGGGAAGTGGTACATCCGGATCTGCTGGACTACCGGGCCATAGAGGCCGAGCTGCGGGGTTTCGATGCCTGCTTCTTCTGTCTTGGGGTCTCTTCGGTGGGCCTGAGCGAGGTGGATTATACCCGACTGACGTACGACCTCACCCTGGCTGCTGCACAGACGCTCGCTCGGCTCAACCCCCAGATGACCTTCGTCTACGTGTCTGGTGCAGGCACGGACAGCACCGAGCGAGGACGGACCATGTGGGCGCGGGTCAAGGGCAGAACCGAGAATTCCTTGCTGCGCTTGCCGTTCAAGGCGGTCTATATGTTTCGTCCCAGCATCATCCAGCCGCTGCACGGCATTCGCCCGAAGACCGCGTGGTCCCGCGTCCTCTACTCGGCGATGAGACCGCTGCTGCCGCTATTGCGCGTGCTTCTGCCCAGGCTGGTATTGACCACGGAGATCGTCGGACAGGCCATGCTCGCGGTAGCCAGACACGGCGCGCCCAAGGCGGTGCTGGAAGCCCGGGACATCAGCGTCCTCGCCGGGGAGGCCGCCCAGGGATAGTCGTACTCAGGGGGTGAGCACCGGCGCCTGCACGAACTGATCCGGCAGAGGGCCGGTGAGCGACCGGAGGAAGGCCGCCAGGTCGTCGACATCCGCAGCCGCCAGCTGGCGGCCGAGTTGAACCTCGCCCATGACATGGACGGCCGCCGAGAGTGTCGCGACCGAGCCGTCGTGGAAGTAGGGAGGCGTCATCGCCACGTTCCGCAGGCTCGGCACCTTGAACACGTACTGATCGGCCGAGTTGTGGGTGACGTCAGCGCGCCCCTGGTCTACGTGCGCGCTCCCCGTGGCCGTCCAGTAGGGCTTGACCAGCCCGAACTTCTGGTAGAGCCCCCCGCCCACACCGACCCCGTTGTGACAGCTGGTGCAGCCGAACCCGATGAACTTCTGGAGGCCGGCCTTGGCAGGTGGATCGAGCGCCGCGGGGTCGCCCGCGAGGAATGCGTCGAATGGCGATGGCGTCACCAGCGTGCGCTCGTAGGCGCCGATGGCCTTGCCCCAGTTCTCGGCGGTCACCGGCTGAGAGTCCCCGGGGAATGCCGAGCGGAACTGCGACTCGTACCCGAGGGTCTTGAGCCGAGCGACCGCCGTCGCGTAGTCCGGCAATCCGAAGCTGGGCGGGCCGATGAGCGCCCGGGTGGCCTGATCTTCGACGCTGGTCCGATCGCCCCGCCAGTGCTCCACGAACTGGAGCGCGGCGTTCAGCACCGTGGGAGCATTGCGCGGATTGACTCGACTCTGGACGCCGATGGGCAGCGCCAGCCCGTCGGTGCCATACAGCGCCGGCTGATGGCAGCGCGAGCAGCTGACGGTGCCGTCGAGCGACACGCGCGGATCGAAGAAGAGTGCTCGACCAAGGGTTACACGCTCCCGAGAGGTCGGTGCTGCAGCGGTCGCCATACTCGCAGGCAACGGCTTGAAGAGGGCCCGCGCTTGCGCGAGCAGGCTGCTGTCGGCGGCGGTCAGGTGGGAGGGGTGAGCGGCCGCACCGGGGCCGGTCCGCGCGGCCGGGCCGGTGCGACACCCGGTGAGACCCAAGCCGCCGGCAGCGACCAGCGCGACCACCGCAAAGATGTTCGATCGCATTGTCGGCCTCGCCAGCAGGGAGGGGAGCGGGTTCGATCAGGCAGGCTGCATTTTGGCACCGAGATGCGAAAGCGGATTGGATGTGGTTGCTGCAGCAACGGCGTTCAATCGGCGCTTGGCGCTGCCGGAGGGCGGCGGGGAACCAGCAGCCTGGCGGTAAGAAGCTGAACGACATCGCCATTCTGGTTGAGGGTCGTGATGCGGAGCATGGCAGTCCCTCGGTCCGGTCGCGAGCGGGATGGGGTCAGCTCGATCACTTCCACCTCGGCATGAAGGACGTCCCCCGGCCGGGTTGGCGTGGGCCACGCGAGCTCCGCACCGACGCCGACAGTGCCGCCGGCGATAAGCGCACCATCGGTGACGAGCAGTCGCATCGTGATGGCCGCCGTGTGCCAGCCGCTGGCGACCAAGCCCCCGAACAGGCTGCGCCTGGCAGCTTCGACATCGAGATGAAAGGGCTGGGGGTCGAACTCTCGCGCGAAGGCGATGATCGCCGCCTCGTCGACGGTGTAGGTCCGGGTCGTGAATGTGTCGCCGACCCGCAAGTCGTCGAAGTAAGTCTCGGGCCGAGTCATGCCGTCACCCTCTCCGCCGAAGGCGCAGGCTGGCAACGTCACCTGGCCCGACTTGAACGACAAGAGCGACCCAGGTAAGGACGGGATGGGCGGCGGGCGGGTTGTCGGGTTGCAGAACGGGCAGCGACTTTGTAATGTAGAGTACTTTATCACTGTCTCTGGCGATCAACCCCCACCCGGAGAAGCCCGTGTCGTCACCCGCCCTGCACGCCGCGTTAGTACCTACCCCGTCCACTTACTGGTTGACCTTCTTCCGGACCAACGCAGATACACCCGATCGGATTCCCTGGACCGACCGCCCGACCTTGTCGCCCGCGGAAGGCGAGGCGGTCATCGCATCGGTCCTCGAGTTCCAGTTGGGCGAGAGCTCCGAGGGCCGCCACCTCCGCGACGCCGCGGACCAGTATGCGCTCGCGACCGGTGATGCCGCCTACGCCTCGGCCATCCGACTGTTTATCCGGGAAGAGCAGCGCCACGCGGCCTATCTCGCACGGCTGCTCGCGGCTGAGGGAGTACCGCTCAAGCGCCGTACCTGGGCCGACTCGGTGTTCCGCAAACTCCGCCATCTGAGCGGGCTCGAGACCGCGATCTGCGTACTGCTCACCGCCGAGATCATCGCGCAGGTGTATTACGCCGCCCTCCGGCGGGCGACCGGCTCACCGGTGCTCCGGGCGATCTGCCGCCGGGTGCTCGCCGACGAGGCGGTGCACGTCCAGTTCCAGGCCGAGCGGGTTGCCATCCTCCGGCGAGGGCATGGGGCGCCGGCTTTGCTGCTGGGCATGACGCTGCAACGGCTGCTCTTCGCGGCGGCTCTGGTGGCCGTCTGGCTGAATCACCGGTCCGTGCTGCGACGCGGCAGGCTCGAAGCGCTGGGGTTTTGGCGAGCGGGGTGGAGCGCGTTCGAGCGCGCGGCTGAACGGATGGACCCGCGGCGGTACGCGTGGGAGGGCGATGTCGGCGCCGCAGCCTGACACGGGCCGCTAGACCATGTAGCTCCTGGGCGGGTCCTTCTCCTTGAGGATCGGCCGGTCGATCGTGAACGGCGAGAGGTCGGCCTCCGTTTGGCCGCGCTGTGCCAGCTCGGCGAGCGTCTTGCCGATGATGGACGCGAATTTGAAGGCATGGCCTGCGCCAATGGCGACGAAGACGCCTCCCGCATGCGGCACGGCGTCGATCACGAAGTCACGGTCCGGCGTCAGAGTATAAAGGCAGGTCTTGGTGTAAATCTCAGGCCCCACCGCACTCGGCAGGTAGCGCGTAAGAAAGGCGCGGACCCGTCGGGAGTTCTCCGGATCGGGCTCGAAGCTGCGGGTCTCGGCCGTGACCGGCTTCCCCCCTGCGTCCTGCGCGGCCTTGGGCCCGTCCTCACCAAACACCGGGAACCCGTAGTAGCACGGGTCGTCCA
>DASQPE010000225.1:0-8179 GCA_035644115.1 Gemmatimonadales bacterium
GGCCATGGAGTTCCGGCACGAGAGCTGGTTCGCCGACGACGTGCTGGAGGCGCTTCGGGCCCGGGACATTGCGCTGGTCGCGGTCGATGAAGACGAAGGCGGCTCCCCGCTCGTGCCGACGGCGTCGTGGGGGTACCTGCGCCTCCGCCGCACTGGCTATGACGCGGCGGCGCTGGCAGCCTGGGCCGACCGGATTCACGAGCAGCCGTGGACCGAGGCTTACGCCTTCCTCAAGCACGACGAAGAGGGCAGCGAGGCCAACGGTCCGCGGTGGGCGGAGGAGCTGCGAAGGGCGAGTGAGAGGTAAGAGGTGAGAAGTAAGAGGGGGCTCCGTTCAGCCACGGAGCCCCCTCTTACCTCTCACCTCTTACCCGTAGTACCTCTCACCTCTTACCGTCTTTCACGTTTCCTGCCCATCCAATGACGCCGGCAGCATCAGCTCCAAATCGGGCGGGGGTACGGGCATATCGAAGTCCATCGCACCCCAGGAGTCGTGCTCCTCGTCCGGTCCCATCCCGTGATGCTGTCCGGGACCGAAGTGCTCGTCATGTCCCTGCCGGCGCTCGGGGGCGGTCCAGGTCAGGCTGGTCCGCTGCCGCTTCCGCATGATGTCCAGCTTGGCCTTCTCGCCCGGCGCGTACGAGCCCAGGATCCGGTGGGCGTGCTCGACCGATTGCGGCTTCCGCCCGTCGATCGCCAGGATCACGTCACCGGCCTTGAGCGGCGAGGCGGAATCGGCGGGCGCCTTCACGACGAGGAACCCATCGCTGGTCCCGAAATACTCACCCAGGTCACGCCCCATCGGCACCAGCGCGAGCCCGGCGCGGTGCTGGGTGTGGAAGAACAGCATGTTGTTACCGCCCATCTCGGGCCCACCGTGGAAGTCGAACCCTCCGCCCGGCATCCCCCGGAACATCATCGCAAAGTGCGGGCGCACATTGTCGGCCACCACCGTGGCCGTCCGGGTCTGGCCGTCCCGCCGGTACTCCAGCTTGACCGTATCGCCGGGCTCGAGGCGGCGCGCCAGCTCCATCAGCTTCGGAGCTCCACTGAGCGCGGTGCCGTTCAACCGGAGGAGCACGTCGCCCTTCTCCACACCGGCCTTGTCCGCCGGTCCCTCGGGCACCACGCCCCGGACCCGCACGCCGGCGCTGTCCGCGCGGTCGGACCGGTCCTCCAGGAGAATCCCGAGCCGGCCGTGCCCGGGAGCGCCGTCATGCTGGGCGGCGAGAGAAGCCAAGGGGAACGCGAGGCAACCGAGCGCGGCGCCGAGCGAGATGATGCGCATGGAGGGTCTCCGGTCCTGGTGGGACTCTACGTGGGACGGCTACTTCCGCTTGCTACTTAGGGATGCCGGGTGGCGGGCAACCGTCGCGGCAGCGACCGCTATTTCCCGTCTCCGTCGAGGTACTTGGCCTTGAGGGCGGCCACCAACGGGCGCCAGTCGGGCGGGGCGTCCGTGGCCCGCTCCACCAGTTGCTTCGGCGTGAACCGCTGGCCGTGGCGGTGGACCCGCTCGCGCAGCCAGCCGAGCAGCGTCCCGAAGTCCCCCCGGGCGAACTGCGCGTCCAGATCGCCGAGTTGGGCCCGGGCCGCCGCGAAGAGCTGTGCCGCGTAGAGATTTCCCAGCGTGTAGGTGGGGAAGTAGCCCACCAGTCCCTCGGCCCAGTGTCCGTCCTGCAGGCAACCTTCGAGGTCGTTTGACGGGGTCACCCCGAGGTATCGCTGGTAGGCCGCGTCCCAGGCCTCGGGCAGGTCGGCCGCCGCCAGCTCGCCCGCAACCAGCGCTTGCTCCAGCTCGAACCGGATCAGGATATGGAGGTTATAGGTGACCTCGTCGGCCCGGACCCGCACGCAGGAACGCTCCACCCGATTGATCCCGGCCAGAAACACGTCGAGCTTGAGATCGTGCAAGGAATCGTGGAAGACCGCGCGCGCCCGGGGATAGAAATGCTGCCAGAAGCTCCGGCTTCGGCCGACCAGGTTTTCCCAGAGCCGTGACTGTGATTCGTGAAGGCCCAGCGAGGCGGCCTGACCCATCGGGGTCCCGTAGTGCCCCGGATCCAACCCTTGTTCGTATAGCGCGTGGCCGGTCTCGTGCAGGACCGCGAAGAACCCGCCGGCAAAGTCCCGGCTCGAGAACCGCGCGGTGATGCGGCAGTCGCCCGGCCCGAGCCCGGTGCAGAAGGGGTGCAGCGAGCTGTCGACTCGGCCGCGCTCGAGGTCGAATCCGATGGCGGCCGCGACGGCCTCGCCGAAGAGCCGCTGTCGATCGATCGGGTACTCGCGTCGCTGGCTCCCGGTCCGGACCCGCGGCTTGCGGCCGGCGGTAATCGTCTCGACCAACGGAAGCAGCTCCCGTTTCAGATCCTCGAACAGGCGGGTCACCTCGGCCGTCGTCATGCCCGGTTCGTAGTCGTCGAGCAGCGCATCGTACGCGGTCTCGGGATAGCCGACCGCCTCCGCCTCTTCTCGCGCCAGCTTCACGATCCGCTCGAGCCAGGGCCGGAAGGTCTCGTAGTCGCTGGCCTCGCGCGCATCGGCCCAGGCCTGCTGCGCCAGCGCCGTCACCCGGGCGGACTCTGCGACTAGCTTCCGTGGCAGCTTGCGCTCCCGGTCGTAGGCGCGGCGGATCTCGCGAACGTTGACCGCCGGCGGCGACTCGGGATCCGCCAGCAATCGCGAGCCCTCTACCGCGTCCAGCAGCTCGCCGATCCGCGGGTCGGTCCCGCGATCGTGCAGCAGGCCGGCGAGCAGCCCCAGCTGCTCGCTCCGGTGCTCCACCCCGCCGCGGGGGAGGTAGGTCTCTTCGTCCCACTCGAGGAGATCGACGCAGGAGGACAAGAGCGTCTCCTCCCGCGCGAGCCGGATCAGTTCGTCGTACGCCGCTTGTGGCCGCATTTGCGCATCGGTGAAATCGGCGAAAAGATACTCATCCGCCCGGAGAGGGAGGAGCCCGTGCCCGAGGACGACCAGCCAGTGGTGGAACTGTCCCCGGCCGAGGCGGCCGGGCTCGCCGGGATGCGCCTGGCCGCCCACGTGCGGCAGGCGCTTTATCGCATCCCGGCCGCGCAGCTCGCCCGCGCGCACCAGCAGATGCAGCGCAAGGCGGTGGAACGTCGCGTCGGCTACTTCCGCGAGGGGGAGATGGACCTCATCCGCATTCTCCCCTGCCCCATCGCGGTGCTCCCCGACGAGGTCGAGTACCTCCACTTTGTCTGCCGCACGCTGCACGGCGCGCTCGCCCGCCTCCCGGACCTCTATCTCGCAGATGATGCCGTGCGGGAGACGCTGCGGTTGTACCCCGAAGAGGAGGAATGGCTCCGGGCCTTCTGGGGGCCGCGCCAGCGACAGCGCAACCCGGTCTTCAGCCGGCTCGACGCGATGATCGACTACCCCAACCCCATGTGGAAGGAAACCCTGTGGTTCGTCGAGCCCAATCTCAGCGGCGTCGGCGGACTGTATCTCATCCCCACCATCGAGGAGATCGTGGAGGAGGAGATCGTGCCGTTGCTGCGGGAGCAGGATCCGGCGCTCGACCTTCGACGACTCACCGATGCCCGCGAGCTGCTCTTCGAGGAGGTCTCGCACCAGTTGGCTGCGACCGGGCGACGGGGCCGATGCCTCTGCTTCGTCGAGCCCAAGTACGAGGGCGAGGGCATCGATGAGCAGCGCTCGCTGGTCGAGTACTTCCGGGCCCGGCACGCCTTTGATGCCGTCCACGCCGATCCGGCGGAGCTGCGGCTGGAGGGCGGCGAGGTGCGCTACGAGGACCACGTCGTCGACCTGGTCTACCGCGACTACGGCGTGCTCGACCTGGTGGACCTCGAGAGCCAAGGGGTCAGCGTCGAGCCCATGCGCCGGCTGTTTCAGGAGAATCGCGTGATCTCCTCGATCGGGGCCGAGCTCGACCAGAAGAGTTGCTGGGAAGTGTTCACCGACCCCGGGCTCGCGGAGCGGCACTTCACCGAGACCGAGCGCGCGGTTTTTCGCCGCCACATTCTCTGGACCCGGCTGCTTGCCGATCGGCGAACCCAGCTTCCGGGCGGCGAGGACGGCGACCTGCTGGAGTTCACCCGCCGCGAGCAGGAGACACTCGTGCTCAAGCCCAATCGCGGCTACGGCGGCGACGGCGTCACCATCGGCCATACCATCACCCGGGCCGACTGGGACCGCGCGATCGACGTTGCGCTGAAGGACGAGGAGCGCTGGGTGGTCCAGCGGCTCGCCGCCATCCCCGTGGTGGAGTTCCCCACGCTTGGCCCAGACGGCACGCTCCACCCGGAGCCGTTCTACACCGTCATGGGCTTCGCGCCCGGCCCCGCCGGGATCGCGATTCTGGCCCGGGCCTCCCAGCGCCAGGTGGTGAACGTGGCCCAGCGGGGAGGAATGTGCGCGGTGCTGCAGGCGGGAGAGCGGGAACAGGTAACAAGTGAGAAGTAAGAAGTAAGAAGTAAGAAGTGAGAAGTGAGAGGTGGGAGGTGAGAGGTGACGATGGGCGACCTGATCCGCATCAGTTACCTGGTCCAGTCCGACGCCGACCACGTTCGTGCGCGGGCGGAGGCGCTGCTCCTCGAGCAGACCGTCGAGCTCTCCCGCGCCGCGGTACGCGATGCCTGGGTGGCGGAGCACATCCTCGGCTGGGTGGAGCGGATCGAGCCGGCGGGTGACCGTACCTATCGGATCATGATTGCCCAGCCGCTGGCGGCAGCCGCCGGCGATCCGGCTCAGCTTCTGAACCTGCTCTTCGGCAACTCCTCCCTGCAACCGGACCTCGTGCTGGAGGGTCTCGCGCTCCCGGACGAGGTGCTGGCGTTCCTCCCTGGCCCCCGCTTCGGAGCAACCGGCTTGCGCGCGCTCACCGGCGTGATCGGCCGACCCCTCCTCGCCACCGCCCTCAAGCCGATGGGTCTCACGCCGGTAGCGCTGGGGCGCCTTGCGCGGAGCTTCGCTCTGGCGGGCCTCGACGTGGTCAAAGACGACCACGGCCTCGCGGATCACGCGATCTGTCCCTTCGAGCGCCGAGTCGAGGCCTGCCTCCGAGCGGTAACCCAGGTACAATCGGAAACCGGACATCGGACGCTCTACATCCCAAACCTCATCGGCACGCCCGAGCGGGTTCGGGAGCAACTCCGCTTCGCGCGCGACGCCGGCGTCCCCGGGGTGATGCTGTCGCCCATGCTGCTCGGGCTGCCATTCCTCGCGGAGCTTGCCCGCGACGCGGGGCTGCCCGTCATTGCACATCCAGCCCTCTCCGGGGTACTCCGCGCGGCGGAACCCGCCCTCCTGGGCACCCTGTTTCGCTGGTACGGCGCCGATGCAGTGATCTTCCCGCACGCGGGGGGCCGGTTCAGCTACAGCAGCGAGACGTGCCGGAGACTGGCAGAAGCGTTGCGGACGCCCCACCCGCTGGTCCGAGCCGCGCTTCCCGTTCCGGCGGGCGGCATCAGGCTGGAGCGGGTGGGAGAGCTGCTGGAGTTTTACGGGCGAGAGTGCATGCTGTTGATCGGCGGGAGCCTGTACGAGGCCGGAGACCGCCTGGTCGAAGTGACCAGGGCGTTGGTGCAGCGGGTGGCGACCGTGGCGGCCGCCGAGCAAGCGGAGGCGCGATGAGTCAGGCCGAGACCAGGCCCCATGTTCCCGAAACCGAGCCGTTCCGTTGGGAGGGGATTCCGGTGCTGGCGTATAAGGAAGAGGGGAGCCACTTCCGGGACGTCACCCGGCAAGTCCTTTTCGACGGCGAGGGCATCGGCGCCGAGCTGAGGTATTTCGAGATTGCCGCCGGAGGCTGGTCTACCCTCGAGCGGCATCAACACGTGCACGCGGTCCTGATCGTACGAGGCGAGGGGCGTGCGCTAATCGGCGACCGCATCGTGGATCTGACCCCGCACGATCTGGTGCGAGTTCCGCGGCTCACCTGGCATCAGTTCCGGGCGGCGCCCACCGCGCCGTTGGGGTTCTTGTGCCTGGTGGCGTGTGGCAGAGATCGGCCAGAGCGCCCCGATTCCGCGACCCTGGCGGCGCTGCGAGCCGACCCTGTTGTACGGGACTTCGTAAGGGAGTGAAGAGGTGAGAGGTGAGAAGTAAGAGGGGGCCCCGTTGACATCGGAGCCCCCTCTCACTTCTTACCTCTTACTTCTTACTGCGGCCGTCAGGCCGCCAAGTCTTTCAGCCGATCGCCGTGCTGCTCGCGCAGCTGCTTGAGCGCCCGGTCCCGGAGCTGGCGAATCCGCTCGCGGGTTACGCCCATCATCCGCCCGATCTCCTCGAGCGTGCGGGCCCGGCCATCATCGAGGCCGAAGTACAGCCGGATCACCTTCGCGTCCCGCGGCGGCAGCGACGCGAGCGCCGTCTCGAGATCGCTGGTCCGGCTCTTCGCCAGCGTCGCCGCGTCGGTCCCCTCGTCGGAGGCCAGCGCGACTCGCTCCATCCGCGAGCGGTCGTCATCGGCGCGAATGGGCTGATCCAGCCGCAGCGCTTCGATGTGGAGCGCGCCCAGCGAGCGCACCGACTCCGGGGTGAGCCCGGTCGCCTCGACCAGCTCCTCGGTAGTCGGCACCCGACCCAGCCGCTCGGCCAGGTAGGTCGTGGCCCGCGCGAGCCGGTTCAGATCGGCCGTGCGATTGAGCGGAACCCGCACCGGCCGCCCGTGCCGCGCGAGCGCAGCCTGGATGGCCTGACGGATCCACCACACCGCGTACGAGATGAACTTCACGCCCCGGTCCGGATCGAACTTCCGGGCCGCGGTCATCAGCCCCACGTTGCCCTCGCCGATCAAGTCCATGAGGGGCACGCCGCGGTTCTGGTACTGCTTGGCGACGGAAACCACGAAGCGCACGTTGTGCCGAGCGAGCTTCTCCTGGGCCGCGACGTCGCCGCGGAACGCCTTGCGCGCCAGCGCCTTCTCTTGATCGACCGTCAGCAGCGGAATGCGGCTGATCTCATCGAGGTAGAGATCCAGGCTCTCGCGGCCATCGTCGAGGGCCCGCGGTAGTGCTGCGGGCTTCGGCGGGCGGCGACCCGTACGCTTGGAGGTCTTGACTGCTGCCACGTGTGCTCCCCTGATTGATCGTGGTTGAACGCCGCTGCAAGGATGTCTCTCAACGCCATCCCGGACAACAGCTTAGCTTAATCTTGCCCCTGGGCCTGGCTTACCACCTCCACGGCCACAGCGCCGGATGAGTAGTGATGCCCCGCGCCAGCCGACCGTCGCGGGCGAGAAAATCGCCACGGTATACTGGCAAACGAAACCCGCCCCCGGAATACTTGCCAACAATTGACCCGCGCTCCCGGTTCCGCGTCACCCTGGCAGCCCTACCTCTGGGGGAGCGAAACCGGCTCGGTCAATGTCCCCCTTCGCTCGCGGACCCACCAGACCCCATCGGGCGCCCGCGCAGCCGGAGAGCTGAACCAGTACCGGAAGTACAGGAGCCGCATGTACTTAGGAGGCGTTCCCGGGAACGGATTCCGCCCCATCAGGGCCAGCACCTCGGGACTGCCCTCCAGGAGGCGTCCCAGTAAGGCCTCCAGCAACGGCCGGTTGCCCTCAGGATCCAGCGCGGCAAACCACATCTGCCAGTCCAGCCGTGGATGGAACGGTGCCACAAACCGGGGGCGCCGATAGGGATCACCGGGCTTCCACCGGAACTCGTACGCCTTCCAGTGGAGCCCGTCCGGACTGCCTTCCACCACAATCTCCGGGCGCTCCGTGGTCATGACCCGAAACAGCCCGTATCCATTGACGGATCGGAACGGCGCAACCACACCCAGCAGATCATCGACGCCGGCCGGCAGCAGGCTCGCCCCGGCCCCGCCTGGCACGGTCGAGGCGATTTCCCGGGCGAAGCTCAGCGCGGAGAGGCCGAGCAGCACGGGCCCCACGACCCCAACAACGCTGCGTCGAAAGGCGGATTCGGGCTGCGGAGCCGTGAGCTTGAGCCGCACGATCCGGCAGAGAGCCCGGTCGTCCAGCAGCGGCACGCAGAGCACAATCGTGAGCAGATTGAAAAAGCCGTAGTTCCCCGTCGCGGCAATGGTGACCTGAAAGCCGATCAGGAGCACGGCCCCCACCAGACGCAGGAGTCGGAAGCGGGTCGGCGCGATGATGGCGAACGGGACCACCAGCTCGGCGAAGAACACGAGGGCGCTCGCCGCGTGGTGCACCCGCTCGGACAGGTGA
>DASQPE010000226.1:0-15221 GCA_035644115.1 Gemmatimonadales bacterium
TGGACAGGCGGGCAGGCGGGCGGGGCGGACTCGTCCAAGCTGGCCGAAGCACCCGCACGCGGTGACACCACCACGCGTGAGTCGCCGGGTCCGGATTCCATCGGCGCCGCAGCCCGCCGGCCGGACTCGCTGCCCGCCGGCCCGCCGGCCCGCCTGCCCGCCTCTCGCCGGTCCGGCTTTACCATCCAGATCGCGGCGGTGAATACCCGCGCCGCCGCGGACAGTATCGCGAAGCGAGTCACCAAGGCCGGCTTCGACCCGGCCGTGGCCACCGAGAGGGGCCTGTTCAAGATCCGGGTCGGACGCTATGCCACGAGGGCGGAAGCACAGGCTGCGCTCCCCCGGGTCCGAGCCAGGCTCGGCGGCACGCCGTTCATCGTGGCGCCGTCATGACCGGTCGGGTGGCTGAGGGCGCGACCCCGCTGCTGCAGCAATACCGGGAGATCAAGGCGCGTCACCCCGGCGCCATCCTCTTCTTCCGGATGGGCGACTTCTACGAGATGTTCTTTGAAGACGCCCAGCTCGGTGCCCGGCTGCTCAACATCACCCTCACGTCGCGGGGGGACGGCGTTCCCCTGGCGGGCGTCCCCGTCAAAGCCGCGGCCGACTACCTCAGGCAGCTCGTGGCCGCCGGCCAGCGGGTCGCAATCTGCGAGCAGGTCGAAGATCCCCGGCTGGCCAAAGGCATCGTCCGGCGAGAGGTGGTCGAGACGGTCACCCCCGGGGCGCTCCTGGTGGACGGCTGGATCCCCAGCAGCCGGAACAACTGGATGGTCGCGGTGACCGCGAGCCGGCGGGCCGCCGGGCCGGCCGGCAGCGAGCGGGTTGGTGTGGCTGCGATCGACCTCAGCACCGGCGAATTCTCGCTCGAGACAGCTGACGCCGCCGCCCTCGAAGAGGCCCTGACCCGACTCAATCCAGCTGAGCTCGTGGTCCCATCCGGCGAGAGCTGTCCGCCTGCCCGCCTGTCCGCCCGTCCGCCTCTGCTCACCCACCGCGAGGCCTGGGAATTCGATTCCGATCTCGCCCGGGAGGAGCTGGCGCGCCGCTTTGGGCTCACCTCGCTCGACGGCCTTGGGCTCGAAACCGCCGATGCGCCCGCCGTGGGCGCCGCCGGGGCCCTGCTCCGCTACCTTGGCGAGCTTCAGCCGGGCGGGGTCCCCCACCTCGCCCGGCCCACCGTGCGCCGGAGCGAGCGGCATCTCTGGATCGACGAGATGACCCGGCGCAACCTGGAGCTGGTCGAGCCGCTCAGGGCCGGGACTCGGGGGGCGACGCTGCTCGAGGCGATCGACGTCACGCTCACGCCGATGGGCGCTCGCCTGCTCCGTGCCTGGCTGCTCTCGCCCCTGTGCGATCCTGTCGCCATTGCGCGCCGGCTCGACGCGGTCGAGGTGTTGACCCGCGACGGCCGGGGCCGCGCGCGGCTGCGCGAGGCGCTCGACGGCGTCCGGGATCTCGAGCGCCTGGCCGGCCGCGCTGCCGCCGGCCGGGCGACCCCTCGCGAGCTGGGTGGGCTCCGCGATTCGTTCGGCCGACTCCCCGACGTGCTGGAATCGCTGGCCGCCCTATCGGAGCGGGACCGGAGTGTCGCGCTCGGCGAGTTGGAGGCCCAATTCGACCTCATGACCGATCTCGCCGCTGAGCTGGGTGCGGCGCTCGAGGAGCGCCCGCCCGCGCTGCAGGCGGATGGCGGCGTCATCCGGGTCGGCTATGACGCGGAGCTCGACGAGCTGCGAGGCCTGCGAGACGGGGGCAAGCAGTATATCGCCACGCTGCAGCAACGCGAGCGTGAGCGCACCGGCATCTCCTCGCTCAAGGTCGGCTTCAACCGGGTGTTCGGCTACTATCTGGAGATCAGCAACGCCCACGCGGCCAAAGTGCCCCCCGACTACGAGCGGCGGCAAACCCTGGCGAGCGCCGAGCGGTACGTCACCCCCGAGCTCAAGAGCTACGAAGCCAAGGTGCTCGGCGCCGAGGACCGGATCGCGGTGCGCGAGGGGGAGTTGTTTGCGGCGCTCCGCAGTCGGGTCGGCAGCGTAATAGCCCGGGTGCAGCGCACCGCGCGTGCGTTGGCCCGGCTCGACGTCTGGAGCGCCCTGGCCGAGTCGGCCGTCCAGCATCGCTACGTCCGGCCCGAGGTCGACGACGGCTTCACCTTGAGCCTCCGCCAGAGCCGGCACGCGGTCATAGAGCGGCTCATGCCGCGGGAGCAGTTCATCCCTAACGATGTGCGCTTCGCCGAATCGGAACGGGTCCTGCTCGTGACCGGCCCCAACATGGCCGGAAAATCGACCATTCTGCGGCAGATCGGGCTCTGTGTCGTATTGGCCCAGATGGGAAGCTTCGTTCCGGCCGAGGCCGCCCGGATTGGCGTGGTGGACCGCCTGTTCACCCGGGTAGGGGCGAGCGATAATCTCGCGCGCGGCCAGTCCACCTTCATGGTCGAGATGAGCGAGACCAGCGCGATTCTCCACAACGCAACGGCCAGGAGCCTGGTCCTGCTCGACGAGATCGGCCGGGGCACGTCCACCTACGACGGCGTCGCGATTGCTTGGGCGGTGACCGAGCACCTTCACGATCGGGCGGGCTGCAAGACCATGTTCGCCACCCATTACCACGAGCTGATGCAGCTTCCGGAACGACTCGAGCACGCCCGAAACTTGAACGTCGCGGTCCGCGAGACCGGAGACACCGTGGTCTTCCTGCATCGATTGGAGGCTGGGGGAACCGACCGCTCCTACGGGATCCACGTGGCGGGGTTGGCCGGGCTTCCCGACGAGGTCGTCGGCAGGGCCCGGGAGATCCTGGCGACCCTCGAGGGAGAGCACCGGGTGGTCCCGGGCGCTCCGCCCGCCCCCGCCGATCCGGGTCAGCTGACCCTGTTCGCCGCCGACGCCGCGCCCCACCCCGTCATCGAGGAGATTCGCGGGCTCGATCTCGACGCCATGACACCGCTCGAGGCCTTGAACCGGCTGGCGGAGCTGCAGCGGCGCGCGGAGGAGCGATGACTCGTGGCGGGTCGAGCGCGGTGCTGGCCCTTGCTCTCCTCTTACCGGGCCGCTGCACTCGGACGGACGACGCGACTATTCGCCTTCCGACCGAGCGCCCGGGGTCGGCCCCCGCGCCGGACGGCCCTCCCGTCGCGCTCAACGCAGAGTCACCCGTCGGGTACCCGGCGGACCTCTTGGCGCAGGGGGTGGAAGGTATCGTTGTGCTCCACCTATTCGTGAATGCGAACGGCGCTGCCGCCCCGGAGTCCACCCGCGTAGCTGAATCCAGCGGGTATCCCGCGTTCGACTCGGCAGCCGTCGCCGCCGTTCCCCAGCTGCGCTACGCGCCCGCCGTACACGCCGGCACCCCGGTCGCGACCGCCTTTCTGCAGCCGATTCAGTTCCGCAACCCGCAGGGGAGAAGGTAGGAGTATGCAGCCCCAGCACGTCACGCCGTACGACTCGGTGCTCGACACGATCGGGTGGACCCCGCTGATCCGCCTGGCGCGGGTGGGCGCCGGCGTCCGCACGCCCATCTACGGCAAGGCCGAGCACAAGAATCCGGGCGGGTCGGTCAAGGACCGCATCGGGCTCGCGATCATCGAGGACGCCGAGGCGGGCGGTCGCCTCAAGGCCGGGGGCACCATCGTCGAGGCCACCAGCGGCAATACCGGCATCGGGCTGGCGATGGCCGCTGCGATCAAAGGGTATCGTTGCGTCTTCACCATGCCCGACAAGATGTCGCAGGAAAAGGTGCGGATGCTCAAGGCCTACGGCGCGGAGGTCGTGGTCACCCCCACGGCCGTTCCTCCGGATCACCCCGATCACTATCGGATGAAGGCACAGCAGATTGTCCGGGAGACGCCCGGCGCGATCCTCGCCGACCAGTACTTCAATCCGGTAAACCCCGACGTGCACTATCGCACCACCGGACCGGAGATCTGGACCCAGACCGGCGGGCTGATCACCCATTTCGTCGTGGCGGCCGGCACCGGGGGCACGGTGAGCGGCGCGGCCAAGTATCTCAAGGAAAAGAATCCCAAGATCCGCGTGGTCTCGGGGGACCCGGAGGGGTCGGTCTACACCCCGTACGCCACGACCGGCGAGGTAAAGGGAGGCGCCCCGTACAAGGTGGAGGGGATCGGCGGCGACGCAATCCCGGAAAACATCTGGTTCGACTATATCGACGAGTTCCGCGCCGTCAGCGACCGCACGGCGATGCTGATGACCCGCCGTCTGGCCCGGGAAGAGGGGATCCTGGTCGGGAGCTCGTCTGGCGTAAACGTTGCCTTGGCGCTCGACGTCGCGCGCGAGCTCGACGATCCGGCTGCGCTCATCGTCACCGTGCTCTGCGACACCGGCGAGCGCTACCTCTCCAAGGTGTTCAACGACGAGTGGATGCGGGAAAATCAGCTGCTCGATTCGCCGCGGACGACGGTGGAGCAACTGCTTGGCCGGCGCCCGACCGGCTCCCCGCCGCTGGTGAGCGTGGCACCGGCCGCCATGGTCCGGCAGGCGCTCAACCTGATGAATACCTGGGACGTGAGCCAGATCCCGGTGGTGGACGACGGTGAGGCCATCGGAACCCTGCTCGAGAACACCCTGATGACGCGCGCGCTGGCCCAGCCCGCCCTGCTCGACCGGCCCGTGCGCGAGGTCATGGATCCGCCGCTGCCCATCGTCGATGCCCACTTTCCGACCGACCGGCTCGGCGCCATGCTCACCCGGGAAAGCCCCGCTGCGCTGGTGCGGAAGGAAGGAAAGCTGGTCGGCATCGTGAGCCGGTACGATGTACTCCAGCAGCTCATCGGAGCCAGGTAACGGCGTGAAAAGTAAAAAGTGAGAGGGGCCTAATGCGGATCACGGTCCTGACTGGGGGTACCTCCACCGAGCGGGACGTCGCCCTGGCGTCCGCGGTCCAGGTGATCGCGGCGCTCCGCGCCTGCGGGCACGAGGTGGCGGTGGTGGACACCGCCCGCGGCTATATCCCGGAGGCGGACGAGCCGACTCTTCTGGCAGGCGCCGTTGGGCTCGAGCCTCCCCCCCTTGCGGAGCTGCAGGCCCTCGAGCGCGGCCTCCTGCTGTCGGGATTGGGCAACATCCCGGTGGTGCGGAAGGCCGACGTCCTCTTTCTCGCCCTCCACGGGGGACGGGGCGAGGACGGAACCATCCAGGCCTTGCTCGAGATGCTGGGCGTGCCGTACACCGGCAGCGGACGACTCGGCAGTGCCATGGCCATGGATAAGGACGTGTCCAAGCGGCTCTTCCGCTTCGCCGGCGTCCCCACGGCCGATTGGTTGATGACCCCCGCTACCGCCGGGGAGGTTCGGAACCGCCTCGGCTGGCCCGCCGTAGTGAAGCCATCCAAGCAAGGATCCACCGTGGGGCTCTCCATCGCCAAAACCGAGCAGGAGTTCGAGCCAGCGGTCAGGCTCGCCCGGCAATACGACGACGAGGTCATGATCGAGCAGTTCGTTCCGGGGCGGGAGCTGACGGTGGGGGTACTCGAGGGACGGGCGCTGGCCGTGGGGGAGATCATTCCGCGGCATGAAATTTTCGATTATGAGTGCAAATACACGCCCGGCATGTCCCAGGAGATCTTCCCCGCCGACCTTCCGGGGCCTGTCGCGGCGGAGTGTGCAAGGCTGAGTCTGCTCGCGCACGACGCCCTGAAGCTCGGCGGCTACTCGCGCGTGGACTTTCGCTTGACACCGCGGGGAGAAATCTTCTGTTTAGAGGTGAACACGCTGCCGGGCATGACGGCGACCAGCCTTCTACCCCAAGCGGCGCGTGCCGTGGGCATAGAGTTTCCCGAGTTGTGCGATCGGATCTGTCGGATAACCCGGTCTGGCCGCCCAACTTAAGGGCAAGCGCAGATAGGAGTTAGAGGGCGCCAGCACGATGAACTCCCCGCCGTATCCCCGGATCACGCCCTGGGTGGGCCGCCTGATCATCGCGAACGCGGTGATCCTGCTCCTGTCGCTGACGTTGTTCACGTCACCGGCCCTGGTCAGCCGCCTCGCGTTCGAGCCGGCTCACGCGCTCGCCCGACCCTGGACTTTCGTGACCTACATGTTCGTGCATGGTGGCCTGCTCCACCTGCTCACGAACATGCTCATGCTGTTTGTCTTCGGGTCCGCAGTCGAGGCCCGGATGGGCAGCCGGGCGTTCATTTTCTACTACCTGTACTGCGGCGTCGGCGCCGCACTTTTCGCCCTGGGGCTGTCGGGCCTCATGAACGTTTCGGGCTTCTATGGGGCCTCCGGCGCCGTGCTCGGACTCGGCTTGGCCTACGCGATGTTCTGGCCCGATGCCGAGCTGATCCTGTTCCCCTTTCCGATTCCGATTCGCGCCCGCTATTTCGTCGCCGTGCTCGCCGGGCTCGACGTCGTGGCCGCCATCTACTGGAAAAACGATGGCGTCGCCCACCTGGCCCATATCGGCGGGCTGATCGCCGGGTATCTCTTCTTCCGGGTGCAGAGCATGTCACACCGGACCTCCACTCCCGCGTCGCGGCCGGTCGAGCGCGTCGTGATGGTCCAGTCCAGCGTCCCCGAAGCGAGTCGGCCGGCCCCGGCGGTTCCCGTGCGCCAGCGCCGGATCGAGACCGACCCGGTGGCAGCTGAGGTCGATCGGGTCCTGGACAAGATCAGCGCCTTGGGGCTCGGTAGCCTCACGGCCGCGGAGCGGCGCTTTCTCGACGAAGTCTCGAAGCAGAAGAAGCAGGAGCACTAGCGCGCCATTCTCGAGCACGAGAGTCTTGCGTCGCGACGGGGTCGCCTCGTATAGTGCCGCGTGCTCATCAACCTCCTCCCGGATTTCCTCGCTGTCGTCGATGCAGCGAATCCTGAGGCGGCCTACCAGCAGTATCGCGACGCTCACCGACCAGTTCTCGACGCATACTGGCACAACTACGTGCTCGATCCCGATAGCTCGCACGCCGACGCTATCGTGGCGAGCGCGCTGAAGGCACCGCGCGACGACCTGCGGGCGCTGGTCGAGTCGGCCGATCTGACCGAGTTGGCGGAGGAAGCGATCGGTCGCGCGGAGGAGCTGCTCCAGATCGACCGGCCGACCGACTGCTACCTGATGGTTGGTGTCGGAGGCGCGAACGCAGGTGAGCTGGTCGTGGGAGGCCGCGGCATCGCCTTCGTCTGTCTCGAGCACTTCACCGGCCGGGCCAACTCCCAAACGTACGGTATGGGGCTTCCGCCGGATCTGATCCCGCTCTGGCTGGGGCATGAGCTCGCCCACACCGTGCGCTACACTTCGCCTACCAGCCAGAGCGACTTGCGCCGCCTGGTAGCCGACCAGGGAGGGTATTACGACTACTGGCAGACTGGCAGCCGGGCCACCCTGCGCGAGCTGCTGGTGAACGAGGGACTGGCCGTGCACGCCGCCCGAGCCGTGGCCCCCGCCTTTGATGCAGCCGACTATTTCGGCTACCCCCGCCGCCAATACCATCGGCTTCGCGAGCTGGAGGCCTTCCTGCGGCGCAGCATCGAGCCCGAGCTCGAGCGCTCGGCGCTCGGCCTCCGCCTTCGCTACTTGTCGGGCGGGATGAACCCGGCGGCTCGGCTCGTCAGCGGGCGGGTGATCCCCGAGAGGTCGGGCTACTACCTGGGATCTCGGATGGTCGAAGCGCTGGTAGCCGAGCGCGGCCTCGCGGCGGCGGTTCGGGCGCCGGTGACGGAGTTCCAAGTGGCCGAAGACGCTGCCCGGGGCATCCAGACGGCGTGACTACGTGAGAGGTGAGAGGTAAGAAGTGAGAGGGTCGCGACGCCGGCCTGGGCGCCCTCTTACCTCTCACCTCTTACCTCTTACCTTTCCTCCATGTCAGCTGACGCTCCTCCCGTCACCATCACCTGGAAACCCGCCGGCCCGTACGTGATCGAGGGTCCGATCGTGGTTCGGGACAACGAGGGAACCGAGCTCGTCCCGCCTCCGACCAAGGTCCCGGGACAGGTAAAGCTCTGCGGCTGCGGACGCTCGCAGACCAAGCCCTTCTGCGACGGGAGCCACAAGCGATGACAGCGTAGCCGCGGTTACTTCCCCACGCAGAAGCTGGCGAAGACCTTCGCGAGCACATCCTCGACGTCAATCACCCCGACCAGCTCATCCAGCGCCAACGTAGCCCGCCGTACGTGGTGGGCGACCAGCACCGCGTCTCCGCCCCGGCCCAGATGGGGCTGTGCGTCAGCAAGCGCCTCGTGCGCCCGGGCGAGCGCCTCACGGTGCCGCTCGCGGGTCAGCCCAGGCCCGAGGTCTGCCAGCGCGAGCCGGTCGCCGAAGATGCGTTCCGCCACGGCCTTCCGGAGGGCGGCCAGGCCCTGGCCGGTCAGCGAGGAAACCGCGAGATCGCCGGGAGCAGTCTCCCCCACTAGATCGGCCTTGGTTCGGACCAGGATCGAGGGCCGCTGGTCCAGAATTGCTGCCTCGTCCGAGTCGAGCGAACGACCCGCCTCCGAGCAGAGCAGCACCAGGTCGGCGGCAGCGAGATACCTCCGGCTCACTTCGATACCCAGGCGCTCGACCCGGTCTGGCGCGTTCTGCAGGCCCGCGGTGTCCATGAGGCGCACCGGCCAGCCCAGAAAATCGCTGTGCGCCTCGATCGCGTCCCGCGTGGTGCCGGGAACCTCGGTGACCAGGGCCCGCTCGGACCCCAGAAGCGCGTTGAAGAGCGACGACTTGCCGGCGTTGGGTCGGCCGGCGAACACTACGAGCGCGCCTTCCCTCAGCCGCTCCCCCGAAGGGGCCGTGGCGAGGAGCTCATGCACTCGGCAGCCCGCCTCGTCGAGCGCCCGGGCAATCCGCGCCGGCGCTACCGGCCCCTCATCCTCGTCCGGAAAGTCGATGTCGTAGCCCAGGAGCGCCTGCAGCTCCACCAGCTGTTCCCGCAGCTCGCCCAGCCGGCGGGAGAGTCCGCCATCGAGTTGAGCCAGGGCCGCGCCGGCCTGCGCCGGGGCCGTGGCATCGATCAGGTCGCCGACGGCTTCCGCTTGTACCAGATCCAGCTTGCCGTTCAAAACGGCGCGCCTGGTGAACTCACCGGGATGCGCGGCGCGCGCCCCCGCCGCGTGAAGCGCGCTGAGGAGCTGGGCGGGGACCGTCAGGCCGCCGTGGCAGGAAAGCTCCACCAGGTCTTCGCCGGTGTAGCTGTGAGGCCCCGGGAACACGGTGTACAGGCCGCGATCCAATGCCGTGCCGGCGCCGTTCCGGAACGTCGCCAGTCTGGCTTGGCGGGCCGGTGCCGGCTGGAATCCCTCTACCACCCGGGCGGCGACGTCGAAGGCCCCCCGCCCGCTCACCCGCACGACCGCCAACGCGGACCGACCCGGCGGCGTGGCAAGGGCAGCAATGGGATCGGAGAGCATGCAGGGCAAGGTAAGAGGTGAGAGGTGAGAGGTGAGAGGGCTCCAGCGGGGAGCGGCCGCCCTCTTACCTCTCACCCCTTACCTGTCACCTTTGGTTCGTCCCTTGCTCGTCTTCGGCGCGGGCGGCGGGGGCAGACGCTTCATCCGCTCCTTGGCCAGCAGCCACTGCTGCGGGATGCTGGTGATGTTCTGGACGGCGTAGTACAGGTTGAGGCCGGAGGCGAAGTTCACGAAGAGCACGGTCATCATCACCGGCATGATGTACAGCATGCTCTTCATCTGCGGTGTCTGTTCCATGCCGATCTGACCCACCCGGCTCACGCCGTACATCGTGAGCCCCATGAGAACCGGAATGATGTACAGCGGGTCAGGCCGCGACAGGTCGGGCAGCCATAGAAATGAATTGCCCCTCAGCTCGATCGTGTTCTGGAACACGAAGAAGAGCGCCAGCAGAATGGGCATCGGCAGGAGCATCGGCCAGCAGCCGCCGAAGGGATTCACCCCGTGTTCCTTGTACAGCCGCATCATCTCGGTTTGCAACCGCTGGGGATCGTCCTTGTACCGTTCCTGGAGCTCCTTCATGAACGGCTGAATCGCCTGCATCTGCATGCTCGAGCGCATCGCCTTCTGGTTGAGCGGCCACAGCAGCGTGCGCACGAGGATGCCAAAAACGATCAAGGCAAGGCCGTACGCCATCCCCAGCTGGTTGTGCATGAACAGGAGCATCCACCGAATCGGCACCGTGAAGAACCGTATCAGGGTACGGAACCCGGGCCAGCCGTACGGATTCACGTCGTCGAAGTCGTGGCCGATACGGCGGAGTCGGTCGTACTCCATGGGTCCGGCGTAGACCGAGTAGTTGAACGCCCCGGTCGCGGTCACCGGCAAGCTGAGCTGCACATCGGCGGCCGCCGGATGCTTCCCCGCCGTGGCAGGCGGAGTAGCTGTTGCCCCGCTGATCCCGGTGCCGGCGCTGTCGAAGGCGAGCACGGCTGTCACGAAGTACTTCGACTTCACGGCAACCCACTCGAACGGGCCACTCAGCGTCTTCGGCTCGCCGGGTTTGAGGCTCGAGAAGTCGGTTCGCTCCGCGTCACCCTCTTTGGTGACCAGGGCGAGCGCCCGGTGATTCTCGTTGGAATCCGCTTCGGTGTTGGCCAGACCCGGGCCGAACTCCAGTAGCAGGAGTCCGCCATTGGGGCCGACTCCGGCTACCCGGCCCGACACCTGAATGCGATAATCGTCGGGCTGGAAGGTATACGTCAGCTCGACGCTCACGTCGCCCCGGGATGCGCTGAATCGAACCGGCGTCGGTGCGGTCACGTTGATGCGGCTCGCGCTCGGCGTGAACGTCCAGTCCGAGAGGCGAAGTGTGTCCTGGCCCCGCACCAGGGTCATGCCCAGCAGCCCGGTCCCCGGCCGGAGGAGTTCGACGGCTTGGCCGCGTGCCTGGACCGCCATCGACCGGTAGCGCGGCAGGGTCGCGAGCACCAAACGCGCGCCCCGGGTGCTGACCCCGTAGGTATAGAGCGGAGAGCTGGCGAGCACCGTGTCCGCCGTCGCGGTGTCCGCCGACGCGCGGGGCGCCTGGCCTGAGGGCACGGGCGGGCCGGTGGGCCCTACGCTGGTCGATGGAGGGGGCGTGGCCGGAACAGCCGCGCTCGAATCGCGGCCCGCCGGCCCGGCGGGCCGCTTACGCGCCTTCGGGAGGAGTGCCGGCACGAGCGCGATGGCCATCATCAGGATGATGGCCCAGATCGCACGACGATCCATGGACGTCAGTTCATCCGGTCACGGAACGGGATCGAACCCGCCCGGATGGAATGGATGGCAGCGCGCGAGCCGGCGAGCGGCCAGCCATGATCCCCGCAGCGCGCCATAGCGGCGGAGGGCATCGAGAGCATACTGGGAACAGGTCGGCGTGAAGCGGCATGCGGGAGGCAGGACCGGTGAGATGACCAGCTGGTAGCCCCGGATGACGGCGGCAAGCGCTCGGCGGGGGAGCTTGCTGACGAAAAAGCGTAAACGGTGAACGGTGAACGATGAACGGGCGCTCGCAGCCGGCCTTCCTGGCACACCCGCAACGCCGGGATTCCGCTGGCTCACCCCCCGTTCACTGTTCACCGTTCACCGTTCACGCTGTTGGACCGTTCACCCTCTTGCGCCACTCGGTCATTTCCGCCCGCAACGCAAGATAACCCGCCCGGTAGGCCTCTCGCCGCGCGCGGACCACGAGATCGCCGGACGGAAGTGTGGCCTGCAGTTCCCGCCGCCAGATCTCCCGCAGTTGGCGGCGCAAACGATTACGGGCCACCGCCGTGGACTGAAACTTGGGGACGATCAGTCCGATCCGCGGGTGGCCCGTTGCATTGTCCAACCAGATCATGTCCAGGTGCTGAGTGCGGTGGCGGCGGCCTTCGGCGAGACAGCGGCGCAAGTCCGCGACCCGGGCGAGCCGCGCGGACCGCCGGAGACGCTCATCTGCCGTCAGCCACCCCCATGCTTCGATGGCAGTCGCACTGTCAACTGCTTCCGGCCCTTCTTGCGCCGGCGTGACAGCACCGCCCGGCCCCAGCGCGTCGCCATGCGAGCGCGAAACCCGTGCTTGTTCAGGCGCCGCTTGTTGCGCGGACGATACGACGGCTTCATCGCGACTCGCCTCTTCCAATGAGCCCGAGAACCTAGTGGCGCAAGGGGCCAAACGTCAAGGTTGACTTTTCCACAACCGGCCCGTAAAATCGGCTGCCCTTGCAAATCCTCCCAGCCGTTGTCGAGCACCGATGCAGCTGTCCCCCAAGGAAGCATGGAAGCGCATCCTCGATGAGGCCCAGCGCGAACTCCCTGCTGACATCATCAGGAATTGGCTGGAGCCGACCGAGGCCATCGCCCTCGACGAAGGCCAGCTGATCATCGGCGCGCCCGATCAGTTCGCCGCGGAGTGGAACGAGACCAAGCACGCACCGATTCTTACTCGACTCGCCGAGCCGGTGGTGGGGCGGCCTACGGCAGTCGTCTTCCGGGTGCAGGAGGAGCGGCAGCGCCGCCCGCAGATGGACTTCTTCGTGACGCCGACTGTCTCTGCCGTGGCGGCGCTGGGCGCGACCAACCCGAGCATGCAGCCGCTCAATGAGCGCTACACGTTCGAGACCTTCGTCATCGGCAAATCGAACGAACTGGCCGCCGCGGCCGCACACGCCATCGCCGAGGCGCCGGGCAAGACCTACAACCCGCTCTTCATCTACGGCGCCACCGGCCTGGGCAAGACCCACCTGATGCAGGCCATCGCCCACGCCCGCATCACCCGTGCCCCCGAGACCCGGGTGCTGTACGTCGGATCCGAGCAGTTCCTGAACGAGGTCATCGAAAGCATTCACAGCCGAACCATGCCGGACTTCCGGCGCCGCTACCGCAACGAGGTGGACCTGTTCCTGGTGGACGACGTGCACTTCCTCGAGGGCAAGGAGCAGACCCAGGAGGAGTTCTTTCACACGTTCAACGCGTTGCACCAGGCCAACAAGCAGATCGTTCTGACGTCCGACCGCCCGCCCAAGGAGATCCCCGGTCTCGAGGCCCGGCTGGTCAGCCGGTTCGAGTCCGGCATGGTCGCCGACATTGGCCAGCCCGATCTCGAGCACCGGATTGCCATCCTCCGGAAGAAGCAGGAGCAGGACCACCTCGAGATGACGATCCCGGACGATGTGCTCCGGTTCATCGCCGAGCACGTTCGCTCCAACGTGCGCGAGCTCGAGGGATGCATCATCAAGCTGCTGCTCTTCGCCTCGCTCAAGCACAAGGAGATCTCGATCGAGCTCGCCCGCGAAGCGCTCTCGGACAAGATCAAGCCCGGAGAAGACGGCGGCGAGGCCCGGGCCAAGCCCTTGCCGACCATCCACCGGGTCCAGGAGGTCGTCGCGCGCCGCTGGGGCGTGACGCCGGAGGGCCTCCGCTCCAAGGCCCGCATCAAGACCCTGACGGTCCCGCGCCAGATCGCGATGTACCTGGCCCGCGATCTTCTCCAGATGCAGCTGGTGGAAATCGGCCAGGCTTTCGGCGGGCGCGATCATTCCACGGTCATTCACAGCGTGGACAAAGTGCAGCGTCAGATGTCGCGCGATCGGGCCTTTCGCGAGAAGATCGAGTACGCGCGCCAGGAGTTGTGCGCAGAATAATCCCCGTGTGGGGTGCGCTGATGTGGGGAGTCTGGACGACGTGGTGAAGCGTGGTGGAGCGCGCGATACTATCCGCATCGTTCACAGTTGATCGACAGCCGGAAAGTGGTTCAAGTGCGGCGCACCGAGCCGATTGCGAGGGCGCTCCACATTTCCAGAGCCTCTACTACTGCTACTAATATTTGTAATACGTAAAGTAGTATTGATCTTTAGCACGCCGAGGAGCGGATGAAGCTCACGATTACCCGGGAGCAACTCCAGGAAGGACTGGTCGCGGTCGCTGCCAGCGTCCCGACCAAGACGACACTTCCTGTACTGTCCAACATCCTGCTCGAAGCGACGCGGGACGGCCTGCGTCTTTCGGGCACGGACCTGGACATTGCCGTGAGCACGACCGTGCCGGTCTCGCTGGATCAGGAAGGCGCGATCACGCTGCCGGCTCGCAAGCTGGTGGAGATCGTCCGGGAGCTTCCCAGTGCCCCGATCCGGCTGGTGGCCAGTGGCGAGCAACGGGTCACGATCGAGTGCGGGCGATCCAAGTTTCGCCTTCTCGGGTTGCCCCGGGAGGAGTTCCCGGCCTTTCCAGCGGTGAAGTTCGAAGGCGGCTGGCGGGCGGCGGCCAAGGATCTGCAGAAGCTCATCGCGCACGTCGCGTTCGCCGCGAGCACCGAGGAAAGCCGGCCCATTCTGAACGGTGTGCTGTGGGAGCTCCGGCCGGAGCGGATGCGCATGGTGGCGACCAACGGGCACCGGCTGGCGCGCATGGACGTGCCGACCGCCGCCGGCGCGGGCCAGGCGGATCTCATCGTGCCGCCCAAGGCCCTGGAGCAGATCCGACGCCTGTTCCGGCCGGACGAAGAGATCGACATCGCGCGGAGCGAGAATCACCTCGGGTTCCGCTCGGCGAGCACCCAGATTTACACCCGGCTCATCGAGGGCCCCTACCCCAACTATGAGCAGGTGATTCCGCGGGAAAACGACAAAGCCGCGACGGCGGATCGGGCGGCCCTGACGGCGGCGCTCCGGCGCATGAGCATCGTAGCCAGCGACCAGACCCACCGGATCCGGATGGCCTTCGCAAGCGGGTCGTGCAAGCTCTCGGTCCAGACTCCGGACCTGGGCGAGGCCCAGGAGGAAGTCACCGTCACCTACGACGGCGACCCGCTCGAGATCGGCTTCAATGCGGCCTACATGCTCGAGGTTCTCAAGTACATCCCCACCGACGAGGTCCGCCTCACCTTCAAGGCGCCTGAGCGTGCCGCGACCTGTGAACCCGTGGGCTGGGACGATCCTGCGAGCTTCCTGACGCTGGTGATGCCGCTGCGGTTGGTAGACTAAACTGCGGTGAGAAGTGAGAGGTAAGAGGGAGGGGGCTCCGGCCATCGCGGGGTCCCCTCTTACGTCTTACCTCTTACTTCTTACTGCTTCTTGACGTTCCATCGGGCTCGCTGGTGGACCGGCACCGTCTGGCCCACTGCCGGGACGGTGATCGTCATCTCCGCCGAGTCCGCCCCTTCCGCGCTGACGACCGCGCCGTCGGCGCTAAAACGATACAGGCTCTGACGGGTACCCTGGGAGGCCATCTCCATCGGCTGGGCCGCTTGGCCACCGCTGCCGGTCCGCTGAAACCCGGTCGCGGCGTCGATCGTGTACACCCGACCCTCGACTTTCACCACCCGATAGCT
>DASQPE010000227.1:0-4093 GCA_035644115.1 Gemmatimonadales bacterium
CCCGCATTTTCGAGCCGTTCTACACCACGAAAGAGATCGGCCGGGGCACCGGGCTGGGGCTGGCGACGGTGGAAGGGATCGTCTCCCAGAGCGGAGGTCACATTCAGGTCGAGAGCGCGGTCGAGCGCGGCACCACCATCCGGATCCTGCTCCCGCTCACCCTCGCCCCCGAGGCGACGCTGCCCGCGGCACCTTTCGCCGCCCGTGGGGACTCGCAACCACGAAAGCGGGTGCTCATCGTCGATGACGAGGATTTGGTCCGGGCAGTCGTGGCACGAACTCTCCAGGAGGCAGGCTACGAGGTCATCAAGGCGCGCGACGGGAGAGAAGCGATCGATTGCCTGGAGCAGGTGGGCGGCTCGATCGACCTCGTCCTCGCCGACGTCGTGATGCCCGTGCTGGGCGGGCCGGCGCTGGCTATGGAGCTCGAGCGGCGGTACCCCAATATCCCGCTGGTGTGGATGTCGGGGCACGGGCGTGACGTCGAGCTATGGAAGGAGGAGACCGGCAGGGAGCCTCCGTTCCTGCAGAAGCCGATTCCGGGCGAGGTTCTTCTCCAGACCGTGGCGCAGGTCCTCGAACGGCAGTCGGTTCGCGGTTGAGGAGCTGGGTGTAAATCCGCAGTTCGCCGATCCCGCCACCTCAGGAAAGCAACATGGCGCCCCCCGAGAGAGGCGCCATGTCCCGCGTCCGAAATTGGTCAGGCTTACTGCGACGATGCGACCAGCGTGCCCCGGAGCGTGATCCTTACCGCGGTGCCGGGCCGGACGACCACGTCCCGGTCTGCCGTCTGGACGGCGACTGCCGTGCCGGCGCCCGCGCCCACCAGGCCACCGATCACCGCGCCCTTCGTGTTGCCGCCGATGAGGCGGCCGCCGATGGCGCCGATCGCAGTGCCCGCGCCGACCTTGGCCACGTCGCCGCCGGTGACGCCGCGTCCCTTGAGCACGTGTTCGACCGGATCGACCTCTGCGTCGAGCGCGTACACCCGGCCGTTCACGGTCACGGTGTTCACCGCGAAGTCGAGCTTACCGTCCTTCGAGCTCTTGTTCTCGGCGGGCGCCAGCGCGGTCACCGTCAGCTTGACCACTGAGCCCGCGGGGATCACGACCCGCCCTGCCTGGTCTTTGACGTCGTGCGCCACGCGCGCGTCCACGGTCTTCCCCGGCTTGTCGTGGCGCGAGTTGATGGAGTCGCTCATGGCGGCGTCGATGGACGTGCCGGCCGCCAGGGTCAGCGGCGAGGGAGCCGCCGGCGCCTTGGGCCGCGGCTTGGGCTTCGGTGCCGCATGGGCGACACGCGCAACGGGCCGGTCGTTGAGCTGGTTGGTGGCCTCGCTCGCGGGCCGGTTCAGGTCGCGCGAGAGGCTGTCGGCGCTGGCGGAATTCGACTTCGCTCCGCCGGAGCAGGCGGCCAGCGCGGCGAGCGAGAGCAGGGTGAGCTGCGGTCGGGTCATGGGCACTCCTGGAGCCGAGGGTCGGTCGATGTCGGGTGGTGTGGGGTGTAACCGGCCACGGAGCAAGCCTGATGCCCTCCCGAGGGCCGGGCCCATGCCTTTGCCCTTCAATCACTTAAGCCTTGGTGCTGGGTCGATTTCTTTGGCTGGATGCGGGGGTCTTAGGCGGAACGCGATGGCCGCCCAGATCAGAACAAGACGAACCGACCCCCGCCCGTCGTCAGGATCACCAGGTTCATCGTCACGAACAACAGGTCGTAGTGCCAGCCCGAGGCTTTCTCACCCCAGAAGCCGGTGTGCCAGACGAACAGCTTCTTCTGGATCGCAACCATCATGATGAGGATGAGTACCAGCGCGGCTACTTGAGTCAGCACGCCGAGCCCGACCCCCAGACCCGCTGCCATCTCAGCCAGACCGAGTAAACGGGTGAATCCCGGGCTCACGCCGATGCTTTTGGCTCGGCCGACCGGGTCGCGCGTGTGACTCCATCCACTATAGGCGAAGACCCAACCGACCAGCAGCCGCATCGGGACCAGCGCGAGATCGCTGCACTCGAGCAATCGGGGAAAGATGACGTGCATGGGTCCTCCCAGGTGGCAAGTGCTCCGGGACACTGCCCGCCGAGCGCGGCCGGGTTAGCCTCTCCCGATCCATGTTTCACGCGAGCGACAGGTTCGGCAAGTAACCGGGAGGCATTCGTGACGCTCACGCTCAAGTCCAGCGCTTTCCAATCCAACGGCGACATTCCCAAGGAATACACCTGCGACGGCGCCGACTCGAGCCCACCGCTCGAGTGGACCGGCGCGCCCGCCGAAACCAAGACCTTCGCGCTGATCGTGGACGATCCCGACGCGCCCGATCCCAAGGCACCGAAGATGACGTACGTGCATTGGGTGCTGTACGACATACCGGCCTCGGTGACCAGTCTCCCCAAGGGCACCAAGAGCCCTCCGTCCGGTGCGCGCGAAGGAGTCAACGATTGGAAGCGGACCGGCTACGGCGGTCCCTGCCCGCCGATCGGGCGCCACCGGTACTTTCACAAGCTCTATGCTCTGGATGCCGCCCTGGGTGATCTGGGACGGCCGACCAAGGCCGACCTGGAGCGCGCCATGCAAGGGCACATTGTGGCCCAAGCGGAGCTGGTCGGGACCTACCAGCGCTCGAAATAGTCAGCAGCGCTGCCGCCGGGCGGCCCCGCCGTCTGGCGGAGCCCGGCCGCTGTCCGTATCCTGCAACGATCCCTGAGTTGACAGCAGGCGAGCTCGTCTCGCCCGAGCCGAGTCGAGTTCCGAGCGAGGCCGGCCATGCGCGTACTGTCGGTGCGGGCGGCGTCCAGAGCGGCAGACATCAAGTCCGCCCGAGCGATCCTGGCCGAGAGCGTCGGCCATCCTTCCAAGACTGTGATGATCATCCGGCGAGTCGGGCCCGAGATCACTCGTTTCGCCGACAAGGCGGGCACCCGGAGCGATCCGTTCCCCTGGCGTGAGATCGTGTGGGTCACCGATCAGCGGATCTTCCGCCCCGGCCAGGAGGACGAGCTGTTCGGCGCCCATCCCGATGCCTGCGCCGTGGTGCTCGATCTCGCTGGCCACCCAGCCACCTGGCTGGACCCGTCGGCCCAGCTCTTCGACATCGAAGACGCCTTCCTCGGTGCCGAAGGCCGATGAAAGCCTCGTTGTTCGGACCCGCCGCGCTGACTGCAGGCTGGCTCGTCACCGTGGCCGGCGCGCTCTCGGCCCAGAATCCGGATTGCGCCGCGGGCGCAGTGCGCTACGTCGAGTGGGCCGAGCGGGGGCCGCTGGCCCAGAGTGGCCGCCCGCTGCCCGCGTTGCAGGCGACGGAATACGGGGTCGACATCAACAGCAGGATCCAGATCGCGGTCGACACGGCATGCCTGATCGCCTATCTCGACCGGCAGGCAGCTGGGCCAGCGCCGAGCGCCAGATCCCGCGCGCTGCGCAGCCGGGTGGACAGCCTGGTCGCTATTCTCGGCGCGGTCCCCACCGCCATCGAGCAGCTCCAGCAGACCTTCGACGCGTACGCGCGCGGCGGGGCTGAGGCCGGGCCGGTATTTCAGGAGCGGCTGCAAACCTCCTCGACCACCATCCGACGAATCCTCCGGGCCCTCCAGGCCGCGATCCAGGCGCGGCTCGAGGCGGGCGATTCAACCCGCGCCGACGCGAGCCGTGCCGCGAAGGCGGACTTCGACGCGGTCCTGTCCGGCGGCGGCGCGCTGCCCTACGACTGGCCGGTGCTGCGCGCTCTGATCAACCGCGAGATCGAGCTGACCCGGGCCGACCTCGATCAGTTCCACCGCACTGCGGGTTACGCGCTCGAGCTGCGGGCCCATCTGCTCAGCGGGAAGGGCCAGTATCCCGTTGGCCTGGCCGGTTACAACGACGAGACCCCATGTGCCGAGACCCGGGTCGAGCCGATCGAGCTCGAGATCTCCCCGGAGCAGGCCCAGCTCTTTCAGCAGGCCGAATCACTGGAGCACCGGATCGGTGCGGTTCGCGGCGTAGGGAACGTCGTGGTCGGGTCGGTTTCGGCCGACCTCGACCGCATTCGCCCCGAGCTGGACACCCTGGCGGGCCGGGCGGCCCGAGCGGCGACGCCGGTGGCCGTGGCGGGGCGATC
>DASQPE010000228.1:0-6677 GCA_035644115.1 Gemmatimonadales bacterium
TGAGCATTCGGAGCGGCACATCGCTCGCACCGAAATTTCCGACGCCGAAGCCCGGCAGCTCGCCGATGCCGACGATCTGGTGCTTGCCGTTCGGCGCGACGACGATGAGGCCATATCGCCGGGCGTCCACCCAGGTCGCTCCCTGTTCCCAGAGGAGCGAGTAACGCCGGTTGTACAGCAACTCGGTGATGGCCTGGGGTTTGGTCCCGAGGCTGCCCAGGGCAGGCAGAAGGCCGGCGTTGGTCCGGATCAGGTTGATGTCGGTGAGCGCCGTGGCAAGATCGTTGAGTCCGATTTCGGCCTCGGCCCGGAGGAGGACCAGCTCCTCGTTCCTGATCACCGGAACCGGCGCGGCGGGATCGGCATTTCCGCCGGTCAGGTAGTTGGTGAACTTGAGCGTGCCGGTGATGGGGATGCCGCCCACCTGCTGGGGCGGGTTCGCCGTGGCGGCCGCGGTCTTGGTCACGACCCGCTGGTCCGGCGTCGTCCCGTCGGTCTGCTTCTGCGCCAGAGTCACCAGAATCGGCAGCGCGAAGTAGATCGGGGCGTCGAGCGCGTCCGACAAATCGTCCTGCGTGTCGCCGGCGTCCGCCGAGAAGTCGTAGTACACCCCCTTCGCGAACTGGCTCGCATCGCCGACGGCGAAGGTCGGCCCCGCCGCGACAATCGCGGCGAGCGCCGCGGAATAGCAGGTGGCGCCGCAGGTCGAGCCGGCCGCGGTGGCGCGGAACACATACGCCTTGGCCGCCAGCGCCCGGTTGAAGGCGAGGAACGTGGCCGGCGTGTTGAACCCAGTGTAGCCCGCCGGCACCGGGAACGGGAAGGACGTTGCACCGGCCGCCGTGAGATCGTTCTGGGCTTCATTGAGCAGCGCCACGATGTAGCCGTAGACACTGTCCTCGGTCACGAATGGGGCGGGCGGGTCGGTGATCGGATGATCGACGTCCACCGGCGCCCCCAGGGAGCCGTGTCCGCCCACCACGTACATGAAGGCCAAGGCCTTCAGCGTCTTGCCGAACCCGAGCGATGCCGAGACCTCTCCGGCCGAGAGCCCCTCGGCCCCGGGCAACTGGGCTGCTTTCGGCGCGGCGTCGAGGTAGATGTTCGCGGTTCTGATGTGGCGATAGTAGTTGGTCCACAGAGTGCCGCCGAATCCGGTGCCCTGCAACGGGCCGAAGTAGGGCTCCTGGTAGTCGGGCTGGTTGTTGCCGGACAGGTTCACGCCCTCGCGCCCCATCGATCCGAGGCGCCAGACGTAGCCGGTCATGTCGGTCCGGATGCCGATGAACAAGCCGGTCGCCGCCGCCGCGAGCTTGGTCCGCGTCGGGTTGGAACTGAGGTCGTCCAGCGTCGGCTGGTTCGGGTTGGTGACGTTGAAGTCGCCGCAGGCGCCGATGAGCAGGGCACCCGCGAGAGAGGCCGCCGCCGCGAGGCGGTGCAGTGCGCGTGTCCGCATGGTCAGAACCCCAGCGAGATGTTGAACAGGAAGCTGCGCATCGGGGGATAGGGCCCCAGATCGATGTTTCGCACGATGGCCTGCTGGCCGTAGTTGCTTACCTCGGGGTCATACCCGAAGTAATCGGTGAAGAGCAGCAGGTTGCGGCCGGTCACGCTGATCCGGATGTCGCTGGCGCCGGCAATGGCCCGGGCCCACCGGCGCGGCAAGGCGATGCCGATCGAGGCTTCGCGAAGCTTGACGAAGCTGGTCGACTGCACGAAGGGCCGTGCGTCGCCGGTATTGTTGCACGAGTCGAAGCCATACTGCCCGCGCGGACGGTCCGACCCGTCCGGGTTGATGATGTTGGGGCCGTCGAAGTCGGGCGACAGACCGTTGCAGTCGTAGAGCGAGAGCGTCTGGTTCTGCGCCACCCCGCCCTGCTGCCATTCCCACAGGAACGAGAAGAACAGCTTCCCCATCGTGAAGTCGTTCGAGAGGGACAGGCGGAAGTTCGGGTTGGCGTCGCCCAGGAACACCGTCTGGAGATTGCCATTGGCGTCGGGTACTGAGCCGACGATCTGCTGGATGGGCTGCCCGGTCTCCACCAGGAACTCGCCGAACGCGAGCCCGAACCCGGCGTTGGCCGGACGGAAGCTGGTGATGCCGCCAGGCAACGAGTCAACCTTGCTGCGAACCCGGTTGAACGTGGAGCGAATCAGCCAGCTGAAGTTCTGGTGCTGGACCGGGGCCACGCCCAACGCGACCTCGATCCCGGTGTTGCGGAACTGGCCGCCGTTGACGAGCTCCTGGTTGAAGCCGGTCGATGTCGCCGGGGTCAGGTTGAGGAGGAGGTCCGTGGTGCGCCGATGATAGGCGGTGAACTCCAGCGTTGCCCGGCCCTGAAAGAACGACGCGTCGAAGCCACCCTCGAACTCCTTGATCCGCTCCGGCTTGATGATCGAAGAACCCGCGGTCGTGCCCACCTGAGTTCCGATCACGCCACCGATGGTGTTCCCACCCTGAAGGGTGGTGAACTTCTGCCCGAAGAGCGGCTGATTTCCGGTCTCGCCATACGCGCCGCGGAACTTGAGGTCGCTTCCCTCGCCAAACAGGTTAGCGAAGCGGTAGCCGCCGGACAGCTTGGGGAAGAAGTAGTACTTCCCGTCGTCCCCGTTGGCGCTCGAGCGCTCGGCCCGCACGCCGACCGCCAGCAACGCCCGGTCGTGGAAAAACCCCAGCTCTTCCTGGCCGTAGAAAGCGAGGGTACGCTCAGTGGTCGCCAGCTCGAACTGGGACCCGAGGGTCGAGCCCTGGTCGATGTTGGTCTGGCCGGGAATGAGCCCCTGCGCCACAACGTTGTCACGGGAAAAGTGGCGATCCTCGTACTGACTGCCTAGCGAAGTCGTGGCGCGCCAGGAGCCGCTGCCCGGGCTGAGGGTGTGGATCGCGTTCAGGTTCCAGTTCAGGAACCGGCTGTCGCCGTGCGCCAGCGACGAGACCCCCGGCAGCGCCTGGGTGGTCTGGAAGAAGAGCTCCGGCGGGGCGATGACCGTGGCGCGCTGGCTGAACAGATCGGCGCCGCCTGCCGCGACCAGCTTCAGGCTCGAATGCTCGGTCGTCAGGGCCTGGAAGGAAAGGTTGGCGCCCCCGGTGAAGCGAATGACCGTTTCGTCGTTGGTCGTCAGGGCCGCGGTCTGCAGCGGATTGCTCTGCAGGTACGTGACCTCGGGCTGCCGGAACGAGCCATCGGGGTTGGTGAGCGGCAGAAAGCTCGGGATGTACGCGATCGAGTAGGTGACGCTGCCGCCGTTGTTGTCGTTGTTGGTGATGCCGCGGTCACTCTGGTTGCGGGTGAAGGCGCTCGTCACCTGCAGGTTGAGCCGCTTCCCGAAGTCCTGCTCGAGGTTGAGCCGGATGTTCTGCTTCTTGGCGAACGTGTTGGTAACGATGCCGGGGTTGTCGGACCAGCCGCCAGCGACGTAGTACTTGGTGTTCTCGTCGCCGCCGCCCACATCGGCCAAGGTCTCCCAGGCAAAGGGCTTGTTTCCCGCCAGCTCCTGCAGGAAGTCGTGCGCCGGGAGGGTGCCGTCCGCCTGGATGTACGGCCGTACGATCGCCTCGTCGAAGGTAGCGAGCGCGGTGGTCGTGTCGAAGGCGCGGAATCCAGGCCCCCGAAGCAGATCGTAGAACCCGAACCGCTGGGTGACATTCACCCGGGCCCGCCCCACCCGCCCCTTGTTGGTCGTGATGATCACGACACCGTTGGCCGCCTTGGAGCCGTAAATCGAGGACGCGGCGGCGCCCTTGAGCACTTCTACCGACGCGATCTCGCCCGGGTCGAGGTCGGCCAGCCGGTTCACGGCGTCGTCCTGGAGCTCACCCCGGCCACGGTTGGACGAGCTGCCGGTCACGTTGAACAGCCCGGAGGGCAGGGTCGCGTTGCTGAACATGACCCCGTCAACTACGAACAGCGGATCGCTCGAGCCGATGGCGGTGTTGGCACCGCGGATCTGGATCTGCATCCCGCCGCCGGGGCCGCCGGAGTTCTGCTGGATGTTGGCCCCGGCGACCTTGCCCTGCAGGGCCTGGTCGAGCGAGGCAGCCTGGACCTGCTTGAGATCCTCACTGGTCACGATCGCGGTGGAGGTCGTGGCGTTCCGCCGCTCCACACCGGTCTGCTGGCCGGAGACCACGACCTCTTCCAGCTTGAAGACGTCCTCGGCCAGGGCGACGTCCGCTACTTCCTGGCCCTCCGCCACCACCACATCCACGCTGCGGAACCCGATCGCCCGGAAAGTGAGGTTCGCGGCCCCACCTGGAACGGTCACCGAGTACCGCCCTTGTTCATTGGTTCTGGCAGCTGCCCTCGGCCCGCCACCGGCCACCGAGATTGTCGCTTCCGCGATCGGCTGCCCCCCACTGGCCCGCGTGACGGTGCCCGTGATCTGCCGCTCCTGCGCCGACGCCGATCCCGCCGCGCCGACCAGGGCCGCCAGCACCGCCGCCCATACACACAGTGTGCGCACTGGTTCCCCTCCTTGATTGATCTGGGTGACTTCCTGCCCGACGCCTCGGCCGGGTGGAACGCTGCGTGGGAGACACGCGGGTGACCGGCGGCGGGCGAGCAACCGCATCGCCGCGCCAAGCAGTGCATAGCGGAGTGCCCCGCCGGGGTTCGGGAGTGGGCGTAGAGCGCTTTCGAGTTGTTACGGGTGCGTCACAACCTGCAGGTTGGCCTATTATACGGGCTCAAGCGGTCGCTTGCCAGTCAGGTGTCGCGTCCCGGCCACCGAGGCCGCCATTTGGGACAGATCGGCTGGTGCAAGGGGGCTCCCGGCAACAAGTTGGTTCGAATTGGGACAGGGCCCTCTTACTTCTTACTTCTCACTTCTTACTTGTCGCCCGTCGCCCCGAACGCCGCTCCCCGATTCTCCCGCCCAGCCCCGGCGACCACAGCCGCGAAGCCGAACACCGTCACCGCGGTGAGCGCCATCGACCAGGCGTAGCTGATCCGGGCTGCAAAGAGCGCTTCGACGTAGACCACGAGGCCCGCCACCAGGACGCCGCACTGGTAGGCGAACCCGGGCAGGAACCCGCGGACCGAATCGGGCGAGAGCTCGGTGATGTGAGCGGGGATGACACCCCACGCCCCCTGAACCATGAACTGCATGAGAAACGCCCCCGCCACCAGGAGCGGCAACGAGGGCGCAAAGGCCCACAGCGGGATCATCAGCATCGCCAGCCCCAGCGCCAGCACGATCGCCTTGCGGCGCCCGATTCGATCGGACCAGAGCCCGAACACGATGCCGCCGCTGATCGCGCCCACCATTGAAAATGCGGTGAGCGCCGCCCGTGACCGCGGACTGAAGCCCCACTCGCGCTCGAGGAACGTCGGGTACATGTCCTGGGTGCCGTGGGAGGCGAAGTTCATCCCCGCCATCAGCAGCGTCAGGTAGAGAAAGAGCCGCCAGTTGGCGGCGATGGCCTTCCCCAGCCCCCGCCAGGTCTCGTGCCGGGTCCGCTCCCACACTTCGGATTCCTTGACCCGGAACCGCACGAACAGCGCGAGCAGGGCCGGCAGCCCACCGACGAAGAACATCGGCCGCCAGCCGAATCGGGGGTATATCACGAAGAAGCAGACCGCCGCGAGGAGATACCCGACCGCGTATCCCTCCTGCAGCAAGCCGGAGAGGACCCCGCGCAGCCGGGCCGGCGCTTTTTCCATGGCCAGCGAAGCGCCCACACCCCATTCGCCGCCCATTCCGATGCCGAATAGCGCGCGCAGCACCAGGAACGTCGTGTAGTCGGGTGCGAGCCCCGACAGGACCTCGACCACGGAGTAGAACACCAGGTCGAGCATGAGCGGCAGCCGGCGGCCGTAGCGGTCGGCCAGGAGGCCGAAGAGAAAAGCGCCTACCGGGCGGAACGCCAGCGTGACGCTGATCGACAGCGCGACGGCCGCATCGGTGGTACCGAACTCCCGGGCGATGGCGGTGAGCGCGAAGACGACGAGAAAGAAATCGAACGAGTCGAGGGTCCAACCGAGGAAGGCGGCGAGCACCGCGGCGCCATGGTCGCCGGTGCCGGACCCGGGTCCAGAAGCAGTGCCAGGAGACGCGGGTGCAGACCGAGCGGCGGGCGGGGTCATGGCGATGCCAAGTGTACCCCGCCCAGCCCCGAGGCGCGAGCAGCGGCTCGACTAGCGTCGGAACCCCCCGCTGGCGGTGATCACCTGGCCGGTAATCCAGCCGGCGTCGTCGGATGCCACGAAGGCAATCACATCGGCGATATCGTCGGGGCGGCCCAGCCGGCCCAACGGCGTTCGGCCAAGCGCCTGGGCCTCGAACTCGGGAGATCGACTGCCGTCGAACATGTCCGTCTCGGTGGGTCCGGGCGACACCGCGTTGACCCGCACGCGAGGCCCCAGCTCGGCAGCTAGGCTCCGCGTGATCGCCTCGAGGGCGGCTTTGCTTGCGGAGTAGACGGCCGCCCCCGCCAGCGGCTCCCCGGCCACAACCGATGAGACATTGACCACTCGCCCCCCGTTCCGAAAGGCCGGTACCGCTGCTTGGGTGGCGTACAGCGCGCCCAGCACGTTGACGCCGAACTGGCGCTCGACCTGCTCTGAGGTGATGTCTGCGAGGGGGGCCGGGGCTAGAACGCCGGCATTGTTGCCAGAATGTCGAGCCCGCCATATTGCTCCACCGCGGCCTCGACCAGTCGCCCGACCTCAGCCCGG
>DASQPE010000229.1:0-6654 GCA_035644115.1 Gemmatimonadales bacterium
GGCGGGAGTCTTCGCCTGTTCCAGATCAGCATCAGCGGGCCGAACAAGACCGCGACCCGCACCGACAACCTGAGCTTGCAGCTCGATCTCACCGGCGCGGGCGTGCTCCCCCCAGGCACGTACAGCGGCACCCTGAACATCGAGGCAGTAACGCAGTAGGGCGCGCCCCTGGCGTGCCGCCCGACGCCCAAGAAGGGCGAGCGGGAAGTCGATGCCAACCCTCAGCGGGCGCCCGCCCGTGCCCTGGCCAACGGGAGTGCGGCGATTCCCACGACGGCCATTCTGAGCCGTGTGCCGAGTGGGAGCCAGCAGAGCTTTGCGCGGTTTACCCAGGCTTCGGTGGTGGCCGGAGGCGCCAATGTGGGAGCGGCTGGAGGCTGCCTCACGCTGGTATCGGAGCCGATCGGAGCGGAAAACGCCATCGGCGAGCGCACCGACCAGTTGCAGATGCGGGATCGACTTGACCGGATCGCCCGCGCTGCCGCCGGGCACCTATGCAGGCACGCTCAATCTCGTGGCGATCACACAGTGAGGACCTATGGGATGGTCGGCGCAGGACGAACTCGGAGCCCTTCTCCGCCAGGCTAGGCTCGTCCTCGCCCTCGGCACCGTCGCGCCGTTCCTCCCCGCCGTCCTTCCCGCCCAAAGCGTCAGTCCCCCGATCGTCGAGTACCAGGAACGCGCCAGATCGAGCTTCCAGCTCTCGAACGGCTCGATCTTCCCGCTCACCGTCGTCCTGGAAGTCCACGGCTTCGATGTCACCGAAGCCGGCGAGGTGGTCGCCAGCCCGCTCGACACGGCCCACGTTCACGTCAAGTTGTCCGCCACCAGCTTTCGCCTCGCACCCCGCGCGACCTACACCGTCTTCTACGAGGCGCGGGCCGACAGCCTGCCCACCTGGTTCAGCGTCACCGCCGCGATGAGCGGGGCCCGCACTGACAACGGCCTGAACCTGCGCCTCATCCTTCCGCACGTGGTCTACCTGAACCAGAAGCAGCCGCTCCGCAAATCGGAGGTCGTGGTCCGCCGGCTCGAGGTGAACTCGGCCGCCAGGACGGCGCGGGTGCAACTCGAGAATCTGAGCCCGCACTTGGGAAGGGTGCTCGAGCTGCAGCTGGCGACCGCGAAGGGACAGAGTCGGTCGGCCGGGGCCTTCCCGCTCCTGCCCGGACACCGCCGGTGGGTTCACGTGGACTGGGACCTGGACCAGCCCCCGGAACACGTGACGCTCCGCTTTGTCAAGTTCGCGATCGATACGGCGCTCACCCCTGTGCCCACCGCCGGCGAAACGGCCGAGGGCACTCAGAGCACGAATGGCTCCCCGAGCGGTACCAGCGCCGCGTCTCCGCTCGCCGCCGAGCGGCGTTGAGCCGGCGCGGCACCCGCGCCCGAGGGCGCCCCTCGCGGGCGCCCTCGGGCTCGTTGCGCTCACTGCCATCGCCCGCCCCGCGACCGCGCAGACGGTGGTCGAAGTGCAAGGGGGCGGATCCTCGCTGATAGGCGGCTACGGTGCGGCGGCCAATTTCTGGCGCAATGGGGTCGAAGGTTGGGTCGGTCTGGGATATCTCGACGGCCTTCGCGTCGGCGCCTTCATGCGAAAGGCGATCGGCAAGGACACGCTGCGGGTGGGCAATGATGCGTTGGTGATCCGGTATCCCACTGACGTCTTCGGCAGCGGCTATAACCTGCTGGTCCAGGGGGCCAGCTACGCGCGGGTCCAGGGGCGCACCGGGATTCTCGCCTTCGGCGGCGCCAGCTCGGAAGGGCTGGCGGCGCCCGCTTTCCTCGCGGCGAAGGCTCAAGCCCCGATGGGCGCGCTCTTCGTCGAGCACCACCTCTCCCCCGTGCTGCACCTCACCACCAGCGCCGTTTTCGCCGAGCGGCAGACCGTGGTTCCCGGGATCCAGTGGCAGGCGACGCCGGACGTCACCACCGCGCTGGTCGGCGGCATCGGCGCCGGACGGCCGTACGCGGCGGCCAGCGTCGTCGCCCGGTCGGGCGCGGTGGGCGTCAGGGCGTCGTACGTGTACAACCCGCGGCGCTTCCGCCGCGCCGCCGTGCCCGCGCCCATGCAAACCGATGTGGACCGGGAGAACGTCGAAATCACTTATCAGCTGAGCCCCGATTTTTCGCTCGGCGTCGCGCGCCAGCACTTCGTGCAGGACTCCGCCGATGTGTCGGTTCCGAGCCGGGCCTGGGGCAATTCCGTGTTTCTCGGCGGCCGCACCGGGGAGCTGCGCGTTTCCGCCGGGTTGTACGATTCGCGCAGCGACAGCATCCGCAACCTGAGCTCGTTCGCCGCGGTCGGCCGCCGGCTCGCGTCGTGGCTCGACGCGGAGCTGTTCATACTGCAGAGCCGCCCTCAAGGCCGCGCCACCACCACTACGCCGATCATGAACCTACGGGAGCGGGTGTCGCCCAAGGTGGGACTGGTGCAGCAGATCACCCTGAGCGACGGACGCCCTCGCCTGCAGCTCGGCGGGAGTCTGCTGACCCCGATCGGCGAATTCGCGCTGGATTACGCGATCGTTCACCAGCCGTTCCAGCCGTTCAATCCGTTCCGCAGCGCGCTCACGCTCACGGCTCGACTGCAGCTGGGGCGGTACTCGACCAGCCTGGGGACATACGTGCAGCCGGACGGCACGGTCGACTACGCCGCTTCCGGAAGCACGTTTCTCTACATGGGAGCGCTCGGCGGGGTGCAGCCCCAGCGACTCGGCGGGGGCGGGATTGCTCGCTACGTGGTGCGCGGCCGGGTGCTCGACGAGTCGGGCCAGCCGGTCGAGGGCGCGGCCATCGACTTCGGCGGCGAACCGGCTTTCACCAACTCGCGGGGTGAGTTCATCGTCCGGTTACGCCATCCACGGCGGTTTGAGCCCCGGGTCCTGTTAGACGAGTTCTTGCTGCCGGGCCGCTGGCGAACACGGGAGGTCCCGGACCAGGTCACGGCCGAACCCGAAGACCGCGCGCGTCCGATCGAGATCCGGCTCGAGCACGTAGTGCCGGTTCCGACCGACAGTCTCCGTCCGGAGCCGGCCGATACGTTGTTTCCGCTCGTCCCACCACGGACGCAGGCGCCCCCCCCAGCCTTGAGCGCGGATCCGACGCGCTTAATCTTCGGCGCCATGCATCCCGATGTGTTCACCGGCTCGTGGGCCGCGGCCTGGGCGCGTGAGCTCAACGCCAGCGCCGCTTACCGCGAGGCCGCGGCCAACTGGGAGGGCGCTGTGGCCCTCCGGATGGGCGCCGACGCCGCACTGGGCGTCCCCGAGCCTCGCACGGTGTGGCTGGACCTCCATCACGGCGTGTGTCGGGATGCGCGCCCCGCAACCGAGGCTGACGTCAGCGCTGCCAGGTATCTGATCGAGGCTGATGCGGCGGTGTGGAGAGAGCTGTTGGCCGGGAGGCTCTCGCCGATTACCGCGCTACTGGCGGGCAAGCTGCGCCTGGCCCAAGGGAGCCTCATGGGCCTGCTTCCCTATGCCACGGCGGCCCACCTGCTGGTTGCCACGGCCGGCGTGGTTCAACAGCAATTTCCCGAGCCGCTGCTCTAGCACCAACGACAACGGCGGCCGGTCACTTGACCGGCCGCCGAAATCGGGACGGCGGGATTTGAACCCGCGACCCCTGCAACCCCATTGCAGTGCGCTACCGGACTGCGCTACGTCCCGTGGCGGTGCGGAGCGGAAGTGTAGCCATCGGTGGGGCCGGATGGAAGGGGTATATTGCCCCGCGAATCCCTCCCTGTATTGGCGACCGTTCGGCACCTAAATGGCTAGAGCAGGGTTTTCCCCGCTCTAGCCATTTTCACTTTCTACCCTGGCCACGGGCCGGAGCGCCGCGGGGCGCCCCTCATTCGATCAATCGATGCGTACGCTCTGCCTCATCGGGTGGCGAAGTGCGGCGTTGTTCAGCGACTCCCGTAATCGGTGAAGACGTAGTCTCTCGTCTTCACGATCGTGTGGCACCCCAACCCACACTTGGCGTCGTTCCCCTGCGGTGGCTTGTCGGCTGTGGTGGCGGGCCTGAAGGTCCGGGACGCGGCGTCATACTCGAACGCGGCCCATCCCCACCCGCCGCTCTGCGCGAACCTCTTGCTGTCCTTCACCATGAAGTCGACGTCATGCAGCGTGCCCGGCACCGTCGCTGCGGGGAACGTCTCCAGCTTTTTCGGGTTCCAGTGGATCTTCGCCATCCTGGAGCCGTCGGGGACGGGCTTGCCGTTGCCGGGAATGCCCTTCTGGTAGGCGTCGATCATCACGGGATTGGCGAGGATCGCAGCAAACAGGCCTCCGTCCTGACTGACGGAGACAACGTGCCAGGCCTCGTACCCCTTGGACTCGGAGAACGCGAGTCCACCCGGCACCCTCACGGTGTACTTGTCCTGGGCGGACATGGCGCTGCCGCCCAAGGAACTGACGAGTGCCGTCACGATAGCAATCGTCCGCATGCGTTTGCTCTTCAACAGTTCCTCCTTTGTCAAGCTTGGCGGCCTTGACTTCTTTCCCGATGGAGCGTGGTACCCCTACTTTGAATCGGACGCGACAAGACGATGGACAACATACTAGCGGTGATGAGCCGGGTCCATTACACGATGGAGTCAGGCAGTATCGGGGGAGGCGCGATCGCCACGGCTGCCTCCCCCACGCTTGCAGCTGACGGCCGCGTCCGCGGGGGAGCTGTGACAATCTGGGTCAAACCAGCGTGTAACTGATGTAACTGACAGCCTGCAATGGTAGGAACTTCGTGCAAAACGGGGCGGGGTTAGCCGCCCCGTGATCGCGTGGCTTCGTGCATCTTGTGTCGTCGCGTGTCGTGTTGTCCCTCCCCAGGTTCAGGTATATTGCCGCATGCTTCGCCGCCGCTTCCTCGTCGGCGCCGCGCGCACCGCTGCTACTTTCGGGATTCTGCGCCAGGTCGGTGGCTGCCGGGGCGCCGGGCCGGCGGCAGGAAGCGCGGTCTCGCCGGGGAGTGCGTTCAGCTCTCTGCGCCGGCGGTACTTCGTTCGGACTCTCCAGCTTTATCCCGTCACATCGACTTACCTGGGCGGAGATGGCTACAGCTCCGCGCTTGCCGGCACCAACGGCGCCCTCCGCGATTGGGGCCGGACGCGCTCAAATCCGAAGCGGCCTTCTATCGCGAAATCGAGCGTGCCCGGCAGGCCATCGACCCAGGTCGCCTCGAGCCGGCCGAGCGGATCGACCACGCGGTGCTCGGGGCTCAGATCGGCTTTGTGCTGCGCCAGCTGGAGGAGCGCCGGCACCATGAGCGCGCCATAGACACGTACGTGGCGGAGCCGTTTCGCGGTGTCGACTGGCACCTGCAGCAGATGGAGGTCGGTCCGGGTGGGCAGCTCGGCAGCGAGGCGGATTGGAGCCTCGCGGTCGACCGGGTGCGCGCGATTCCCGCGTATCTGGAGACGGCTCGGGCCAATCTCCTGAGAGGGAGGCAGGAGGGCAACCTGCCCGACCGCCGGCTGGTCCAGTACGACGGAATCGCCGGTTCCCGGGCCGACGAGCAGTTTTTCCGAGCCACTCTCCCGAAAATGGCCGCCGGCTATCTCGGACTGCGAGCCTTCGCTCCCACGATGCTCGATCGGGTCACTCGCAGCTCCGCCGCCGCCGCCAACGCATTCGCGAAGTTCAGCGAATTTCTGACGAAGACGTACGACCCGTCAGACCAGACCAATCGCTACGCCGTCGGAGAGCTGGAATACGACTGGCGGCTCGCGCACTGCCTTCATGTCAACCGCAGCGCCGCGGATCTGTGGGAGTACGGGGCCGAGCAGGTCGCCCTGTACGAGGCGAAGATCTACCAGGTGGCGGAAGAGGTGGCGAGGGGCGCCCGTCTTCGGCTCGACTTTGCCGGCCCGGCCGCGCAAGCCTCCGTGCGCGCGGTCATGGAGCACCTCTCAAAGGATTCGCCGGCGAACGACGATGAGCTCCTCCGGTGGTACCGCGACGTCGGGCAGCGCGCCGTCGCCTACGGGCGGGAGCGTCAACTGTTCGACGTTCCCGGCGACTATCGCCTCGACGTGGTGTTCACCCCACCGGTGCTCCGGAGCACGATCGACGCGGCGTACTATCCGGCGCCTCCGTTCAAGCGGACCGGCGTGGGCCGCTTCTATCTCACACCCACCGGCAACGACCCAGGTCAGCTCAAGGTGAACAACCGCGCGTCGGTGGCGGACACGGCGGTCCACGAGGGCTTCCCCGGACACGACTGGCATTACAAGTACATGACCGAGCACGCGGCGGAGATCTCCGATATCCGCTGGCTCACGCCGGGCGCCGTGGAAGATTCCTCGGCGATGTGGGAAGATTCGATGGCGACCGAAGGCTGGGCCCTCTATGCCGAGGATCTGATGGCGGAGCCGGTCGAGGGGCGGCCGCACGGGTTCTATACGGCGGCGGAGCACCTGTACGAGCTTCGGGGCCAGCTGCTCCGGGCTGCGCGGGTTCGGATCGATGTCGGACTCCACACCGGTCGGCTGACGTTCGGCGACGCGGTGGACTACTTCACCGAGCACGTTCAATTCTATCCGAACGCGTGCGCCCGGGCCGGGGAAGACCCGGTGGCTAAGGCATTATGCGAGACCGCGAGCCGGGCGGTGTATCGCTACTCGAAGTGGCCGACCCAGGCGATCACCTACAA
>DASQPE010000230.1:0-4406 GCA_035644115.1 Gemmatimonadales bacterium
GCCCGTACACCGTCGCGGCGTCGGCACTGGCGGGGTACATCACGGCCTGGAAGCCGTGAGCTGAACAGCGAACCACAACAACTGCGAACCACAACACTGCAAACCACAACTGCGAACCACGGAAGCACGGAGGCACAGAGAACCGTACATTATTTGTTGTTTTCTTCTGTGCCTCTGTGCCTCTGTGGTCCGCAGTTTAAAGCTTTGCCGACGGACAGATATCTGCCAAGACGCACTCGGGACACTTGGGCTTCCGTGCCACGCAGATCTGGCGGCCGTGGAAGATCAGCAGATGCGAGAGCAGCGCCCAGGATGCGCGGGGGAAGAGCCGCATGAGGACCGGCTCGATCTTGGCAGGTTCAGTCTGACGCGTAAGGCCTAGCCGCTGGCTGAGCCGGGTAACGTGAGTATCGACCACGACCCCCTGGTTCTCCCCGAATGCATTGCCGAGTACCACGTTGGCGGTTTTGCGCCCGACCCCCGGCAGGGCGACCAGCGCTTCCATGGTGCGGGGCACTTCGCCGCCATGATCGGCTACGAGGCCCTGAGCCATCCCGACGATGCTCCGGGTCTTGCTCCGGAAGAACCCAGTGGACTGGATCAGCTTTTCCACCTCGCTCGGTTTCGCGCGGGCCAGGGCCCACGCGTCCGGGTAGCGCCGAAAGAGCTCCGGCGTGACCAGGTTGACCCGTACGTCGGTCGTCTGGGCCGAGAGAATCGTGGCGACGATGAGCTGATACGGGTTGGTGTGGTCGAGAGCCGTCTTGGCCTCGGGGTAGGCTCGGCGCAAGCGCTCGAAGATGATCGGCGCACGAACCGCCGCGGGGGCGAGACGACCTTTCCTGCCAACCTTGCTCACGCCCGCCTCGCCCGGGTGAACGCGAGGAACTCGTCCATCGACCGCGCGTTCAGGATGTCGGCGGCGCCGAGCCAGCCTTTGCGGGCCATGCCGACACCGTATTCCACGTTGGCGATCCCGGACACGTTGTGCGCATCCGCCCCGATCGAGATAGTCACGCCCAGCTCGCGCGCGCGACGCAGGACTCGCCAGTCGAGGTCCAGCCGGTGCGGGTCGGCGTTGATCTCCATTGCGACGCCGGAGGCCGCTGCCTTCGCGAACACGGCGTCGAGATCGATGCCATAGGGGTCTCGGGAGAGCAGCAGCCGGCCGGTCGGATGGCCGATGATGGTGACGTGGCGGTTGTCCATGGCCGCCAGCACCCGGCTGGTCATCTCCTTGGCGCTCAGGTTGAACCGGCTGTGGATCGAGGCGATGACGAAATCGAGTTGGCCGAGCACCGCGTCGTCGTAGTCGATGCGCCCGTCCACCAGAATGTCGGCCTCGATGCCCTTGAGGACCCGGATGCCGTCGAGCTTGGCGTTCACGGCATCGACCTCGTCCGCCTGGCGAGCCAGGTCCTCCCCCCGAAGTCCGCCGGCGTAGGCGGCGGCCTGGCTGTGATCGGTGAGACCGACGTAGGAGTAGCCCTCGGCCCGGCAGGCGAGCGCCACCTCCTCGACCGTGTTGGACCCGTCCGAGTAATTGGTGTGGCAATGGAGCAGGCCACGGAGCTGCTGCCGTTCGAGGAGCGCCGGCAGGGCGGCGGCCGCGGCAGCCTCGATTTCACCCCGGCCTTCGCGCAGCTCGGGCGGAATGTCGGCGAGTCCGAGTGCGCGGTAGAGATCGGCTTCGCCCGGGGTGGGGACGAACTCGTGCCCGCGCCACAGGGCGGCGCCGCTCAGGTCGTACCCTTTCGTCTTGGCGTGCCGGGCGAGCGCCTCGAGGTGGGCCTCGCTGCCGGTCGCCTGGACCAGTACGGCACCCAGATTCACCGGGGTCGTCACCACGATCTGCGCGCTGGCGCCGCCGGCGAACCGGAGCGTCACCCGCCGCTCGTCCTGGCCGGCGAACTCGTGGACGCCGGGGAGCCGGGTCAGGCGATCGAACAGCTCCGCCGGCGGCACCTCCGCCACCAAGACCAGCACCTGATCCCGAACCAGCTCGGATCGCCGGCGCACATCCCCCGCGACGAAGGCGTGAACCACGCCCGGCAACTTCTCCAATGCTCGCCGCAGGCCCTCCGCCTCTTCGGCCGCGTGGTGCGACAGCCGGAACGCGCTCGCCTGGCGGAGGTAGGCAATCCCGCGAAGGACATTCTCGGAGGTCTTGGGACCGAACCGCGGCAGGCGCGCCAGCCGGCCGTCCCGGGCCGCGGCCTCGAGCTCGGGGACCGAATCGATGTCGAGGACTTCGTGGATCTGGCGAATCTTGGCGACGCCGAGTCCGGAGATCTCCAGCATTTCCACCAGGCCGGGAGGGACCTGCTCCCGCAACTCCTCCAACAGGGTCGACCGGCCGGTAGCGGCCAGCTCGGAGATGATCTGGAGGGTGCCGGGCCCCACCCCCTTGGTGCCGGCCAGCGAGCCGTCTTCCAGGGCCTGGCCGAGGTCGCCCGGGATGCCGCTCACGGCCCGGGCCGCGGTGCGGAAGGCCCGAATGCGAAAGGGGTTATCGCCCTTGAGCTCCATGAAGGAGGCGATCTGCTCCAGCACCTGGCCGACCGCCTTCTTGTCCATGATCTCCATCAGTGGGTCTCTCCGGCGCCATAAACCCGCCACGCCAGCTCGAGCAGCTCCTCGGGCCCGACGATCGAGTGCAGGGCGGCCAACTCGCCGCCGGGCATGGTGGGGGCAAAGAGGGTCGAGCCGTTTGGGCGAGCCAGCCCAACCGGCCGGGCCCCTGCCGCCTCGACAACGGTGAAAGCCAACCGGTCCGGGTGCAAGCCGAATACGGCCAGCGCCCGGAGCTGGCCGCCGGGAGCGAGATGGGCAAACCAGCCGTCGAGCGGCTCGAACGCTTCGTCCTCCAGGGGGCGGGCCCAGATGACTCGCTCGGGCAGTTGGATGTACGGCGCGGCTCCCGCCGGGAGCGTGGGGTGATCGACTACCAGCAGCTGGTTCAGGGCCGGCCGGTCCACGGTCACGAGCTGGGTGCCCGCATCCCAAAAGAGGAATGCGTGGTGCACCAGGGCGGCAAGGCGGTCAATCCCTTCCCCCATTCCCTCGGCGGGACGGAGGTCGTGCACCAGCTCGGCCGCCTCCCGGGTGAGCAGGAACGCGTCGCGATCGCGGGCGTCCCGGCCGGCTGCAGCCAGGCCGGCGCGGATGGGCGGAAACCAGTCTTCTGCCCTGGGGGCGAAAACGAGGTCATACGGGGTCAGGCGGTCGGCCACCGGGGAATGGTAGTCGCGCTCCGGGCGTGCCGCCGACAGCCCGCCTGGCACCGGCCTTCCGGGCTCTGGCCCCGCGCTCTCCCCCGGGATATCGTTCTGCCAACCACCGGCAGCACTCCAACTGACCACTCGAACACCGGACCTCGTGGCGAACCCTCGGGCCCAGTGGGAAACCGCATTGGCCGACCGTTACCGGATCGAGCGCGAGCTCGGTCGCGGCGGCATGGCCACGGTCCATCTCGCCCTGGACGTCAAACACGACCGTCCGGTAGCGCTCAAGGTCTTGCACCCCGAGCTCGCCGCCACGCTGGGACCGGAGCGGTTCCAGCGGGAGGTCCGTTTTGCCGCCCGCCTCCAGCATCCCCACATCCTCACCGTGCTCGATTCGGGCGAGAGCGCCGGCCAGCTCTGGTTCACCATGCCGTACGTGGAGGGCGAGACCCTGCGCGCCCGGCTCGCCCGGTCACGGCAGCTTTCGATCGCCGATGCGCTCCGGATCGCGCGGGAGACGGCGGCGGCGCTGGACTACGCGCACCGGCAGGGGGTGATCCACCGGGACATCAAGCCGGAGAACATCCTGCTCAGTCGCGAGGGCGACACGCTGGTCGCCGATTTCGGGATCGCCCGGGCGCTGGGGGCCAGCTCCTCCGACGGCGGTTCCGGCGTGACGGCGCTGACCGACACCGGGATGTCGCTCGGCACCCCGGCGTACATGAGCCCGGAGCAGGCCAGCGGCGAGCGGGAGATCGACGCCCGTACCGACGTGTATTCGCTGGCCTGCGTGCTCTACGAGATGCTGGCGGGGGAGCCGCCCTTCACCGGGCCCACGACGCAGTCGATCCTGCTCCGGAAGTTCACCGAGACACCGCGCTCGCTTCGCGCGGTGCGGGAGACGGTGCCGCCCGAAGTCGAGGTGGCGGTGGCCAAGGCGCTGGCCCGTTCGCCGGCGGACCGGTTTGCGAGTGCAGCAGAGTTTGCCCGGGCCCTGGAGGCGGTGCCGGTCGCTCCCGCGCCGTCGAGCGGCGCGCCGACCCTCGCGACCGCGGTATCGTCGCCAGCACGCCGGCCCGGTCTAGCCCGCCGCTACGCGATCACGTTCGCGCTGCTCGGGGGGTTCGCGATCGGGCTCGGAGTCCTGTTCGCCTGGCGCCGAGGCCACGGGGCGGGTGATCT
>DASQPE010000231.1:0-4051 GCA_035644115.1 Gemmatimonadales bacterium
GGGTTCGGGATGTGAACAAACGCTCGCCCGGTGGGGGGCCCGGGCGCGGGGATGAGAATCAGCTGAGCGCCACGATAAGCTCCGCGTGGAAGGAGCGCCCTCCGGCAGTGCGGAGGCGCGTTGCGATATGGAGATTCGGATGCGGCGAACGTCCGCCGGGAACCGCGGCGGATTTGAGAGCATATGGCTCGCGGGTCGACCCGTCAATACCAGCGCTGGCGTCCGACCGAAGGGACGGCTAAGATATCGGCGCCTCGGGGCCCAACTTGGCTGCCGTCCATACTTTCAGCGAGCTCGCGCATGCCGGCTTCGTACGACCTGATCGTCATTGGCGGGGGTCACAACGGACTCGTCACGGCCGCCTACGCGGCCCGCGCCGGCCTCAAGGTCCTGGTCCTCGAGCGCCGGGAGGTCCTCGGCGGCGCCTGTACCACCGAAGAGCTCTGGCCCGGGTTCAAGGTCTCGACGGCCGCCTACGTGAACAGCCTCCTCCGGCCGGAGATCATCCGGGATCTCGAATTGAAACGCCATGGCTTCGCGATGCTGCCCCGCAGCCCCTCCTCTTTCACCCCGTTCCCCGACGGTCGGTACCTGCTGCTGGGGCCGGACAAGGACCTGACCCGGCGCGAGGTGGCCAAGTTCTCGGCGAAGGACGCGGAGGCCCTGCCGAAGTACGAGGCGATGCTGGAGCGGGTCGCCTCATTCATCGAGCCGACACTGACCCAGACGCCGCCCACGCCCTGGTCGTTCGCGCCGGGCAACCTGCTCCAGCTCGCCAAGCTGGGTCTCGGCTTCGCGCGCTTGGGGAAGGACGCCGTGCGGGCGATAGAGGTGTTGACCGGCGCCGCGCGCCCGATCCTGGACCGCTGGTTCGAGTCCGAGCAGCTCAAGGTCACCCTGGCGACCGATGCGATCATCGGCGCGTTTGCCTCGCCGTCGATGCCAGGCACGGCGTACGTGCTGTTCCATCACGTCATGGGCGAGTGCGACGGCGCCCGCGGCGTGTGGGGATACGTGCGGGGCGGGATGGGCGGGGTCAGCGCGGCGATCGCGGCCGCCGCCCGTGAAAAGGGCGCGGAGATCCGAACCAACGCGGCGGTGGCCCGGATCCTCACCCGCGACGGCGCCGCATACGGCGTTGCGCTGGCCGACGGCACCGAGCTGCTGGCCCCCCGGGTGGCCTCCGGGGTTGACGCGCACGTCACCTTCCTCGACCTGGTCGACCCGACCGTACTGCCGCCGGAGTTCGTCGCCGACGTGCGCGCTATCGACTACGCCAGCGCCAGCCTCAAGATCAATCTGGTTCTGAGCGCGGTACCCGACTTCACCGCGCTGCCGGGTGGCGAGCCGGGGCCGCAGCACCGGGGGACGATCCACCTCTGCCCGACGCTGGACTACATCGAGGAAGCCTACGACGACGCCAAGCACGGCCGGGCGGCTCGCGACCCGATCATCGAGGCGACCATTCCGTCGGTGCTGGACGACACGATCGCCCCCAAGGGCATGCACATTATGTCCATGTTCACGCAGTACTTCCCCTACGACATCCGGGAAGGTTCGGTGGACTACTGGAAGGAGCGGTATGCCGACCGGTGTATCGAGATCATGGACCAGTACGCGCCCGGGTTCAAGCAGTCGGTGGTCCACCGGCAGGTGCTGAGCCCCCGCGACCTGGAGGAGCGGTTCGGCCTCACCGGCGGCAACATCATGCAAGGCGCGATGTCTCTCTCGAGCCTGTCCTTCATGCGGCCGGTCGCAGGCTACGCCAACTACCGCACGCCGATTCGCGGGCTCTATCTGTGCGGCGCGGCGACCCATCCGGGCGGCGGGGTGATGGGAGCCTGCGGCTACAACGCGGCGCGCGAGATCCTCAAGGACGCCGGCAAGCGGCTCCCGACGGCGGCCTGACTGCCATGCCGCTCGAGCGGACCCTCCCGCGCGATGCATACTTCGCCGACGCCATTTGGCAGCGGGAGAAGGAGCGCATCTTCGGGCGCGAATGGGCCTGCGCGGGTCGAGCCGAGGAACTGCCGGCACCCGGCGACTATCGGGTGCTCGATCTCGCGGGTGAAAGCCTACTGGTGGTGAGGACCAAGGCCGGCGCGCTCCGGGCGTTCTACAACGTCTGCCGCCATCGAGGATGCCGTCTGGTGCTCGACCCCCCGGCCACGCCGCACCCGGCACCCGCCGGTCATTTCGCCGGCGGAATCCGCTGCCCCTACCACGCGTGGACCTATACCCTCGACGGCGAGCTCCGCACCGCGCCGTTTCTGGAAGAGGAGGACGGCTTCCGGCGCGAGGACTTTCCGCTCTGGCCCGTCGGGGTCGAGACCTGGGGCGGGTTTTTCTTCGTCAACCTCTCGCCGCTCGAGGCCGCAGCCGAGGGTCGGACCCTCCTCCAGCAGCTGGGGGCCGTGCCGGAGCGCCTGAGTCGCTACCCGCTCGCGGAGTTGCGCACCGCCCAGCGCATCTCGTACGACGTCGGGGCCAACTGGAAGGTCCTGCTGGAGAACTACAACGAGTGCTACCACTGCGCGGGGGTTCATCCGGAACTCTGCAAGGTGGTGCCGGCCTTCAAGCAGAAGGGGGGCTCCCAGCTCGACTGGGACCGGGGCATCCCCCACCGGGAGGGCGCCTGGACCTTCACCCGTTCCGGCACCACCTCGCGGGCGCCGTTCGCCGGCTTGAACGACGACGAGAGGACGCGGCACAAGGGCGAGCTCATCTATCCCAATTTCCTGCTCTCGCTCTCGGCTGAGCATGTCGCCGCGTTCACCCTGTGGCCGCACGGCGCCGAGCACACCACGATCATCTGTGATTTCCTTTTCCATCCTGACGAGATGGCCACACCGGGCTTCGATCCGTCCGACGCCGTAGAGTTCTGGGACCTGGTGAACCGGCAGGACTGGAGGATCTGCGAAGGCGTGCAGGCGGGAATGCGGGCCCGTGTTTTCGAGCACGGCTATTACGCCCCGATGGAGAGCGCGAGTCTCGACATTCGCCGCTACGTCCGCGAGCGGCTGGGCGACATCTTCCCCGCGTGACCCGGCGCGACTACGACTACATCGTCCTCGGGCTCGGCGGCCTGGGGAGCGCCGCTGCCTACTGGTTGTCCCGCGGGGCGGGGGCGGATGTGCTTGGCCTGGAACAGTTCGAGCTGGGGCACGCGCGCGGCGAATCGCAGGACCACTCCCGGATCATCCGTCTCTCCTACCACACCCCGGCCTACGTCGAGCTGGCCAAGCAGGCCTATGCAGCCTGGGACGCTCTCGAGAAGGAGAGCGGGGAACAGGTCATTCTGCGGACCGGCGGGCTCGACCTCGGCCCCCGCACGAGCGCGATTCCCCTCGAGAGCTACAGCGAGAGCATGCGGGCCTGCGGCGTCCCGTTCGAGCAGCTCGACGCCGCCGAGATCATGCACCGCTGGCCGCAGTTCCGCCTGCCTGACGACATTCAGGGCCTGTACCAGGAGCAGAGCGGCATTGCCAAGGCCGCGCGGGCCAATGCGGCGCATCAGCGGATGGCGCGGGAGCACGGCGCTATCCTCCGGGACCGAGCCCCGGTGACCGGCATCCGATCGGCCGGGGGTGAGGTCGATGTCGAGGCTGGTGATCGGACGTACCGCTGCCATCGGCTGGTGATCGCCGCCGGCCCCTGGTCCAATGGCGCGCTGGCCCATTTCGGGCTCGAGCTGCCACTGGAAGTGACCCAGGAGCAGGTGACCTATTTCGCGAGCCCACACAGGCGCGATTTCCTGCCCGATCGCTTTCCGGTATGGATCTGGATGGACGACCCCTGCTACTACGGGTTTCCGGTCTTCGGCGAGGCCGGGCCCAAGGTGGGGCAGGACGCGGGCGGGCTGGAGACGGACCCGGTGACCCGGACCTTCGAGCCGGACCAGGCGGCGCTCAAGCGGACCATGGATTTCCTGGCCAGGTACATCCCCAAGGCGCTGGGGCCGATTCTCTACACCAAGACCTGCCTCTATACCCTCACACCGGACCGAGACTTCGTGATCGACCGGCTGCCCGCGTATCCCGATGTGGTGGTG
>DASQPE010000232.1:0-4985 GCA_035644115.1 Gemmatimonadales bacterium
CGCCCGGCGCAAGCGCACCAGCCTGTCGTGCACCCGTTCGACGCCTCGGAGACCCCGCTCGAGGCTCTTCAGGGCGTTGAGACGCACAGGGCCCCAGGCAGGGCGGGCCGCGAACCCGAGGGTCAATCCTCGATTGGTGAAGCGACCCGCCCGGAGCTCGGCGACCGGGTCGTCTGCGCTTGGGCCTTGGAGCACCACGCGGGTGCGGCGATCGTTGCGGGCGTCGTGCTGATCGAGCCCGGCGACGGCGAGCAGGTCAGGCCGCTCGCGCTGGAGAGCGCGGAGCAACTCGAACGCGCGGGGATCGGGGAGGTACCGGGTGTCGTAGGCCGCGTTCCAGACCTCGATCGCGTCGATCCCCCGCCGGACCGCCTCAGGTAGCTGGTAGCGAGCCAACATCGGATGCGCCACGATGGTGAGGCCCGAAACGGCCTGCGCCAGCTCGATGAACGCCTCGGGCGTGGCCGGCTGGATCCAGGCCCGGAGTCCCAGCGCGAGGAGGTGGAGGCCGGGGAATCCGTGGAACCGGAACTCGAGGCCCGGAATCAGGCGCAGGCCGTCATGCGATTGCTCCTCGCATTCCCGCAGATAGCGCTCGAAGGCCTCCGGTCCGAAGTCCTCGGCGTGATCGGTCAGGCACACGAACCCCAGCCCGCGCTCGCGCGCGAATTCGGCGAGCTGCGCGAGCGGGTCACGGCCGTCGTGCGAATAGTCGCTGTGCACGTGCACGACGCCGACCGATCCGCCGGTGGTCACCGGCCTCTCAGCCAATCGAGACTCTCCCGGACAAACGGCTTGGGATCATCGAAGCGCAGGACCGCACAGCGGGCTCCCGGCTTCACGGCCACAAAGTTCCACAGCGCGCGCCACCGTCCCGGGCTTCCCGGCGGCAGGGCCAGGTAGTCGGCGGAATGACGCCAGCGGGTCCATAGGTGGTCCACGTCGCCCCACCACCAGCGGCTGCGGACCCCGACCTGGTAGGACGGCGACGCGGGCACGCGCCCCAGGGCCGACTCCACCAGCAGCCGCGGGAAGTCGACACCCGCGTCGACGGCCAGGGCCAGCGAGCCCCAGAACCGGCCGTTGACTTCCATCACATAGGCCGCTCCGGTGGCCGCATCGATCTTGTATTCCACCATCGCCACCCCGCGCCACTGGAATCGCTCGAGCAGCGCGCGGGAGCGCTCGACCAGCGTCGGATCGGCCGCGATGCTTTCGGAGTAGACGCTCACACCGCCGGCGGGCGGCTTCTCCCGCAATCGGCGATGGGCAAACGCCGCGATCAGCCGTCCATCCCACAGCAACTCGAAAATGCCTACGCCGGGCCCCACGATCCGCTGTTGCAGAAGAACCGGGTAGGCCTCGGCCGGAAGGGCGGCCAGCCGGTCGCGCAGCGCGCGCGGGTCCGAGGCGTACGACACTCCCAGCTTGATCCGTCGTCCCGCAGCCTCGGTGGTGGAACGAGCCGGCTTGACCACGAGGGGGAACCGGAGCGAGCCGACATCGAGCGCAGCGGCACCGCTGTAGTCGGCAATGGTGTACTGGGCCGGCACCGCAAGACCCAGTCGGCTCGCCTCGGTGTGCACCGCCTGCTTGTCCGATATCCGCCGAAACGCATCCAGCGAGGGGAACGGCACGACGGCGCGGCCCAAGCCATCGCGGATGCCGAGTACGGCAAGCACCGAGGCGTCCGTTATGGGGAGAACCAGATCGACGTCCAGCTCCCGCGACAGCCGGGCGATCGCCTGGGCGAAGCGCTCCGGTGTCTGGAGCGGATCGGGAACGGCGAACCGCCCCCCCGCGAACCGCGAGACGCCCGCCAGAGAGGGGTTCCGACTCTCCGCGACCAGGGGCGTGAAGCCGGCCCGGCCGAGCGACCGCACCACGGCGAGCGCCGCCCGCTGCTCGCCGTCCGTTACCAGGATCCTGGCGCTCACCGCGAGAGAAGCCCCGCAGCGCGCAGCGCGAAGCCCGCAACGGAAAGCCCGGCGGGCACATTCAACCGCGGCAGGGCCTGGACCGGGGCGGCGCCGGGGCGGAAGCGGCCCCCGGTCACCCGCACCGAGGCCGCATAACCCGCCTCGCCCGCGGCTGCGCGGGTCTCGGCCGACTCGATCCCGTACGGGTAGGATAGCCATGGAACATAGGCCTGGGGGAACCGGGACTCGAGCCACGCTTTCGATCGGACCAGCTCGTCGCGCCGACGACCCGGGTCGACCGCGGCGAGGTTCACGTGACTCCAGGAGTGTGACCCGAAGGAGACTCCAGGTTCGGCGGCGGCGCGCCGGAGATCGTCCTCCGTGCCGGCGCAAGCCCAGGGAGGCAGTCCGGCCGCCCTGGCGAGCCCTTGCGACGCCGCCCATTGGCGGATGGGTTCCTCATCTCCGGCAAGCTCGTTCAAGCAGTGGTCGCGCAGGTCCGACGGCAGCTCACCGGCCAAGCCCTCGGCCAACTCGTCCCACCAGAACGACCGGCCGCCGACGAAGGCCGGCGGCACGAACACGGTAGCGGGGACCCGCCGGCGCGCCAGCTCCTCGATTCCAGCAGTGAGCGTCCCGGCGTAGGCGTCATCGAAGGTGATGGCTGCACGGGGACGACCAGTGGCGGCCGGAGTTTTCGAGAGCTCGGTGAGCGGCACGATGTCGTGATCGCGCAGAAGCTCGTCGAGCTGAGCACCGAACGTCCCCTGGGCGAGATGGAGCGAGCGGTCGCCCCGGGCCGTCTCGCCGTGGGGCACCACATTGTGGTAGGAGAGGATGAGCAGGTAGCCGCGCCGTCGGAGCCGGCCGACCAGCCGGCCTCCACTCCGCAGCGCAATCAGTTCCGCCAGGCCCTTGACCCTCGCTCGGAGCATAGGTCCGTCATGGTCGGCGAGTCGGCGGACCCCCGGGGACCGCCCCTGGCCTCGCACCTGGAGCACCATTGCGCCGCCGCGGCCCGGCGATGCCCAGCAGTAGCCCTGGCAGCCGTGCCTCCACGCAGGCGTAGAGCCCTGTGATCATCGCCGTGACCATGTATACCATGTCGATCCACGCGAACGAGAGGAAAAACGCCGTGGACGCGAAGGCGATCATCGCGAGCGGGAGATACATACTGGAGAGATAGAGGAACCGTTCCTCCGGATCGCCGCGCTCCCACTCCTTCGGCAGACGCCGGCGCAGCCGATTGGCGCCGGTTATGCCGCCGAAAACGAGCGTGGACCACAGGATGAGCCCCGGAATACCGGTCTCGGCCCCGGCCTGGATGTAGGAGTTGTGGGGCGGGGTGCAACGAATTCCGTGACCCAGGATCCGGTTTGCGGCCTTCTCCGACATGAAGCATTCAGCCCGCCAGAAGTTCTGGATGCCGAGCCCGAAGATCGGATACCCGAGCATGTAGCCAAGACCCCGCTCTGCCACGGCCCTGCGCCCGTCAGTCGCATCCCAGTTGTAATCCTGAGTGGGCGCAGCGATGGTCTGCATCTGTTGCCAATACCCCGGGGGTGCAGCGATCCCGAGCCCCACCAGCGTCGCGAACATGAAGCCCAGACGTTTGGTGATCGGCACGCTCCGAAGCATCACCATCAGGGCGATCCCGAAGACAACCAGCCCGACGAATGCCCCGCGGGAGCCGGAGCGGGCCAGCGCGCCGCCGATGCCGAGGATGGTGACGCCGCTCACGATCTTGCCCAACTGCCGCGAGGTCTGGAAGGTCAGGAGCGACAGCGGAAGCCCGATGAGCAGCACCAGCCCCAGGTCGTTGGCGTCGAAGGTCGACATCCCGGAGAGGCGGGCGACGTCGGTGTCGGCTGCTTTCGAGAGGCCAAACACGAACAGCGCGAGGTAGGATAGCGCGGCGCAGCCAATCACATACGACCAGACGATGGCTAGGAGATCGCGCGGGCCGCGGATGGCCACCATCAGCAGGAAGCACAGCAGGATTGTCTTCGAGTACGAATTGAGGATGAAACTGGCCGACCCACCCAGCGAGATGCCGAAGGGCACGGTAATGCAGGCCCAGCCGGCCACGGCCATCACCATCCGGGCCGGCTTCAGCCGCAGATTCTGCCCCGCGATCTTCTTCGGATTCAGAAACGCGTAGATCCCGGTGAACGCAACCAGGAGCAGCAAAACGCGCAGCGCGGCAAGCGCAGCGAAATGCTGGTGGAGGCGGCTCACCGAAAGCACCACCAGCGCGAAGAGCGCCAACCGGAGCGGATCCAGGTTGGGCTTCAACGCGGCTTTGGCGACTGGTTTCGCGCCGCCCTTGGCGGGCGGACGGGGGGCAGCTGTGGTGGCGCGCATCACGGGCAAATCGGGCTACCGGATTGGTGGTTTCTCAAGCCGTCTGCAACGCCACGGCGTACGGCAAGTTCAGGTCCGCCGAGCCATCCCGGACTTGTGGCCCTGGGGCCACAGTGGGGAGTCACGCCGCTTTGGCCGCCGCCCTGGTCCAGCGCTCTTCCCATGCGCGGAACACCACCAAGGCCCATAGGTCCAGGCCGGACGGGCCACGGCCCTTCTCGAAGGCCCCCCAAGCGGCAGCCACTCGAGGCGGGTCCAGCACGCCAGTGCGGCCTACTCCACCGACAGCAAGCAGATCGCCGGCCCACTCACGGAGCGGACCGCGAAGCCAGGCGTCGATGGGGACCGAGAAGCCCATTTTGGGCCGCTCCATCAGCGCCTTAGGCACGCGGCGATAGAGCACCTGGCGCAGGAGCCATTTGCCGCACTGGCCCCGGACCTTGTGGCGCCGAGGCAGCCGCCAGGCAAACTCGACCACGCGATGATCGAGCAGCGGAACGCGAGCCTCGAGGCTCACGGCCATACTGGCCCGATCGACTTTGGCCAGGAGATCGTCCGGCAGATAGGCCAGCTGATCCGTCAACATCATGCGATCGAGGTCCGAAGCCCCTGCGAGCGCGGTCCACGCATGGTTGACGGCGTCCTCCGACTCACGGGCACCGGGGACCATCAAGGCGGGATCCTGCCAGAACGAAACCAGCG
>DASQPE010000233.1:0-7148 GCA_035644115.1 Gemmatimonadales bacterium
CACCGAGAACCCGCGGCCGCTGCGGGCCGTGCGGGACACCGTGCCACCGGAGATCGAAGCAGCCGTTACCAAGGCCCTGGCCCGATCGCCGGCCGACCGGTTCGCCTCAGCCGGTGATCTCGTCAAAGTGCTCGAGAGCGCCGGCTCCCGGCAGGCGAGCGGTGCCACGAGTGCAGTGCTCGGGGCGGGCGGCTCTGGCCAGACCGCCGTCCTGCGCCGGCCGGGCCTGCTCTTCCGCTACCCGCTGGTGGCGACGCTGCTGGTGGGTATCGCCATTGGGCTGGGTGTTCTGTTCGCCTGGCGCCACGCCCGGACGGGCGACGAGACCACGCCCGCAACGGTCAAGACCGTGGCCGTGCTCCCGTTCGAGAATCTCGGCGGTGCCGAGGACGAATACTTCAGCGACGGAATCACCGACGAGGTGCGGGGGAAGCTTTCGAGCTTGACCGGGCTGCAGGTGACGGCCCGCAGCAGCTCGGCCGAGTACAAGAAGACCCGTAAGCGACCGCAGGAGGTTGGGCGCGAGCTGGGGGTCGACTATCTCCTGACCGGTACTGTGCGGTGGGAAAAAGGGCAGGGTGGGGCGAGCCGGGTGCGGGTAAGTCCCGAGCTGATCCAGGTCGCGACCGGCGCCACCAAATGGCAGCAGCCGTTCGACGCGTCGCTCACCGATGTCTTTCAGGTGCAGGCCGACATCGCGGGGCGGGTGGCCGAAGCGTTGAACGTGGCGCTGGGCGCGAACGCGCGGGAGAAGTTGGCGGAGCGGCCCACTCAGAACCTCGCGGCGTACGACGCCTATCTCAAAGGTGAGGCGGCCTACGCTCAGGGCAACAATCCTCCAACGCTCCGGGAGGCCATCGGGTACTTCGAGCAGGCGGTGGCGCTTGACTCCACCTTCGCACTTGCGTGGGCCGGCCTGTCGAGCGCACAGTCGCTCCTGGTCGGCTCGACTTCGTACTCACCCGCGCGCGCTGATCAGGCGCGCTCGGCTGCGGAGCGCGCCCTCGCGCTCGCGCCCGCCCGGCCCGAAGGGTTCATGGCTCTCGGCGATTACTACCGGAGAGTTCCTAACGATCCTTCGCGGGCGATCGAGCAGTACACCAAAGGGCTGCGCCTCGCGGCAAACAATGCCGACCTCTTGCGCGGCTTGAGCATAGCGGAGCAGAGCCTGGGTCATTGGGACCAGGCAGTCGAACATCTGCGCCGGGGTCAGAGCGTGGACCCGCGGTCCGGCTCGGTGGCCAGCATTCTCGGTCAGGCTCTGCTCTGGACCCGGCGCTACCCCGAGGCGCTGCCAGCTTATGAGCGCGCGATCGAGCTCCGTCCCGGCAATCTCCAGTCGCTCGAGGGCAAAACGATGGTCTACCTGGCCCAGGGCGATCTGTCCGGCGCGCGCAATGTGCTGGCGGGCGCACCCAAGGACCTCGATCCCACGGCCTTCGTCGCCTACATCGCCACGTTCTGGGATCTTTTTTGGGTGCTGGACCCGGAGCAACAGAACTTGCTGCTGCGGGTCACCCCAAGGCCGTTCGATGACGACGTCGGCAATTGGGGCCTGGCGCTGGCCGCAACCCATTACGTACGCGGCGACGTCGCCAAGTCCCGAGCCTACGCCGACTCCGCCCGTGCCAGCTTGGAGCAGCAGCTCAAGGTCGCCCCCGAGGACGCTCAGCGGCACGCGCTGCTCGGTGTCGCTTTCGCCTACATGGGTCGGAAGACCGACGCCATCCACGAGGGCGAGCGTGGCGTCGCCCTCCAGCCGGCCTCGAAGGACGCCGTCAGCGGCGCCTACAACCAGCACCAACTCGCGCGGATCTACATTCTGGTCGGCGAACAGGACAAGGCGATCGACCAGCTCGAGGCGCTGCTCAAGATTCCGTACTACCTGTCGCCGGGGTGGCTCAACATCGACCCGGCGTTCGACGGCCTGCGAAAGAATCCGCGGTTCCAAGAGCTAGTAAGAAGTAAGAGGTGAGAAGTAAGAGGGAGCACGTTGCATCACCGGTCTCCCTCTCACTTCTCACCTCTTACTTCTCACTGCTTTTCGCTTCCTCCCACATCCCGTCCAGCGCTTCCAGGCCCGCAGTGTGGAGATCCACTCCCCGCTGCGCCGCCATCCGCTCAATGGCCTCGAACCGCTCCCGGAATTTCCGGTTGGCCCGGTCCAGCGCCGGCCCGGGTTGCACGCCCGCCTTTCGGGCGAGATTCACCACCGCGAACAACAGATCCCCGATCTCGTCCGCCAGAGCCTCGCGGGCGGGGCCGCCCGGCGGGCGATTCCCGGCCTCGGCCAGCTCCTGCTCCACCTCGGCCAGCTCCTCCTTCACCTTGTCGATCGGCCCGCGCGCGTCGGGCCAGTCGAACCCGACCGACGCGGCGCGCTCCTGCAGCCGGTAGGCCCGGAGCAGGTCCGGCAGCGCCGCCGGCAGCCGGCCCAGGGTCCCGTCCTTTCGCTCCCGACGCTTCAAGCGCTCCCACGGCTCGGCCGGCCCGATGGCGAAGAGGTGCGGGTGCCGCCGCTTCATCTTCTGCTCCATGGTCTCCGCTACGTCGCCCGCGCTGAACTCGCCGCGCTCCTCGGCGAGCACCAGCTGCCACGCGAGATGCAGCAGAAAGTCGCCCAGCTCGTCACGGATTCCCGCCGGGTCGTTCTCCGCCAGCGCCTGATCGAGCTCGAGCATCTCCTCGACCAGATACGGACGCAGCGTCTCGCGGGTCTGCACCCGGTCCCAGGCGCACCGCACCCGGAGATCGCGCACCATCGCCAGCGCGCGCCCAAGCGCCGAGTTGTCTTGCATTTAAGCCTCGCGACGAATTAGGATTCGCGCGCCGTGACCACGACCTCCCCCTGCGAAACCGACCGGGCCTGGGTCGATGTGGACCTGAGTGCCCTGGTGGCGAACGCAAAGACGGTGGCCGCGATTTCCGGCGGTCGCCTGCTTCCTATGGTCAAAGCTAACGGCTACGGACTGGGTGCGGTCGCGGTCGTCCGCGCGCTGGAAGCGATCGCGCCGTGGGGTTACGGCGTCGCGACGGTTGACGAAGGTGTCGAGCTGCGCCAGGCCGGGATCACCCGGCCGATTCTGCTCTGCACGCCCCTGCTCACCGACTGGATCGACCGCTGCCTCGAGTTCGACGTGCGACCGTCCATCGGCGACTTGGGAGCCCTCGAGGCCTGGATAGCGCGTGGCGCTCATCCGTTTCATCTCGAGATCGATACCGGGATGGCCCGGTCCGGATTCCGCTATGACGATCCCACGCTTCGCGGCGCTGTCGCCGAGCGGCTGCGCGGCGCCGGTGGTTGGGAGGGTGCGTTCACCCATTTTCACTCGCCGGAGAGCGATTGGGTCGCAACCGAGCTCCAGTGGGCCCGATTCCAGGAGCTGCTGGCCGCGCTCCCGCGCCGTCCGGCAATGGTGCATGCGGCGAACAGCGCGGCCGCGCTGAGCGGCACGCGCTACACCGCCGATCTGGTGCGACCGGGCATCTTCCTCTACGGTGGCAGCGTGGGGAGCCCGTCGCCCGCGCCGGTCGCCGCTTTGCGGGCGCGGGTCGTGGGTCTCCGGCATATCAGGGAGGGTGACACCGTGAGCTACGGCGCCACCTGGCGGGCAGACGCCGCGACCCGGATCGCAACCATCGCGGTCGGCTACGCCGATGGGCTCCACCGTGCAGTCGGTCAGGCGCGAGCGGTAGAGCTGGGCGGCCGGCTCGTTCCCGTGGTCGGCCGGGTGGCCATGGACATGATCATGGTCACGGTCGATGAGGATTATTCGGTCGAATTGGGCGACGTGGCGACGATCTGGGGCGGCGCGGTCTCGCTGGACCAGCAGGCCGAGTGGGCCGGTACGGTCGCCTACGAGCTGCTCACCGCGCTGAGTCCGCGGCTTCCCCGCTGCTACCGGACCTGATGCGTCGAGCGGCCCTCATCGTCATCGACGGACTGGGAATCGGTGCCGCCGCGGATGCCGACCGCTACGGCGACACGGGCAGCAACACGCTGGGGAACGTCGCCCGCGCCGTACGCGGGCTGGCCCTGCCCAACCTCGAACGCCTCGGTCTGGGCTGCTGCGCGGATCTTGCGGGCGTGCGCCCGGCGGCTCAGCCACAGGCGGCCTACGGCATCGCCGAGCCGATGAGCGCCGGCAAGGACAGCACGAGCGGGCACTGGGAGCTCTGCGGGCTGGTCCTGGAACAGCCGTTTCCCACCTATCCGGACGGGTTCCCCGCCGAGGTGATCGAGGACTTTGCCCGCCAGACCGGGCGCGGCGTGCTCGGCAACAAGGCCGCCTCGGGCACCGCCATCCTGGACCAGCTGGGGGAGGCCCACCGTCGTACCGGCGACTGGATCGTCTACACCTCGGCTGACAGCGTCTTCCAGGTGGCCGCCCACGAGCAGACCGTCCCGCTCGCAGAGCTCTATCGCGCCTGCCGGATCGCGCGGGCCATGCTGGAGCCGCCGCACGCCGTGTCTCGCGTCATCGCCCGGCCGTTCACCGGGTCTCCCGGCGCGTGGGAGCGAACCGCTGGCCGAAAGGATTTCAGTGTGGCGCCACCGGGTCCCACGCTGCTCGACCACCTGGCCGAGGACCACGTGCCGCGGGTCGGGGTGGGGAAGGTGGATGACCTATTTGCCGGCCGGAACATCAGCAGCATCCATACCCCCACCAATGCCGACGCGTACGCGCTCGTCGAGGGGGCGCTCCTCTCGATGCGGCGGGGGTTTCTCTTCGCCAACGTCATCGAGTTCGACCAGACCTGGGGCCACCGGAACGATGTCGCTGGGTTCCACCGGGGATTGCTCGAGCTCGATCGTGTCGTCCCCCGCCTGCTCGCCCCGGTGCTGCGGGACGATCTCGTTATCTTTACCGCCGATCACGGCAACGACCCGACCACCTCGTCGACAGATCACTCGCGCGAGGTGGTGCCGCTCCTGGCCGTGGGGCCTGGGGTGCGGCCCGTCCCACTCGGACGGCGACGCTCCTTCGCCGACGTGGGGCAGACGATCGCCGCGTTTCTCGGTGTCGCTCCGCTCCCGGCCGGCGTCTCGTTCCTCGACGAGGTATTGGCGTGACTGACTCACTGGAAGCGGCCGCCCGGGCCGCCCAGGGGCGTGCTTATGCGCCCTACTCCCATTTTCACGTCGGTGCCGCTCTGGAAGCGGATGACGGCGCCATCTACGCCGGCTGTAACGTGGAAAACGCGTCGTATGGCCTGACCATCTGTGCCGAGCGGGCCGCGGTCTGCGCCGCCATCGCCGGCGGTGCCCGCCGGTTCCGTCGTGCGGTCCTCGTCTCGGACTCCGATCCGCCGGCGGCGCCCTGCGGCGCGTGTCGTCAGGTGCTGGCGGAGTTCGGTGACTTGGAGCTCGCCGCCATCGGTCCCCATCGCACGCTCCGATGGCGTCTCACCGAGCTCCTGCCGGCCGCGTTCTCCCGGGAGCAGCTGGCGTGATCGGCGGCGCGAGGCGCCGTTGGCTCCCCATCCTGGCACTCAGCGCCGTGCTGGCCGGCTGCTCGGAACAATTGACCCAGCCGGGCCAATGTCCGGAGCTCTGTCCCGGGGGCACGCCGCAAGGCGCCGAGGAAATCCTGACCGTGCTGCCGAATCAGGACAGCACGTTCACCGGCTACACCGCCCGGTCGAGCGGGACCGTGATGCTGATCGGCAGTGGGGTTCCCACGCTGGCCGACACCAGCTACGGGGTCGTCGCTTTCCAGCCGCGCCCGGACTCGATCACGTTCCGGGACACGGTCCGGGCCTACACGGTGGATTCGGTCCGCCTGTCGTTCCTCACCGTCTCCCACGACACCGCGGCGCGGCACGTGAAGCTCCAGCTCTACCGCCTGCCGTCGACCCTCGACACCACCGCGCTGTCCTACTCCAGCGTCAGCAGCTTCTTTACACCGGCCAATTTGATCGTCGCCGACCAGCTTCCCGACGCCGCCCAAGCCGATACACTGCGGATGATCTTCAAGGGTTCCCAGCTGAACCCGCTGGCACTGCAACCGGCTGACCACGGCCGCTTGGTGCTCGGCGTGGCGATCACCGGTGACACGCCCACCGGCGGACGGGTGGGGAGGCCGGGAAGCATCCTGCCGCCGGAGTTCCTGACGTACGTGACGCCGATCGCGCCCGTTACCGCCGCCACTACAATTCCGGAGGCGGCTGCGTTTGCCGACTACGTGAGCCGGCAAACGCCGGTCATCGATCCTAAGCTGCTCACGGTGGGCGGGGTGCCCGCATCCCGTGTGCTGCTCCGGTTCCCCTGGCCGGCGAAGCTCCGGGACTCTGCTACCATCGTCCGTGCGACGCTGGAGCTGGTGCCTACCGAGCCGCTAGCTGGCCTCCGCAATGATGCCGGCACCCTCAACGTTCGCGGGCTCGCTACCGATTTCGGCGCCAAGTCGCCGGTCGAGCCGACGTCGCTCGGTTTGTTGGCGCTCCCGGCCAATTTCAACGACACGGTTCGGGTCGAGATCGCCAGCGTGGTGCAGCTGTGGCAGGGCGGGATCCGGCCGCCGGCGGTGTTCCTTTCCATCACACCCGAGGTCGAGACTTTCACTCGGGCTGTGTTCGGCTCGACCAGCTCCGGGGCTCCTCCCCGCATCCGGGTCAATTATCTGCCCCGCTTCCCGTTCTCGAGGCCGTAAGTGCGCCGCTTCGTGGTCATCGTGCTGCTCAGCGGGATCCCGGCCGTGGCCGCGGCTCAGGGCTCTGAGTTTGGCGTGCGGGGGCTGGGGCTTCCGGGACGCGAGCAATCCGCGCGATCCCTGGGGAGCGGCGGCGCCTTCGCGCCGTTCGATCCCCAGTCGAGCGTAAGCCCGGCCGCGTTGGCGTATCTCCCGTCGCTGACGGCGACCTTCACGGTGCTCAACGACTATCGCTCCTCGACCAACCCGGGCGGCACCGTCACCCTGCGGGATGCCCACTTTCCCCAGTTCGCGATCGGCGGGCCGATTCCGCGGGTCCCGTTGACGGTCGGCATCAGCTACTCCAACTACACCACTCGTGACTACAGCCTGGTGTTTCCCGCCGCGGTCATCCTGCGCGGCGTGCCGGTCGGGGTGAACGACACGATCGAGTCGCGAGGCGGGATCAACGACTTCCGGCTTGCGGTGGCCTATAGGTTGAGCAAGCGATGGGCG
>DASQPE010000234.1:0-2895 GCA_035644115.1 Gemmatimonadales bacterium
TCGGACCACGGCGTGGGTACCCTGTTCCTGGGCGATGACATCAACGACGCGGGCGGGTTCTACCTCCGCCACGGGCAGGGATTCAACGTGCTCCGGGCGAACGGGATTTCCGCCACCACGACGCCCGCGTGGAACCTGCGCGGGAACGTCACCCTGGCCGGCGGCAGCGACAACGCGGAGGTTCGGTTCCAGACCCGGGAGGCCGATGCCGACTACTTCGTGACCTGCGCGGTCGCGGGAGTACACGGCTCGCCGCCCTCCGCTTCCCGCCGCCTCTGGATCAGCGACAAGACGCTCAAGGGCTTCCGGGTCCACTGCGAAGAGGCGCCCGGCGGCGACAACAGCGTGACCGCCGACTGGATCCTGGTGCGCTAGCGAAGCGCGCCGCTGCGGTGCCACGCGAGCGTAGCCTTGATCCGCGCGACGAAGCGGTTGGCGGTGATGCCGGGGCGGTTCTGGTCGTTGGTAACGTGATGGAAGCCGGCATTCGCGACCAGGTCGAGCGGTCCCTCGCGCCCGGACAGACCCAGCGCGATCCGATAGGTCTTCTCCACGGTGCCGATCAGGAACATCGGGGTGATCTGGTTCCCGTTCGCGTCCAGCAGTGGATAAGGATCGTCGATCCGGCCTTCGCCCTGGCGCTGGAAGGTGAGCTCCGGTGTCAGCAGCCAGGTTCGGATGGCCGGAACCGTCAGCGACACCGAGAGCTGATCGTCATCCGAGAAGTTGCGGCCGATCCCCACGCCCTGATCGGTGAAGTTCTCCTGCGGGTTGCCGGTGCGGAACGCCAGGCTGGAAACCTGGGTGTACCACGCCCGCCACCCCAGGCGCGAGCCGAGCGGCCCATAGCCGGCCAGGGTGAACGCCCAGCGGTCCTGCTTCTGGTTTCGCTTGTTGAACCAGAAATCGTCGATGGCGATCTGGGTCTGCAGCTTGACCCGGCGGCCCGCGCGCCAGGTCGCGTCCAGGCCGATCATGATGTTGCTGCCCGTGTCCGCGATCCCGAAGTCGTTCGCCAGCACGCTGATCGAGAGCGGGTTCGCAAACGGCGTCTCGAGCGTCCGGCCGACGCCCTGGATCAGGGTGCTTTCCCAGAGCGCCAGGTTGAGCCGGTGGGTGAGCTGCGCCTCCAGCCGGTGGACGAAATAGTACCGATTGACCGATTGCCCTAGGCTGTCCGCCTGGGGTCTCAAATCGGACGCGAGTGCCCGCAGCCGGATGGTACTGGTCCCCAGGGTGAGCTCGAGTCCCTGGCGCTCGAACGCGACGTCGCTCAGCGGAATGCCGGGCAGACCCACCGGCCCCCAGTTGTGCAGCTGCTGTCCATAGGTAAGGGCGCCGAAGCGGAACTGCGCGCTCAGGTAGCCCTCTATCAGCCGGCCGGTCACGTTCTCCTGGGCCTTGTTGGGCCAGTCCGGGTTGCCGATGAGGCTCGGCTCCACCGAGGCCCTGCCCACGCCGACGATCGGGCCGAACACCGCGCGGAGCCCAAAATCGAGATACGGGTTCTCCGTGCCCGGGCCGCCCAGGTGCAACGGATCGCGGCGCTTCTGGGTATAGGCTTCGCCGCCGCCGCGCACCTCCGCCCGCCACCACGCCTGCTCCGGGCGCACCTCGGCCGCGAGGCTCTCGCGCAGCGCGTGCACCAGCCGGGAGGTGGTCTTGGGCGCGCTGTCCGCCGCCGCCAGAACCCGGAGCGCGTCGGCGAATCGGAACGGCCGGATCATGGGCGACGGGTCCTCGATGTCGCCCCGTGCGATCAGGTGCTCCAGCAGGGGCAGCCGGGAATCGTCGAGCGGGAGGTACGGTGAGGCCTGCGCGCCGGCCGGGGCAACGACGGCCAGGAGGAACAGCGCGGCGCCCGCGAACGCGCGCATGGCGGATGGCATGGGCGCGAAAGCTAACCGTGGCCCCTTCGGGTTGCACCGGACCGCGCCGGTCGCGGCGCTATATTGCGCGCTATCGTACGGACATGCGGTGATTCGATGGCGACTCGTCGTTCCAGCCGAGGTAGCGTGATGGCGAAACAGGACAACCTCGACCCGCAAACGCGGGACCTGGTTCGATTCGCGGCTGCGATCGCGCAGGGCTACGAGCCCGAGCTGCGGGAGCGGGTGGGCCCGCTCCGAAGCTCGCAGGTCCCGGTGCCGTGGGTCGAGGAGTTGATCCTCCAGTCGGTGCTGATGTGCGGCTATCCCCGGGCGCTGGTGGCGTTCATGGTCTGGCGCAAGTTCAGCGGCGTGCCCGCGCCGCAGGACGACCCGGAGGGGAGCTACGACAACCTCGCGGCCTGGACCGCACGGGGAGAAGAGACCTGCGCGCTCATCTACGGCGACAACTACCTCAAGCTGCGCGACAGCGTCCGGGTGCTGCACCCCGCCATGGACGGGTGGATGATCACCGAGGGTTACGGCCGCACGCTGAGCCGGCCGGGCCTCGATCTCACCCGTCGGGAGCTCTGCACCGTGGCGCAGACGGCGGTGCTGGAGACTCCCCGCCAGCTCCATTCCCACCTGCGGGGCGCGCTCAACGCGGGGGCCACGTTCGGGCAAATCGAGGGCGTGCTTTCCATCGTGAACCCGCTGCTCTCCTTCGATCAGTGGAAAAAGATCAAGGAGCTCTGGCGGACGGTGCGCGAGGGTTGGAGTCCGGGCCAGTGACCTTCGTCGATCGCGCGGTCGTGCGGGTCGTGGCCGGCACCGGGGGTTCGGGTGCTTCGTCGTTCGCCCGGTTCAAGTTCAAGCCCAAGGGCGGGCCCGACGGTGGCGACGGCGGCCGGGGCGGCAGCGTATACGTCCGCGCCGATCCCAACCTCGCGACCCTGCTGGACTATCGCTACCGGACCCTCTGGAAGGCCGAGCGGGGCGAGCACGGCAAGGGCAAGACCCAGACCGG
>DASQPE010000235.1:0-12392 GCA_035644115.1 Gemmatimonadales bacterium
GGATACCCTGTCGCACAGCGGCGTCGACATCGCCGAACCCCTGGGAGAGCAGGGGTCGGTGACTGAAGGCCAGACCACACAATGCGAACATGACCGCCAGACGTCGTCCGCCGCTCGCCATGCGCTTCACCGCACTTGCTGAATTGCCACGAGGAGGAAGGAACGGTTCTCCGGTTTACTGGGAGCAACTGGGGTGCCAGCGACGGGCCAACGGGGAACCGCTGGGCCGGGGGCTCCGCCCGGGGGCCCTTTGGATAGGAGTAGCGCTTGCTACTCTCTCGAAGGGTGCTGGCCAACTGACTCAGGGGCCGGCGAAATCCTTCACCGACCCCGGCGGGAGTTGATAGAGCACCTGCGCAGTTCTCACATCCCGGTCCGAGAGACGCGCCGTGCGGGTCGAGGGGAACATGACGTCGTTGGAGTCGGCCGAGTGAGGCAGGCCAATGGCATGCCCGGTCTCGTGAACCGCCACGGAGAGCAGCGCGGGCTCGGTGAGTGGGGCTCCGGCACTCGCATGCATCGCCAGCGAGATAATCGCATGCCGCACGCGCCCGGCCTGATCCCAGGTGAGATCGGTCTGGCCCGCGCGGTCGATGTCGAATCGATCGATCCAGCGCACGACTATGTCGGCTCCGGCGGTATCTCGCACCTCGGTAAACGTCACCCCCACGCCGGCCTCGATCCAGCGGCCAAGAGCTTGCCGCACCAACGCGCCCATGTGAGGCACGTACCCGGCGGGGCTTCCCTCCATGAGGGCGACCTTGAGCGCTGCATTGCGATCGGGCCACCGACGCACCACCGAGTCAGTGGTGGCGATCAGCGAATCCAAGTAGGTCCGTTCGGCTGCGCCGACCAGCTGACGCCGGACGGCCAGTCGCGCGAGCCGGTCCAGCGTGGGGGTGCCGGCAGCGGAGGGAACCGGCGCGGGGCCGGGAGCGGTGGCCGCCAGCGCGGGGCGGGGGGCTGAATGCCGCCCCGGTGCCGCGAGGGTGTCGGCTGACGACGCCGATGCCCCGGCGCTGAGCGTGGTCGACGCCGTCTTGGTCAGCCGGTCCGCCAGGATGGCCAGGACAAGGAGCCCGGTTATGGCCGGGAGAAGGATGCGCTTCATGAGTGTAGGGAATATGCGGCCGCCGCCCAGGCTGACGCCAGCGTGCCTGGCGTGAGTGGCTGGAGCCGTCTAATGTTTGGCCACCCGTGGCCAGCGGCTGGCGCGGCCCATGGAGGCATCAACTGAACCCGAGGGAATTGATTGCCCGGGGCCTGGTCCGCTGGCGCTGGGCCATAGTGCTCGTCTGGGCCGTGGTGGGCGTTTTCGCGGCAGCGCGCGCACGGGCCATTGAGCGCCTGCTCAATCTCCGAGGCGGGAGCAACCAGGAGACCGAGGCATCTCGGGCGGAGGAAACGCTGAAGCGGCGGTTCGACAGCCCGGTGAGCGAGTTCTTCGCCGTGACGCTCGCCGCCCCCGCCCCGTTCACCACCCCCGCCCCCCGCCTTGTCCTCGACAGCCTCGCCCATGCCCTCGCCGCCGCCGCTTACGTCCGGGGGGTCGTATCCTATGGCTCGACGGCGGACACCTCGTTCCTGAGCCGAGATGGGCGCACCACGTTTCTGGTCGTGGCACTACGTACGACGACCGGTGACAGCGCCGCCGGCCTGGTACCCGTCATGCGCCGCGCGGTGCGTGAGACTCTGGACCGCATGCCCGACGGCAAACGCTACACCGCCTACGTCACCGGCCGGGCCCCGCTCGACCTCGACATACGCAGCGTGAGTGCGCAGGACGGCCGCAGAAGCGAGAAGCTGCTGCTCGCCCCCACGCTGCTGATTCTCGTGCTGGCGTTCGGGGCGCTGGTGGCCGCGGTGCTGCCGCTCATCATCGGCTTTCTCGCCATCGTGGTGTCGCTCGCGATCATCGGCGTCCTGGCGCAGTTCACGCCGATGTCGGTCTTCGTCCTGAACATGACCACGATGATCGGGCTCGGGGTGGGCATCGATTATTCGCTCCTGGTGGTCACGCGCTTCCGCGAGGAGCTGGGCCGGGGAAAGCGGCGCCGCGAAGCCGCCGTGACGACGCTGCTGACAGCCGGGACCGCGGTCGTCACATCCGGGCTCACCGTCGTCGTGGGGTTCGGGGCACTCCTGTTCACGCCTCTGGTCGAGACCCGCAGCGTGGGACTGGGCGGCCTGGTGGTGGTCGCGGTCGCCGTGCTGCTGTCCACCACCCTGCTCCCTGCCCTGCTCGCGATTCTCGGGCGCAGCATCGAGCGCCCCCGCTGGCTCGCGCGCCGCCTCGCCTGGTGGCACGCCCCCCGGATCTGGGAAACCTGGGCGCGCACCCTCAGCCGGCACCCGTGGCGCGCGGCGGGCCTCGGGGGCCTCGCCATCGCGCTCCTCACCGCCCCGGTCTTCTCGATCCGGATCGGCTTGCCCTCGCGCCACTGGTGGCCCAGCGGAACCGACGGAGGAAAGGGGGTCGAAACCCTCACGAAGATGGGCGTCGCCGGGGTGATTCAGCCGGTGCGGCTCGTGATCGAGGCGCCACCCGGTCATACGGCGGTCGAGACGACGACCCTGCGAGGCCTCCGCACGCTGTCGGATTCCCTCCGAGCGGACCCCCGGGTGCAAGAGGTGCGGAGCCTGGTGGACGCCAAGCGCCGCACTTCGCTGCTGGCGTACTCGGTGCTCTACAGCGATCTCGACGCCGCGCGGAAGGAGCTCCCGCACGAGTTCCTGGACGCCTACCTGAGCCAGGATCACCGAGTCACCCTGATGGACGTGATCCTCTCGGATACCACGTCGCTGACCACCGCGATGGACGTGGTTCGAAGGGTCAGAGTGCTTCGGGGCGAGCCGCTGCGCGGCATCAAGGGGCTCGACATCTCGGTGGGAGGCTACGTCGCGTCCGCGCTGGACTTTCAGAACGACATGCTGGCGCGCATCCCGCTGCTCGTCGGCCTCATCCTGGGCGCCACCGGCATCATGCTCGCCGTGGCGTTCCGCTCCGTGCTGGTGCCGATCAAGGCCATCATCATGAACACGCTGTCGGTGAGCGCCACGTTCGGGCTCATCGTGCTGGTCTTTCAGCGTGGGTTTGGCTCCCGCATTTTCGGGCTCGACGGCCCGACGTCCGCCATCTTCGTCGTCGCCCCGGTTCTGGTCTTCGCCGTGGTCTTCGGCCTCAGCATGGATTACGAGGTGTTCCTGTTGAGCCGGATCAAGGAGGCGTTCGATCGGACCGGCCGCAACGACGAGGCCGTGCTCGAGGGGCTGAGCGCGACCGCGTCGGTGATCACCTCCGCCGCCCTGATCATGATCCTGGTGTTCGGGGTTTTCGCGTTTGCGCGGGTGCTGATCGTGCAGTTCCTGGGCTTCGGGCTCGCGGTCGCGGTGCTGCTGGACGCGACCATCATCCGGATGGTGCTGGTGCCGGCGTTCATGCACCTGGCGGGGCGGTGGAACTGGTGGCCCGGAAAGAGGTGAGAGGGTGAGAGGTAGGAGGTGAGAGGTGAGAGGATACGGTCCAACGGGAGTCCCCTCTTACCCCTTACCTCTTACCCCTCACGTCTCACCCTTTCGCGTCGCGCCAATTCGGCCCCACGCCGACGTCCACCACCAGCGGGACATCCAACTTGACGACGCCCTCCATGTTGCTTCGTACCAGGTCCCGCATCGCATCCACCTCGGCCGTCGGAACCTCGAAGACCAGCTCGTCGTGCACCTGTAGCAGCATGCGGCTGGCGAGGCCGCGCTCACGAATGGTGCGATGGCTGCGCACCATCGCGAGCTTGATGAGGTCCGCGGCGGAGCCCTGCAGCGGGGAGTTCTGGGCCGTCCGCTCCGCGTAGGCCCGCAGGTTGTAGTTCCGATCCCGGATTTCGGGGATGTACCGCCGCCGCTTGAAGAGAGTCTCGACGTAACCCTGCTCGCGAGCCAGCTGGATCTGGCGGTCCAGGAACGCGCGGACCCCGGCAAACCGCTCGAAGTACCGTCCAATGAACGTCTTTGCGTCCTCCTGCGAGATCCCCAGCTGGCGCGAGAGCGCGAACGCCCCCTGCCCGTAGATGGTGGCGAAGTTGATGGTCTTGGCCCGACCACGCATCTCGGGCGTCACCTGGCCGACCGCCACTCCGAAGATGAGCGCCGCGGTCTGACGGTGTATGTCGCCACCCTGCCGGAAGGCCTCGATGAACGCCGGATCACCCGACAGGTGCGCCATGATCCGGAGCTCGATCTGGGAATAGTCGGCGATGAGAAAGACCCACCCCGGGCAAGGGACGAAGCCACGCCGGATCGCCTCGCCGCGGCCGGTGCGAACCGGAATGTTCTGCAAGTTGGGATCCGATGACGAGAGGCGCCCGGTCGCCGCGCCGGTCTGATTGAAGCTGGTGTGAATCCGGCCGGTCTTGGCGCTCACCACGAGCGGCAAGGCGTCCACATAGGTGCTCTTGAGCTTCTGCAGCTCCCGGTAATCCAGGATGAGCTTGGGAAGCTCGTGTCCCATCTCGGCCAGCTGCTCGAGCACATCGGCGTCGGTAGACGGGCCCGTCTTGGTCTTCTTGAGAATGGGGAGCTGGTGCTTCTCGAAGAGCACCGTCGCGAGCTGCTTGGGTGAGTTCAGGTTGAGGTCGGTGCCGGCGACCTGGGCAATCTCCCCCTCGAGGCGCGCGAGATCGGCGCCCAGCTCGCGCGACAGCCGCTCGAATACCCCGCGGTCGATCCCGATCCCGGCCCATTCCATCTCCACCAGGACTTCGATCAAGGGGAGCTCCAGGTCGCGCAGCAGGGGCTCGAGCGCCGTGTCCCGCAGCCGCGGCGCGAAGAAGTCGTGCAGCGCGAGCACGATCGCGCTGTCGGCGCCACAGTACGCGGCCGCGCGCGCGACCGGAAGCTCGGCAAACGGCACCTCGCGCCGTCCCCGGCCCGCCACGTCCGCGTAGGTCTCCAGCGTGCGGCCGAGGTGCTCGAGCGCGAGCGTGTCGATCGCGTGAGAGCGGCGGCCGGGATCGAGCACGAAGCTCGCCAGCAGGGAGTCGTACGCGGCACCGGCCAGCTCCAAGCCGGCGCCCCGCAGGACCTGCCAGTGGAACTTCAGATTGTGACCGGCCTTGAGCACTTTAGGGTCGCGCAGCAGGTCCGCCAGGGGCGCGCACTCGGGGCTGGTGAGGGGAGGCAAGTTGGCGACCGGCGGCGGAGCGGCCAGCTCGCCGTCGGGCGGACGATGAGCAAAGGGAAAGTACCAGGCCTCGCTGGGGCTCGCGGCCAGCGAGAGGCCGACCAGCTCGGCCTGGCGAGCAGCCGTCGTGCTGGCCTCGGTATCGAGGGCGACGAGCTTCGCCTGGCGAAACCGGGCGACCACGGCCGCCAGCGCGCCCGGTTCGTCGATGATGGTCACCGCGGCGGCTGGAATCACTCCCTCCGGCGCTGTCTCGACCGGTGCCGGAGGAAAGTCCATCACCGCCGGGACCTGGCGGCCGTCGCCGGCGGACCCGCCGCCCACCCGGCGAACCAGCGTGTAGAACTCGAGCTCGGTCAGCACCCGGAGCAGCTTGTCCCGGTCGGCCTCCTTGACGGTCAGGCGTTCGAGATCGAGCTCGACCGGCACGTCGCGGCGGATCGTCACCAGGTCACGCGACAGGCGGGCCTCGGTGGCCTGCTCCAGCAGCGCCTCACGGGCGCGCTTGGCCGGCACTTCGGCCGCGCGGGCGAGGAGCGCCTCGAGGTCGCCGAAATCGGCGAGCAGCTTCTGGGCACCCTTCTCGCCGATGCCTTTCACGCCGGGGATGTTGTCCGACGTGTCGCCCACCAGCGCGAGAAAGTCCGCCACCTGGGCCGGCGCAACACCCAGCCGCTCGGTCGCGTTGCTTTCGTCCACCCAGGTCTCATCGACTGCCGCAGGGCCGCCCCGGCCCGGATTCAACAGGGCAATACCGGGCCCGATCAGCTGATAAAAATCCTTGTCGCCGGAGACGATGACCACCTGGAGCCCCTGCGCGGCCGCCCGGGTGGCCAGGGTGCCGATCACGTCATCGGCTTCGTATCCCGCAACCTCCGCGGCCGTGATCTGGAAGGCCTGCAGCAGTTGCCGAGTCCGCTCGAGCGAGCGGTCGAAGTCAGCTTGCAGCTCCTCGTCCAGCTTTTCCCGGGTCGACTTGTAGTCGGGGTAGCGCTCTTCCCGAAACGACGTGCCGGCGTCGAGCACCCAGGCGACGTAGTCGGGCCGATACTTCTCCTGCAGCCGGAGCAGGAAATTCACCACGCCCCACGCCGCCGATGTGTTCTCCCCCCGCGTGGTGCGGAGGGGCCGCGAAATCATCGCGAAGAACGCGCGGTAGATGAGGGCGTAGCCGTCCACCAGGAAGAGCTGGGGAGGGGTGTGGTTCGGCATGGAGAGAAGATAGTTAGAGGTGAGAGGTAACACCTCTCACCTCTCACCTCTCACCTCCGTCGTGGTGCCGGCTCCCCGCCCTTCCGCAACTGCGCTACCGTACGCTCGAAGTCTGCCCGGGATCTGGACATGAGGCGGTAACGGCCGAATGACGACTCGTCGATGAAGAACAAGGTCAGCCGATACCGGTAATAGACCCAGCGAATGATCCGCGCCGAGACGTTGGGGGCCTGCTCTGTCGCTTCGTCGGGGGCGCCAAGCACAATGAAGACCTCCCCGCGCTCGGTGCGCCAGCCAGGGGTCCCCTCATCCCGGATCTGCGCGTTTGCCGTCGCCAGGCGAGTGAAGTACTCGTCGAGCTGCTCATTGCGCGGTGTCTTGGGATCGGGGTCGGTTGATTTGCGGAACTCCCGCCACAAGCGGGCGCGATCGGCCGGCGGCGCGCGCCGCAATGAATCGAGTAGGACATTCGGGCCCCAGTAGCGCAACAGGCTCAGCATCTGATCGTAGCTCGTCACCAGCCACTGCGGCGTAAACGACACGATGGCCGTGGCTCGGCGGCTGGCGGCCCCGGTGCCGAGCACGAGCCGCATGTCACCCAACACCAGGCTGTCGGGCGCGACCCGGATCACCTGGCTCTCGATGGGGCGCCCCCCGCGGAAGCGCAGCGAATCGCGATAGACCAGGCTGTCTTGCGCGTCGCGGACCTCGAAGGGGACCGTCTCCGCGTGGGGGAAAGCGTAGCCTTCCACGTAGGCGAGCAACGTGTCCCCACCGAAGCCGACCACGCCGCGCGGGTTGAGCACGAGCTGGAGCGGGTCGGCCGGCTTGGCCCTGCCCTGGGCCTGGTACGCGAGAATCGGCTCGCTGGTCGTGCCGGGAGCGAGCTTGGGCACGTCGTAGTCGCCTTCGGCGCGCGATTCCACCCCCGCATTCACGTCGCGCAGGTTGACGGTTACATGCTGCCGGCCGGGCAACAGCTTGAAATGCTGCTGAAAAAGCACGCTCTCGTCGGTGCGACCGGTCTCCGGCTGGGTAGCGACCCGGACGGTTTCCTCCCGCCCGACCTGGATCGGCGCGCCGGTCTCGGGGCGGAGGGTAATGTCGACCCGGTAGTGTGCCGTGTAACCGCTCGGCTCTCGCTGGAAGTTGAGCGACCGATTGTCGAGCGAGAGGCCGAGGACGGTCAGCGCGGTGTCACCGACGCCGGCCGCGAACGCGAGTGTGCCCACGAAGGGAAGTGGATCGCCCGCCGCGAGGCGGCCGACCCCGCGGTACAGGCTGGTCGTCGACGCGGCCGCAGGCATGTCGTCTGCCACTGGGGCAGGCGTGCGCGACGAGCGCCCCTGCCCCGCCCCGCCCCCACATCCGGCGGCGACGCCCGCGATCAGCAGACCCAGTGCGAGGCGCGGCATCGCTCTTCTCCGTTGGTTGACGTGGGCTCGCACTTGGGACCGCGAGCGAGCGAAGGTTAGTGGCGCAACGCGATGAGGGTCAAGCAGCGACACGAGGCGTATCTCCGGGTCTGGCGAGCGCTTGCTGGCACTCTGGGGACCTACTAGGTTGGCTCACACATGAGCTCCGAAAACCTCGTCGGTCGCACGGTGGCGGGCTACCGCCTTGTCCAGCATGTCGGCGAGGGGGGCACCGCAAGTGTGTATCGGGGAGAACACCCCGAGCGCGGCTCCGCGGCGGTCAAGATTCTGATTCCGCGACTCGGCAAAGACCCGATCGCGATCAAGCGCTTCCTCCGCGAAGCAGAATTCGGGGTTCGGCTCAACCACCCGAACATCGTTCGCACTTACGACTACGGCGCCGCCGACGGACTCCACTACCTCGCGTTGCAGTGGGCCGACGGCGAGCCGCTCGCGAGCTTCGTCACCCGCTCCGGCAATCTCGCCGCACCGCTGGTGGCCACGATCGTCGAGCAGATCGGCGCCGCGCTGACCGCAGTCCATCAAGCCGGGATCATTCACCGCGACCTCAAGCCGGCCAACATCATGTACGACCCCGCCACCCAGCACGCGATGTTGCTCGATTTCGGCATCGCGCGGGACGCGGAGGGAGGCGCCGAGGAGCGGCTGACCCGAGCAGGGTTCTTCGTAGGCACGCTCCAATACGTGGCGCCCGAGACATTGAGCGGCGAGCTGGTCGGTGAGCAGGCCGACGTGTACAGCCTGGCAACGATCACGTATCACCTGCTGACCGAGTGTCTGCCTTTCCCCGGACGCAGCCCAAGAGAGTTGTTCCAGCAACTACTCTCCCAGGAGCCCATCCCACTGAACCAGGCCAAGCGCGGCCTCCGGTTCCCGCAGGCCGTGGAAGACGCGGTCATGAACGGCCTGCAGCGCGATCTCGCTAAGCGCAGTAAGTCGGTGGACGAATTTGCCCGGGGATTCTGCACGGCGGTACGGGAGGAAGGGACCCAGAAAGGAGGATTCCTGGCCAACTTGTTTCGCAAGGGCCCCCGGTGACCCCCCTGGAGGAGCTCTTACTCGCTCGGTCGGTCCGCCGCGGCGATTTCGTGCTCGCCTCCGGCCAACACTCATCCTATTACATCGATTGCCGGCTCACGACCATGTCCGCCGAGGGCATGGTGCTCGTAGGTCGGGCCGGGCTCGAGTGCATTCGAGCCGCCGGGTGGGCCGCCTCCGCAGTCGGCGGCCTGACGCTGGGGGCAGACCCGGTCGCGTACGCCATTGCCGCAGCCAGTTTCGGCTCGGACTCCCAGCTGGATGCTTTCACCGTCCGGAAGGAAGCCAAGAGCCATGGCACCCGCCGTCTCATCGAGGGCAACTTCACGCCCGGGACTCCGGTCGTCATCGTGGAGGACGTGATCACATCCGGTAAGTCCGCGCGCCAGGCGATCGACGCCGTCCAGGCGGAGGGCGGCCGGGTGGCGGGCGTGCTGGCTGTGGTGGACCGGGAGCAGGGCGGGCGGCAGGTTCTCGAGGCGGAGGGCTACGCGGTCCAGGCGTTGACCACTGCCTCGGCACTGGGCCTGGGAGGCGAACGTTAGGAGTTGTCCTCCCAACTCCCCTGCGCCAGCGGGTGAAAGTCCCGCCAGATGGCGAGGTACGGCAGGACCAGGCGATCGACGAAGCTCGCCAGCGCGGAAGGGAAGGGAAAGCGACTTCGAAACTCCGAGGCAGTAATCCCCAGCATAGCCCGCAGGTGTCGCCCGAAGCTCTGGGGCGACGAGTAGTCGAGCCGGTACGCCACGTCGGCGACCGAAAGCCCGCCGGTCTCGAACAGCAGCGCTGCATGCAGCAGGCGGACCGCCGCGAGATAGTTCTTGGGCGATGGCAGACCGCATCGCACGAAGCGCGACATGAGCGTGCTGGGGCGGACATAGAGCCGGTCGGCCAAGCGCCGCACCGTTGGCGTCTCCGGCGCGAGCCGGACCAGGGCCTCCATGAAGAGCCGCGCGTCGGCCGGTGCCTCCGAGAGCGCATCTAGAATAGGGCCCTGGATCCGAGCCACCGCCCGGGTGGCCGGCTGACCCACCACCTGCCGCAGCCGGCTCCACCCCAACGGCGAAGTCACGTCGACCACCTGGCGCACGCCGGTAGCGCCCAGCCGAAGCAGCATCTCGGTGGCGCCGGCGTCGTGCTGCGAGACCAGCGCCACCGTCGGGATCCCGGGGAAGTCGCGGACCAGGTGGGCCAGCGCCTCCACCTGCTCCGGAACGCAACGATGCACGGAGACGAGGACCGCGTCGACCGCTCGCTCGCGGACGACCCGCACGGCATCCGGGATGGAGTCGCGGTGGACCACGGAAAAACAGCCGCTGCCCGCCGCATCCACCCGCGAGCGCTCTGCGGGCAGCAGCACCGCGGCCACGGTGGGCGCCGGCGGAGCAGGGGGCAGGGGAGCGAGGACGGGCGCGGCAGCTGGCGACATGCAACCTCCTGGTGCGGGCGCAACCTAGCCGACCCGCCTCAATCAGGGATCAACCCCCCGGGCGGCCCGGGCGACGCGATGCATCCCCGGCGGATCGCGAGACGGGGTCCACACGCCGGGCATCGGCTACCCTGTTATCCTTCGGGGCGGGTCGAGTGCGATGGTCGCGGGCACCTTCGGGTGTTCCGAGGAAAGTCCGAGCTCCAACGGGTAGACTGCCAGGTAACGCCTGGGCGCCGAAAGGCGACGGACAGGGCCACAGAAAACAAACCGCCCCTCGCGCGAGCGCGGGGTAAGGGTGAAAAGGTGGGGTAAGAGCCCACCGCACCGCCGGTAACGGATGGTGGCACGGTAACCCCCAGTCGGAGCAAGGCCAAATAGGCGGCGAGGTGTGACCCACACCGAAAGGCCCCGAGCGCAAGCAAGGGGGAGCCGCGGGTAGGCTGCTCGAGGCGGTCGGTGACGACCGTCCCAGACAGATGACCATCCTCTCACGCGAGAGTGGGAGAGAACAGAACTCGGCTTACGACTCGACCCGTTCTGCCCTCCGGGCTGGTCCCGGGGGGCAGTGCTTTCCAACCACCACGTATGGGGGCCGCATGACAGCTCGGGCTCTCGCGCTCCTCACGTTCGCTGGCGTCGCGGCCTCTGCGGCGCCCTCGCGCACCACCAAGTACCGGGTCGATCAGACAGTCGATCAGGCGGTGGACGCCACTGCGATGGGCGGGGCGGAGCAGCGACAGCGGTTCGCCGTCTCGACGTTCGTCACGGTCACTCTGACCGACACGGCGGGCGGGAAAGTGGTAAGCGCCGTCGTCGATTCCATGGTGAGCGATTCCGCGCCGGTGCCCAAGGCCGTCCTCGACAGCGTCAGAGGACTCCCCCTCCACGGGCTGCTCGACGACGCCGGGCATGTGAGCGCCGTGAAGCCGCTTCGGGAGAACCCCTTGGCCGCCCAGATGACCGACATCATCTCCCGGTTGTATCCGGGGCTCCGGCCCAAGCTCAAACAGGGCGATGGCTGGAGCGACACGACCCGGGTGTCGACCCCGGCCAACGGCGGTACCATGAACCTCGAACGGATCACGATCTACAAGGCGACCGGGAAGGAACGGCGGGGCCGCACCGACGCCCTCAAGGTCGACGCCAGCTTCAGCTCGACCGTGACCGGGACCCAGCAAACACCCAACGGTCCGGCGCAGATCGCGGGAACGGGATCGGGAACCGGCGCTCATTACGTCACCCCGGACGGCCGGTACGTGGGCGGCAGCTGGACGGTGACGACGAAGCTGACGCTATCGGGGTCGTTCGCACCCAAGCCGGTACCGGTCACCCTGGTCGAGACCTTCGCGGTGAGTGAATTGCCGTGAGACGGCGAGGGCTGCTGGCGGGCGTGCTGGTGGCTTCGGCATGCTCGACCGGCGCGCCGCCTTCGGGGGGGCCGAGCCCCAAGTCACCGCCGCCATCCAACGCGGGAGACCGGGCCCCGGCTGCCGCGACGCCTCGAGGTGGCGCGGTGCTCTACCGGCCCACCACGGGCTCGGTCTACGCGCTCGAGCGGCGCGACAGCCTGACGCTGGAGCTGCCAGGCGGAGGGACCCAGCTCCAGGAATTCGCCCGAACCGCGTTTCTCACTGTTGCGATCGGAGAGGCCAGCGGCGGCTATCGCGCGACCATCCGGCTCGACTCGCTGCGCCAGGAGACGGGGGTTACGGCCGCCGCCGACTCCTTACTCCAGGCACAGGGGACCACCTGGACCGGAACGCTGACCACGCAGGGCAGGCTGGGTGAGCTCCGGACCGACCGGCCGTCCGGCGTCGCGGATCAGGTCGGGGCCAGCCTGGCGGTGCTCTTTCCCGTACTGCCCGAGGCGGGCCTGCAGGACGGCGCCAGCTGGAGTGACACGGCCGAGCGTGCCATCAGAACCGACGCGTTCGACACCAAGGAGCGGTCGGTCACCAGCTATCGGGTGGTGAAAGTCGAGGGTCGGGTGTACACGATCGACGCCGCGACCGGGTTTCAGCGGACCGGCAGCGGTGGCCAAGCGGCCCAGCCGATGGAGATGGCCTCCCAGGGTACCCGTCAGAGCCTGTATCGTTTT
>DASQPE010000236.1:0-3890 GCA_035644115.1 Gemmatimonadales bacterium
GGCGTCGTCACCTCGCGCCTCGCCCGGCCTCGGCGCCTGGTCGCCCCGGGCGATACGCTGTTTCGGGTAACCGCGATGAACCCGCTGCTTGCCCGGGTGCGGGTGCCCGAGACAGCCGGGGAGCTGCGACCCGGAGCCGCGGCCGAGGTCATCGCCGCATCCGGAGCGAGCGCGAAGGCGAGAGTGGTGCGCGCCTCGCCGGCCATCGACCCGGCGAGCGGGACCCGCGAGGTCGTGCTCGAAGTCGGCCCCGGCTCACAGCTCGCCCCGGGCGCCAGCGTGAGTGTACGGCTCGGGCGGGAGCGGCGGCGGATCGTCGTCGTGCCCCGGGAGGCAATTGGGGAAGACGGATACGCGCTGGTCTGGGAAAACGGGCACACGGCCCTCCGCGCGGTCACGCTGGGCGCGGACCTGGGGGCCGGGCGGGTGGAGGTCGTGAGTGGCCTCGCGCCGGGAGAGCGGCTGACGAGGCCGGGCCGGTGAGCCTCCGGCCGCGGTGCCGGGCCGACCTTCGGTTCGTGGAGCAGGTCTACCGCGGTGAGCAATCCTTCATCGTCAAAGATCCGGCGACGCAGAAATACTTTCGCTTCCGACCGGTCGAAGCCCTCGTCCTGCAGTCGTTCGACGGCCGGACCCTGGGAGAGATCGCCACCACGCTGGCCGAGGAGGGATATCGCCTCACGGTAGGCGCGCTGGAGGGGTTCGCCCGCAAGCTTGCGGGCATGGGTTTACTGGACCGGTCGCTGGCGGAGCGGACCACGCTCGAGCTCGAGCGCCTGCGGGCCCAGCGGCTCCAGCGGCGCCGGCGCCCCTTCTTCCGCGGCGAAATTCTCCGGATGCGCTGGTCGGCGGGCGACCCGGACGCGTTTCTCAATCGCACACTGCCGGCGCTGCGGTGGTGCTTCACCCCGCCCTTCCTCGCGGCGTCGGTCGTGCTCTTCGCGACCTACTTCTTCGTGCTCGCGGCGACGTGGCAGGCCTTCGGCACGGCGGTGAAGACCCTATATGCTCCGAGCGCGCTCACCCTCGGCACGGTCACCATTTTCTGGCTCACCACCGTGGCCGTCATCGGCATCCACGAGCTCGGTCATGCCTACACCTGCAAGTATTTTGGCGGCGAGGTCCATGAGATGGGGTTCATGCTCATCTACTTCGAGCCCGCCTTCTACTGCAACGTGAACGACGCCTGGACTTTCCCCGAGCTTCGGGCCCGAATCTGGGTGACAGCCGCCGGATCCTGGATTCAGTTCATCGTCGCGAGCCTGGCGGCGCTGGTGTGGTGGACGGCGGTGCCGGGCACCCTGGTGTCCGAGTTCGCCGTGGCCACGATGCTGATCGGCGGCGTAACCACCATTGCGACCAACATGAACCCGCTCATCCCGCTGGACGGCTACTTCGCCCTCAGCGACTGGCTCGAGATCCCCAACTTGCGCCAGCGCGCTTTCGGCTATCTGTCGTGGGCGGTCAAGCACCACGTTCTCCGGCTGGAGGTAAGCGAGCCCCCGGCGACCGATCGAGAGCGCCGGGTGTTCCTGATCTACGGCGGGCTCGCGACCTGCTATATCACCGGAATCTTCTTCTTCTTGGCCGGGCTGGTGCTCGGGTGGGCGGGCAGTCTTCTCGGCGCGACCGGAGGGTTGCTAGTCGGGCTGCTCATCCTCCGACTCGCATGGCCCCCGGTCGCCGAATGGGCGCGAGCCGCAGCGATGTCCATACGGGTTCACCGCGCGGCGTGGCGGACGAGCCCCTGGCGCCGGCGGGTACTGGGCGCGGCGGCCGGGCTCCTCCTGGTGCTGCTGCTGGTGCCGCGGTGGATCACGGTAACCGGCGGCTTCAAGGCCATGCCGGCGCGCTCGCTCGTGCTGGTAGCCCCGGACAGCGGCATCGTCAGGCAGGTCATGGCGCGCGAGGGCACCCGGGTCCCAGCGGGTGCTGCTCTCATACGAATCCAGGACCTGGCGCTGGAGCAGGAGCGCGCTGCCCGAGCCCGGGCGGTCGATTCGCTGATGGTGGAGCAGAGCCGGGCCCGGGCCCAAGGACGCGGCGCCGACGCCGAGCAGCTGGACGCGGAGCGCCGGACGATGGCGGCGCGGCTGGCCGAGATCGATGCCCGGCTCGGCGCCTTGGTGCTTCGCGCCCGCGCTGACGGCGACGTCCTCACGGCCCGGCCGGAACGGCTGACGGGCCGGCGGGTGGAGAGCGGGGACACGTTGGTGACGGTGGCCGACGCCGACTCCCTCGACGTTCGGGTCACGCTCGCCGGCGCCGGCGCGACCCTGGTCCAGCCGGGTCAGACGGTGAGCCTGGTGACCTATGCGAGCGTCGGGCGGCCGGTGCTGGCCGTGGTCCGGAATGTGTCCCCGGCCGCCGGACTCGACCCCGGCAAGCCGGGCGTGGAGGTGCGGGCGCGAATCGCTATCGGGGGACCGTGGCGGATGGGAGTGACCGGCGAAGCCAGCGTGCGACTCCGCCGCTCCAATCTGCTCGGCGCCCTGTGGTGGGGCGTGCGCCAGCGAGTTCGCTCCGACCTGCTCCTGTGATGGCCCGCGACATTCTCGCCACCGTGCAGAGCGCCCTCGGCACCCGCTACAAGATCGAGGCGGAGATCGGGCGGGGCGGCGGGGCCCGGGTGTTCCGGGCGAGAGATCCGCAGGGGGCCGTGGTGGCGCTCAAGGTGCTCCACCCCGAGCTGCTGGTGAGCGTCGCCGCCGACCGGTTCCTGCGCGAGATCGAGTTTGCCCGGAAGCTGAATCACCCCCATATCGCGCGGCTGCTCGACTCCGGCGAGGAGGGGTGGGTGGTGTACTACACCATGAGCTACGGGGACGGTCCCTCGTTGCGCCAGCGGCTGGATGCCGCCGGTACGCTTCCTCTCGACGAGGTTCAGCGGCTCGCCGCCGACGTGCTCGGCGCGCTGGGCTATGCCCACGCGCGCGGGGTGATTCACCGGGACGTGAAACCCGAGAACGTCGTGCTGACCGCCGAGGGCGCCATTCTGCTCGACTTCGGGATCGCGCGAGCGGTCGAGGTCTCGGGCGGCGACCGCCTGACCCGGTCCGGCACGACGTTGGGCACGGCCACCTACATGAGCCCGGAGCAGATCCGGGGCGACCCGGGGCTCGACCACCGCACCGACCTCTACGCCACCGCCTGCGTCCTCTTCGAGACCTGCGCCGGTCATCCGCCGTTCCACCATCCCAACCCGATGTTCGTACTCCAGCAGCACGCCACTGCCGTGGCGCCCGATCTGCGGACGGTGTGCCCCCAGGCCCCCCGCGCGCTGGCCGAGACCATTGCCCGGGCGCTGGCCAAGGCACCCTCGGCCCGATGGGCCTCGGCCGAGGAGATGCTGGCCGCGCTGGGAGCCGCCGCGGTCGCCGGTTAGCCCCCTTCCTGCCATCGAAGGCGCGCCGTCGGTATAATCGAGTCACCCCCCGATTGAGGCAGTTGTTGAAAGACGCGGCGGTAAGCGACACCCTGGAGCGGCTCCGATTGATGCTGGCGGACCGCTACGCCATGGAGCGCGAGCTCGGGCGGGGCGGTATGGCCACGGTCTACCTCGCCCAGGATCTGCGGCACGAGCGTCCCGTTGCCATCAAGGTGCTCCGCCCGGAGCTCTCCGCGTCCCTCGGTGCCGACCGCTTCAATCGAGAAATCAAAGTCGCCGCCCAGCTCCAGCATCCCCACATCCTCGGGTTGTACGACTCCGGAGCCGCCGACGGGTTGCTCTACTACGTCATGCCGTTCGTCGAGGGGGAAAGTCTCCGGGACAAGCTCGATCGGGAGAAGCAGCTCGGAGTGGAGGAGGCGATCCGGCTGGTCTGTGAGGCGGCCGACGCGCTGCAGTATGCTCACGGGCGAAACGTCATTCACCGTGACATCAAGCCCGA
>DASQPE010000237.1:0-17374 GCA_035644115.1 Gemmatimonadales bacterium
GTCGCACAGACGGAGCGCCGTACGTCGCTCCGCGCCGGACAACGCGGCACATCGCGATGACCTGAGCGGCCCGCGCGGACCGTTTGATGCCAGGCTCGGTCAGCGCGGGCCGTCACAGTACGACGTGTGATGAGTACTGTCAATACGATTCTCGAGTTCGCTTCTGGTCTGCGACTGTGCCGTTACTCAGCGCATCGCACAGTGGTGTGAGGCGAACAGCGACGCGAGCAATCGTTCCATCTTCTCGCGAGCGTCCGTATCTGCCGCCGGCACGTACACAACACGAGGCGAAGGGTCGATGCTCGCACGTTGGCCACGTGGGGCACGGGGTAGTGGAATGTCGACCGGCCTTGGCGGGCCGCCCGGTGCGGCGGCATATTCACCGAAGGGAGCCAACTGATAACCAACCGCTGACAGCCAGAAGGTTGAGATATGGTCACGCCGGCCGCCGTTGCGGTAGCGCCAGCAGTTCCCCTTGCCGTCAACGAGCCGCCGGTCGGGAGCCGTGGGCGGCTCGACTCGGTGGACCTGTTGCGCGGCGTGATCATGGTGGTCATGGCCCTCGATCACGTCCGCGACTCCTTCACCCGCTCGGCTCACCTCTTCGATCCCGCCGATCTTAGCCGGACCACGACCGGACTGTTCCTCACTCGCTGGATCACCCATTTCTGTGCGCCGACATTCATTTTCCTGGCGGGCGCAAGCGCATTTCTCTACGGCTCCCGCCCCGGGCGGAGCCGATCCGAGCTGGCTCGCTTTCTCCTGAGCCGCGGATTGTGGCTCGTCCTCATCGAGCTGACGGTCGTTCGCTTCGCCTGGTTCTTCAATCTCGACTACCACTTCTTCAACCTGCAGGTGATCTGGGCCATCGGCTGGTCGATGGTCGCGCTGTCCGCTCTGGTGTACCTCCCGATCCGGGTGGTCGGCGTGCTCGGCGTGGCAATGATCCTGCTCCACAACCTCGCCGACGGCATCACAGTGCAGCCACTGATATCCGCTCCCGGTGTGCTCGCCCCGGCCCGCGCGTGGGACTGGGTCTGGAGCATTCTCCACGTGCGCAATACGCCGGTGACGTACCCGCTGATTCCCTGGATCGGCGTGATGGCGGCCGGGTACGCCTTCGCCCCGGTGCTGCGGCACGAGCCCGCTCGGCGCCGGCGGGAGCTGGTGTGGCTGGGGACCGCCCTGATCGCCGGCTTCGTCCTGCTGCGCGGCCTGAACCTGTACGGCGACGCGAGCCGCTGGTCGATGCAGCCAAGCACCACGTTCACGCTGCTGTCGTTCATCAACACGACCAAATACCCGCCGTCGCTGCTCTTTCTGCTGATGACTCTGGGGCCGGCTATCGTCTCGCTGACGCTCTTCGAGCGGGTGCGGGGGCCGGTGGCGCGGTTCTTCATCGTGTACGGCCGCGTGCCCTTTCTGTACTATGTGCTCCACCTTTATCTCATTCACGCGCTGGTCGTGGCGTTCGCCGCGGTCCGCGGTGATGAGTTGCAGGGCTACCTGACGCTCTGGCGCTATTTGCCGGACTCGTGGGGCTACGGCCTCGGCGTCACCTATCTGGTGTGGGTTGCGGTCGTGCTGGCGCTCTATCCGATCTGCCGCTGGTTTGCCGGCGTAAAGAGCCGGCGCCGCGATGCCTGGCTGAGCTACTTGTGACCGCTTTCCACTTTGCCTTCTTCGTCAGAGATCTGGTCTCCACTCGCCGATTCTATGGCGACGTGCTCGGCTGCGACGAAGGTCGCAGCACGGATACCTGGGTGGACTTCGACTTCTTCGGCAATCAGATCTCGGCTCACGCGTCAGGTCCTGTGGTGCCTACGACGGATGCCGGCGTGGTGGACGGGATCCGGGTCCCGATGCCTCACTTCGGCGCGGTGCTGGCCTGGGACGAGTTCCACCGGGTGGCCGAGCGGATCCGCCAGGCCGCGATCCCGTTCATCATCGAGCCGCGGTTGCGCTACCCCGACCAGCCCGGCGAGCAGCTCACCATGTTTCTCCGCGACCCCAGCGGGAACGCGCTCGAGTTCAAGAGCTTCAGGCATCCGGAGCACGTCTTTACCGCGTGAGCTCGCCCGACGTCGTCGTGCTGGGCGCCGGGGTCATGGGGGCAAGCGTGGCCTGGCACCTGGCCCGCCGGGGTGTTCGCAGGGTGCTGGTGCTCGACCGAGGGCCTGGTCCCGGCAGTGGAAGCACCGTGCGGGCGACCGGTGGATTCCGCGCGCAATTCGCCACCGCGATCAACGTCACGCTGTCCCTTCTCGCACGCGCCAAGCTGAAAGCGTTCGCCGACGAAACCGGTGTGGACCCGGGCTACGCGCCGCACGGCTATCTCTGGCTTGCAGGCAGCGCGCAGGAGCTTGCCGTGCTGGCGGAGGCGCGCCGGGTGCAGCAGGAGGCCGGCCTGGTCGAGGCCATCGCTGTGTCGAGCGAGGACATCCGGCGGCTCAATCCCGCCCTTGCCCCGCATGGCATCATCGGTGGCGCGTTCTGTCCCACCGATGGCTTCCTGCTTCCACTCAGGATTCTCGAAGGCTATCTCGCCGGCGCTCGGCGCCTCGGCGTCGAGGTCAGGTGGGATGTGGAGGTAACCGGCTTCGAGCTCCACGCCGGGAGGGTTACCTCCGTGCTGGCCGGCGCCGAGCGGATCGCCTGCGGCGCCGTGGTAAATGCGCTCGGTCCCTGGGCCGCCGCGGTCATGGCCGCCACCGGATTCGACCTGCCCGTCGCGCCGTTGCGCCGCCAGGTCGCTGCTACCGCGCCGACCGGAGCTCTCCCGCCCGAGACGCCGATGACGATCTTCGCCGCCGATGGGTTCCACTTTCGGGTGCGCGATGGCCGGGTCCTCCTGCTCCGGGCGAGTCCGGGAGCCCCGGGGCGCCCTTTCGATACTTCGGTGGAGCCGAGCTGGCTTTTGGACGTGACGGCACTGGCGCACGCGCGGGTGCCGGCGCTCCGGAACGTGCCGATCGACCCCTCCGCCTGCTGGGCCGGCCTCTACGAAATGTCCCCGGACAAGCACGCCATTCTGGGCTCCACGCCGGGCGTGCCCAACCTCTACCTGATCAACGGATCCTCGGGACACGGCGTGATGCACGCACCCGCGCTGGGCCAGCTCCTGACTGAAATTTTCTGCGATGGTCGCGCAATCACGATGGACACGGCACCGCTCGCGCCGGAGCGGTTCGCGGCCGGTCGGTTGAACCCCGTCTCGGAGCTGCTTTGACAATCCCCGCGAGGCCGGCGGCGCCGCCATGACGGACCCCGAGCCGGCGTCTACCGATGTCGTGATCATGGGCGCCGGCGCCGCGGGGCTCGCGGCCGCCCGGGCGCTCGCCAAGACGGGGCTCTCGGTCGAGCTGCTCGAGGCCCGGGACCGGGTGGGCGGGCGCATCCTCACGGTCCCCGGCGCCGGAGGCCATCCGCTCGAGCTCGGCGCGGAGTTCGTGCACGGAGAGCCACCGGTGACGCTCGCGCTGGTGCGCGAGGCCGGCGCGTCGCTTGTCGCCGTTCAGACCTCTCACTGGCAGCTCCGCGATGGCGCCCTGGCGCCGGCCGACGACGTGCTCGCGGCCGCGCAGCGGCTCATGCGCCAGGCCCAGAGCGCGGGCGAAGATCTGTCGGTGAACGCATTTCTCGCGCGCCTCGCCGGCGACGCCTCGCTGGGGCGCGCGGTCGAGTGGGCCCGCTTGATCGTCGAGGGGTTCGATGCGGCGGACCCGGCGCGCGCGAGTCTCAAGGCGATCACGGGGGAATGGACCGGCAGCGCCGGCGTGCGGGCGTCGCAGAGCCGACCGGCGGGCGGGTACGGCCGACTCATCGGCCACCTTGCGACGGTGATTACCGAGGGCGGCGTGCGGCTCCGCCTCGACACCGCCGTCCAGGCGGTGTCATGGGGCCCCGACGAGGTCATGGTGGAAGCGCTGACCCGCGGCAGCCCGTATCGAGTGCGAGCCCGCCGGGCGGTGGTCACGCTCCCGCTTGCCCTGCTTCAGGTGGCGGGCGAGCCGGGGGCAGTCCGTTTCACGCCGCCTCTCGAGGCCAAGCGCAATGCACTGGACCATCTGGTGATGGGGGCGGTGCTCAAAGTGGTGTTCCGTTTTCGCGAGGCCTTCTGGGAGACCGTGGCCGGCGGCCGCTACCGCGATGCCGGGTTCTTTCACCTGACCGGTCACGACGTGCCGACTTTCTGGACCGCGCTGCCGGAGCGGCTGCCCATCCTCACCGCCTGGACCGGCGGGCCGCGCGCGGCTCGGCTCTCGGCGCTGGATGACGCGGCCATTGTTCAAGCAGCTCTCACCGGAGTGGAGGCGCTGTTCGGCGGGATCGCCGTGAGCGATCTGCTGGTGGAGGCGCACACTCACAATTGGCAGCAGGATCCATTTGCCCGCGGCGCCTACAGCTATGTGACCGTAGGCGGGCTGGGTGCACCCGCGGCGTTGGCGGCCCCGCTCGCCGATACCCTCTTCTTTGCCGGCGAGGCGACGGCTGAGGCCGGGGAGTCGGGCACGGTCGCAGGGGCGTTGGCTTCCGGCGAAGCGGCCGCGCGCGCCGTCCTCACCAGTCTCGAACGCCGGCCCTGACACTCTTTCCGCACGTCCTCCGTACAGTCTCCCGGTTACCGCTACAACCACGCATTTCAGCGCTTCCTGTCGAGGAGACGGATGACCCGGCAACGCCGCGCGGTCTCGGCCATGCTCCCGCTGTGCCTGTCGCTGACCCTGGTCGTACCCGCTTGGGCCTGCCAGTCGAAGCCGCCGGCTTCCGTCGTCGGGTTTCGGGGCGATGCCGCTCACACCGGCGTCTACTCCGCTCCCACGCCCGAGGCCTACGCCGGACTCGCGTGGCGATTCCAGACCGGCGGCACCATCGTCTCCTCGCCGGCGGTAACCGGCCTCGCCGTCTACGTCGGCAGCAACGACGGTCACCTCTACGCCATCGACCGGGCCTCGGGCCGGGTGTTGTGGGCGTTCGATGCGAAGAGCGGGGTGTCGTCCTCCCCCCTTGTCCGCGGCGACCTCGTGGCCTTCACCAGCGCGGATGGACACGTCTTCGGGCTTGATGCGGCCAGCGGCCGGCTCCGCTGGCGCCTCACGACCGGTCCGGAGATCCCGTTTCCCTGGGGTCACGAGAGCGGCGACATGTGGACCTCGTCTCCCGCCTACGCCGACGGTCTCCTGCTGGTCGGTGCGGGCGACGGCCGGTTGTACGCGGTGGATGCCCACTCCGGGAAAGTTCGCTGGCGACTGCAGACCGCCGGGCGGGTTCGCTCGTCCCCCGCGGTCGCGGGCGGAGTGGTGTACGTGGGAAGCGCGGACGGCATCTTCTACGCGGCCGATCTCGAGAGCGGGCGGGAACGCTGGCGGTTCGATACCGAAGGCCACGCGCTCGATTCAGGCAAGTTCGGCTTCGACCGGCGCACCATCCAATCGTCCCCGGCGATCGCCGGCGACCTGGTGCTCTTCGGCGCGCGTGACGGTTTTCTCTACGCGCTGGATCGAAACACCGGCCGGGAACGCTGGCGTTACGACCACAAGGTCTCGTGGGTGAACGGATCGCCCGCCATCGCGGACGGAGTGGTGTACGTTGGGACCTCGGACACTCGATTCGTTCACGCGCTCGATCTCGCCGATGGGACGGAACGCTGGCGCTTCGGCGCCAAGGGCTTGGTGTGGTCGTCGGTAGCGGTGGCGGGCGAGGCTGTCGTGGTGAGCGAAGGCGGTGGTCTGGTGCACGTGCTCGACCGCGCAACCGGCAAGGAGCGGTGGCAGGTCGAGCTCGGGGCCGGCATCTTTTCGTCCCCGGTCGTCGTGGGTGACGCGATCTACGTCGGCAGCCATGACGGCGGTGTTTACGCGCTGCGCGCGGCGCCGGCCACGGGCGCCCTGCGTCGCGCCATGTTCTGGGATTCGGCCTATACCAAGGTGGTGACCTTCCGGCCCCACCAGCAGGTCCGTTCCTATCTGGCCGGCCGGGGGTATGAAGAGTTGACCGCGGAAGGCCTGGAGCGATTCCTCGAGGCCCGCGTGGCCGACCGGGCTCCGAGCGTGGTGGTCTTTCCCATCGACTACGTCCCCGCCGAGGTGGCGCCGGTCTCCGCGGACAGCGTGCTGTTCCGGCGCTACCTGAATGCCGGCGGCAAAGTGGTCTGGCTGGGTCTCCCGCCCATGATCGTCAAGCGGGATGTCGCGACGGGAGATTTCGCCATCACCGACATCAATCGGCAGGGTCCGCGAGATCTGCTCGGCGTTTCCCACGCCCATGCCAACTTCGACCCCACCGGTGCCCGAGCGACACCAGCCGGCTCGGCCTGGGGCCTCACCGGCTGGTGCTTGAGTGATTGGTCCGCTGATCCCGCGGATGTGACCGAGACGCTTGCACTCGACGAGCAGGGTCTCGCGGCTGCGTGGCTGAAGAGCTACGGTGGTCCGCCGGGCACCGGGTTCGTGCGGCTGTATGGCGCCCAGTGGACCAGCGCCGGGCTGTCGCGAGAGCAGCTGGCCGCGATCTGGATCGCGGCCGAGCGGCTACCGGGTTCGGGGTCCGGCGGTCGCTCCTAGCGCGGCCAGAGCCACCCGAAAGCTCCCGCGGTCACCAGGCCGTAGATCAGTCCGTCGAAGACTTCTTTCCACGCGACCGGCCAGGGCTTGCCCATCCAGATCGCGTTGGGAATCTGCCCTGCGGCGTAGGCCAGCCATGTCACCGTGCCGACCACGCGGAAGACATGCAGGTATGCGGCGCCGGGCTGCAGGCTGTGGGCTGCCGCGTACGCGACGAAGAGCGAGACCACCAGGCTGAACACGAACCATTGCACCAGGCTCGTGGTCATGGAGTAGACTCCCGACCGTTTCACGTTCAGCACGGCGACCGGCCCCTCGGTCAACTTCTGCTTCATCTCCGGCGACTCCATGTCCTTCATTTCCTTGCAGTAGGGAATGATGTACTGGCGCGGTTCGGGATTCCCGGCCCGGATGGCCGCGCGCACGGCGTCCTCGTTCGGGAGCTGCTTGTAGTCGCTCGCGTGATACCTGAGCACCATGTGGATCAGGCTGCTGGTGATGAAGACGAGAACCGCGGAGAGGACGATCGGTTGCCACAGCGCGCCGAGGGTCACCACGACGACCTCCTGGGTCGGGGACGGACACAGACGACGGATCGGTGGGTGGCCCAATATATCCCCTGCCGCCGGGACTGTGAACACGGCCCTGACGGGCGGCCATTGTGTGCTTTCGCTCCGGGGCAGGCGTCACCCCGGGCTGATCGTGACGCCGGGAGGCTGGCGTGCGGGCGGGAGGCATGGCAGGTACCTGGGCTCTTGCAGCAGTCGCCGGCGCGGCGCCTCTGGCCGGGCAGGCCTCGCGTCCGCCGGCCGGAGACGTGCAGGCCGAGATGCGACACGTCGACTACCGGATCGACTCCACCATCGTGCTCCAGATCACCTACCTGCGCGGCGCGCTACGTCCAACCGGCAACCAGCCACCCTATTTCGACGACAAGCGCTCCTTCGTCCTCGCCATCGATTCCGCCGTGATCGGGATCAGCCCCACGGCGCTGGGCCAGTTGCTCGATCGATACGTCTTCTCCTATCCCGGCTCGCCCTTGAGGCATCTGAGCCTCACGGTGAAAGACGGCCAGGTCGAGCAGCGGGGACGGCTCCGCGGCATGGCGTTCTCGGTCGTGGGCGAGCTGACCGTGACCCCCACCGGCGAGCTCCGACTCCATCCCACCTCGATCAAGGCGGGAGGGATCCCGGTCCGCGGCCTGATGAAGCTCTTTGGGCTCAACCTGCAGAAGCTGGTCAAGCTCCGAGGCACCGCCGGCGTCCGGATCGACGAGAACGACTTTCTGCTCTCCCCGGCCGAGCTGTTGCCCCCGCCCAAGGTGCAGGGACGGGTAACGAAGGTGGAGGTCCGCGATACCGCGGTGGTGAGCATCTTCCGGTCGGAGAAGAGCCGCATCGAGGCGCTCCAGCTGCCGGACACAGCGGCCAGGAACTACATGTTCTATCGCGGAGGCGTGTTACGATTCGGGAAGCTCACCATGACCGATGCGGATCTCATGATCGTCGATGCCGACCCGCACGATCCGCTCGAGTTCTTCCTCGACAACTACAACCGGCAACTGGTTGCCGGCTACGAGCGGAATACGCCTGATCATGGGCTGATCGTGCACATGCCGGACTATCGGCGGGTAGTGGAGGTTCGGCCGCAGGGACGGCAGCGGCCTCCCCAACCGTAGGCAGGGCTCGGGCCCGCGACTTGACTCCCTCCTGCCTGGACTTGTTCGTGGATTGAGAGCCCGGGGGCATCTTCTCTTGCATGGTCACCCGACACCCCCTTCCAGCCTCGCAAGTCATCCTCGGCTCGTGGTCGAGGCGGTTCTTGTCGGAGGTCCTCGGGCCGGGGCCTGCCGCACTGACCACTGACCGGGCCGCGTATCGGCCGGGTGACCAAGGCACCATGACGCTGCGGAATCGGGGCTCGGAGGAGCTTCGTTTCGATCTTTGCCCGCGGCAGCTGGAACGACTGTGTGGCGGCAGGTGGATTGTAACGGAGCGTTTGCCCTATCCCGGCGAGGGGTTCGCGACGGAGCTCTGCCGGCTCGCGCCGGGAGCGACCGCCGACGCGTCGTTCCGCCTGGCGCGGGGGCTTGCGTGCGGGACCTACCGCTGGCGGTTCTTCGGGGTTGGGGACCGGGTGGGTGCCCCGGCGCCGGACGGGGGGCGCCTGACCAACCGGTTTCAAGTCGAGGCTTGACGGCCTTTGAGCCGTCGCACGCCGGCGAGCGAGCCCTTATTGTTCTGCCGTCCGGTTCCGGGAGCCCAACGCAGTGACCGACCTTCTCGATCGTCTGCATATTGCGTTGGCTGAGCGCTATGCCGTCGAGCGGGAGCTCGGTCGGGGCGGGACCGCGATTGTATTTCTCGCACGAGACCTTCCTGAGGGCCACCTGGTCGCCCTCAAGGTGCTACGCCCCGAAGTCGCCTCCGTGGTCGGCACCGAGCGCTTCCTCCGGGAGATCCGGCTCGCCACCCGATTGCAGCACCCCCACATCGTTCGCCTCATCGAGGCCGGCCAGACCCAGGACTTCCTGTACTACAGCATGCCGTACATCGCGGGGGAATCGCTCCGGGCGCGGCTCTGGCGGGAGGCGGAGCTCCCGATTGAGGAGGCCCTCGGGATAACCAGCCAGGTTGCCGACGCGTTGGCCTATGCCCATGGCGAGGGGGTGATCCATCGCGACATCAAGCCGGAGAATCTGCTGCTCTCGGGCGGACACGTTTTCGTGACGGATTTTGGAATCAGCCGGGCGCTCGACGCTGCAGGTGGCAGCGCCCTCACGCAGACCGGCTTCGTGCTCGGCACCCCGGCATACATAAGTCCCGAACAGGCTGCCGGCGAGGGGCACCTGGACGGCCGCTGCGATCTCTACAGCCTGGGCGTCGTGCTCTTCGAGATGCTGGCGGGGGCGCAACCGTTCATCGCTGCCACGCGGCAGCAGGTCGTCGCCATGCGCTTCCTGAAACCTCCCCCGTTGCTTCCGGCTGGCAGGGACGACGTTCCGGAGGCATTGGCCGTTCTGGTCCACCGAATGCTGGCCATCTTGCCGGCCGACCGATTTGCCAGCGCGCGCGAACTGATCGCGGCCCTGAAATCGGTTCCGCTCGCGCAGCCGGCACCCCTACCAGCTAGCCGTGCGCGCCAGCCATCTGCTTGACATCCGCTGCACCCGCCTGTATTAGAGCAGTACGCCCTTTCATTGAGTAATTGGCCCGCGCCTCTCGGCTCCTGAAGCGAGGAGCGGGCTGAGTGTCTCCTTCCATCGCGGCAGGCCGTGCGCCCGCGGTGGGTGGCTTGGCATCGGGCGATGCGGTTTCGGACTGTTTGCGATGGGTCGAGGTGCGATGGCGAACAGCGAGGGCAAGGCCTACGCGCTCACGGTACTGACGCCGATGCCCTGGTGGACCAGGGTGTATCGCCGCGTCGTGTTCTTCCTCATTCACGTTGTGCACTGGCCCAAGCGCGATCAAGTGAACCTGGCCAAGCTCTCGTTCATTCACTTTGCGCGCTGGGTGGTCATTCGCCGCAGCCGCTTTCCCTGGCTCGGCCATCCGCAGCCGCGTGAACGCCTGCACTACGACTATCTCCTGTTCTGCAGCAACTTCAACGGCGGGTGGGGCGAGTACCTCGATGCCTTCTCCGATGTGATCCCCAGGGGCGTCAACAACATCTGGCGGTGGTGCATCAAATATCCAAAGGCGAGACCGATCTCGCCGTTCTTGGGCTACGCGGCGTTCAACCAGATCGATACCGACTACTTCTACAACGCCTATCCCGGTGCATCGACCAGGGACATCAAGGCCGCGCTCGAGCTCCATGCCCAGCTCGAGACGTTCGCCAAGGAGCCGAGGACCGGGCTCAGCGACTCCGAATTCCGGAGGAAGTACGAGGCGTTCCTGACCCGGATTCAGGGATGTCTTGGAACCATCGGTCCCTGAGCTTCAGAGGTAGCCATGCCAGACCGCAAGGACGGGGCGTACTTACTCACGGTGCTTTCCCCGATCATGGGCGGCCAAACGCAAGGCGTGGCCCATGCGGCGGCAATCCGAGCGACCCTGTGCGACCTTGGGAAGCGTAAAGACACGCCGCTCGCCCGGATCCCCATGCTCCATCTCGCCCGCTGGGTAGTGATCGACGACGTCCGCTCCCAGGGGTCCCCCGCCCGGGAAGAGCACCTCCGCTCGAAGTACTTGCTGTTCACGGCCGACTTTGATGGCGACGAGCCGACCGGGTTTCTGGAATCGCTCCTCGAGGCGGTCCCGGACTTGGCCCACTCGTTGTGGAAGCATTGCGTGGGTTTTCCGGGAGTGAAGGATCGCGATGCCTTCTGCCGCTACATCGAGCGCTGTCGAATCGAGACCGGGTTGCCGGTCGCCGCATATGGCACGTACACGCTACCCGAGGTGCTCAGGGCGCTCGATGTGCAGCGGCGCATGCTGGCGTTCATCAAGTCAAACCAGGGGAAGCCGGCTGCGGACTTGCGACCCGCTTTTGAGGCCTTCCTGCAGGAGCTGGCCGCGGCCCCCCAACCAACCCCGGTCTTCATATGACGAGCGGATGGCAAGCCCAGCTCGAGCTGGCCGACATCCAAGGCAACATCCTGCAGGGATACACGTTCCCTTTCGCGCAATACCGGTTCTTTCGGGTCGATGATCCGGCGAAGGCGCGGTTGTTTATCGCTGCGGTAACGACCAGGGTCACGACCGCGGAGTTGTGGCCGAACCACGACAAGCCGAATTCCGCCGTGAACATCGGATTCACCCACCGCGGGCTCACCGCACTGCAGCTCCCAAGCGCGACCGTGGATGCCTTCTCTCTCGATTTCCGGGAGGGAATGTTGGCGCGGGCCGGTCTGCTCGCGGACCGGGGTGAGAGCGCGCCGGAGCGGTGGGAATCGGTGTGGAGGACGGGCGAGGTCCATATCTGGATCTCGCTCAATGCGACGACACCGGAGGCGCTGAAGGCCCGGGGTGATTGGCTCGATGGCTGCGTGTCTGAGCCCGGGGGCGTCACTCAGAAGGCACTTCAAGACGCTGCCATGCGCGTCGTGAACGGCAAGCCGAAGGCCAGCGAGCACTTCGGCTACACCGATGGCTTTGGGAATCCACCCATTGCGGGTGCCGGGCCTCCGAGCACGGGAAAGACTCCGGGCGGGCTGGGCAAGCCGCTCCCGGATGGGGACTGGGCCCCGATCGCAGCCGGCGAGTTCCTGCTCGGGCACGTCAACGAGCAGGGTGAGGTTGCGCCGACGCCCCCGCCGGCCGGCCTCTTCCGCAACGGCACGTTCATGGCCTATCGCAAGCTCCACCAGAAGGTCGCCACCTTCCGCCGGTTCCTGCAGGAGGAGGGTGGGAGATACGGCGACCCGAAACTGCTCGCTGCGAAGCTGGTGGGGCGATGGCCCGATGGCACGCCGCTCGCCCTTTCGCCCCAGATGCCCTACCAAGGCAATGCCGGTGTGACGAAGGCCTATACCGACTTCCGCTACAGCGACGATCCCGAGGGACTCCGCTGCCCGCTGAGCGCTCACATCCGGCGGGCCAATCCGCGCGATGCTATGGAGTTCGGGGGCGGTGCCCTCGATCCGGCGCTGGCGGCCCAGCTGACGGCGAGACGGCGGATCATCCGCCGCGGACGTCCCTACGGCGCCTGGACCCCCGAAGGTGAGCCCGGGGATGATCAAGCCGAGCACGGCGTGATTTTCATGGCGTTGAACGCGAGCCTGGAACACCAGTTCGAGTTCATCCAACAAAGGTGGATGAACTATGGGAGCGACTTCCGGCAGGGTAACGACCGCGATCCGCTTGCCGGCAACCAAGAGCCCGAGGGCAAATTCGTGATTCCGGGCGGCGTCGACGCGCCGGGCGGACATCCGCCCCATGTCTGCTTTGGACTCCCGTCGTTCGTCGTCACCCGCGGCGGCGACTACTTCTTTCTCCCCAGTCTGAGCGCCTTGCGTTGGATCGCCGAGGGCGGCCTGCGCTAACCCTTCAACAATCCCACCGGGGAGTGTGCCCATGTCACCACTCGACCAGCTGCAAGCGAAGCTCGAGGCCGTCGACCGTGAACTCCAGCAGGAGTTCGAGGATCACCCGCCGGAGTTCGCGGGAGCCGCCAGGCAGAAGCTCCGAGCCGCTCAACCCGACCTCAGCCAGCTGGCGCTGCAGCTCAGGGCCGGGACCTTGACCCATCCCGAGCCGATTTTTCACTTCCTCCGCCGCATCATCCCCATCCTGGTCGTCGACAAGTTCGCGCTGGTCACCCGCTTCGATGATGTCCAGGACGTGCTGTCGCACGACGCCGTATTCCAGGTTCCCTACGGTCAGAAGTTCGCCCAGCTTCTCGAAGGGCGGAACTTCTTCCTGGGGATGAGCAATTCTGCCGAGTACCAGCGGGACGTAGCCAACCTGCGGAAGGTCATGCGGCCGGAGGACCTGGCGCACATCGGGCGGTTCGTCGACCAGACGGTAGACCCGGTGATGGCGAAGATAGCGGAGGCGCCCGGCCGCCTCGACGTGGTCAAATTCGCGGCCACGCTTCCGATGCTGGTGCTAGAAGATTACTTCGGCATGCCCGCTCCTAGCCCCGCAGTCGCCGAGCAATGCGGGGTGATGCTGGCCTACCTGTTCTTGCAGGCCAGCGACCTCGAGGGAAAGGCGATCACGGCTGCGAAAGAACTGCGCCAGTCGCTCCAGGCATCGCTTGACGCGCGAAAGCTGGGCCGTGGTAAGCGGGACGACGTGCTCGAGCGCTGTCTCCAGCTCCAGGACGCGCGCGTCGACGGCATGGATGACGTGAGGATCATTGACAACTTGTTTGGTCTGGTCGTTGGTGCCATCCCGACGACTGCGGCCCTGATCGCCCGCGCCATCGACGAGTTGCTGCGCCGTCCGGAGCTGGAGGAGGCTAAAAAGGCGGCCACCCGGAACGATCTGGATCGAGTGCGACAGTATGTCTTCGAGGCGATCCGCTTCAATGCATTGACCGCTGGTGTGTTTCGCACGGCGGCCGAAGACTACACGGTCGCGCGGGGCACCTGGCGGGCGACGACCATTCCCGCGGGCGCCACGGTGCTGGCGGCGCTGCAGTCGGCGATGTTGGATGGTGACCGGATCGAGCGGCCCGACCAGTTCCGGCTTGACCGGCGCCCGCAGGACTACATGCATTTCGGCTACGGCCTTCACACCTGCTTCGGCCAGCACATCAACGAGGTCATGATCCCACGAATCGCGAGCGCGCTCCTGCGGCGCCCCGGGTTGCAGCGCGCGGCCGGAGTGGATGGCACCCTCCAGCTCGAGGGCTCGTTTCCCAAGAGGCTGATCGTGGAATTCGACCACGCTGCGGTTGCGGCTCACTAAGGCCCGAGCCGGGCTATGGTGATCGAGCCCGCGGACAGCTTCCAGGGCACCAGCCGATTCGCGGTCGTGCGCCGCCTCGGGGCCGGTGGCATGGGCGTCGTCTACGAAGTCCACGATCGCGAGCGTGACGTCCGGGTAGCGCTCAAGCTGCTGCCCCGGGTGAATGCCGCGGCGCTCTTTCGCTTCAAGCAGGAATTCCGTACGGTCGGGGCCCTGGTCCATCCGAACCTCGTCTCGCTCTACGAATTGATCTCAGACGGCGCGCAATGGTTTTTCACCATGGAGTTGGTCACCGGCAGCGAGCTGCTTCACTATCTGCGACCCGGGGAGACCGGCGCTCCGGACCGCGCCCCCGCGACCGACCCCGACATCCGCTGGGCCCACTTCGAGCAGGTGCGACGGACGTTTCGCCAACTGGCCGAAGGCGTGAACGCGTTCCACGCGACCGGGTGCGTGCACCGGGACCTCAAGCCCTCCAATGTCCTGGTGCGGCCGGACGGACGAGTTACCATCCTCGACTTTGGGCTGGTGTTGGGCCCGGAGGCCGGCCGGGGGCCGGCGGAGCAGGTGGGGGGAACCATCGCCTACATGGCGCCGGAGCAGTGGGCCGGTGAGCTGGTCACACCGGCGAGCGACTGGTATGCCGTCGGGGTCATGCTCTACGAGGCGTTGACGGGCCAGCCGCCCTTTCCCGGGACACCCACGCAGTTGCTGGTGGGCAAACTGCAGGATGCTCCTGCGCCGCCGGTCGCCTCGACACCAGACATCCCCGAAGACCTCAACGCCGTGTGTGTGGAGTTGCTCCGGCGAGATCCGAGCCAGCGGCCGTGCGGCACGGACCTGCTCGAGCGACTGGGGAGCCATTCGCCAACGCCGATCCCCACCGGCGGATATGCCACCGGTACCCGCGCGATCCCGCTCGTCGGGCGGGAGCCACACCTCGCCGCGCTCCACGAGGCCTTTCAGGCGCTGAGGCAGACCGGATCGGTCGCGGTGAGCGTGCACGGTGCGTCGGGCGCCGGGAAGAGCGTCCTGGTGCAACGCTTCCTGGGCGACCTGACCCGAACCACCGAGATCGTGCTGCTCACCGGGCGCTGCTACGAGCAGGAGTCGGTTCCGTACAAAGCACTCGACAGCCTGGTTGACGACCTCACGCGCTATCTGGCCCGCTTGCCGCGCCTCGAGGTCGAACAGGTATTGCCCCGGCACATCGCGGCCCTGGCGCACATCTTTCCAGCCCTGCTGCAGGTCGAGGCGATCCGCGAGGCACCGCCCCTCGAGCTGGAGACGCTCGACCCCCAGGAGTTCCGCCGGCGTGCCTTCGTGTCGCTGAGCGAGCTGCTGGCGCGCATCGGCGATCGCCATCGGCTGGTGGTGTACATCGATGATCTCCACTGGGGCGATGCGGACAGCGCCGCCCTCCTGACGGAGCTCCTGTACGCTCCGGATGCGCCCCGATTGCTCCTTATCGTGTGTTATCGGCGCGAATACGCGGACAGCAGCCCATGCCTGAGGGCCCTGCGGGAAGGGGCCGCCCGTCATCGGTCTCCCCTTTGGCGGGATGTCCCAGTAGATCCCCTCCCGGCCGAAGCGGCCCGGGACCTCGCCCGGGCCCTGCTGCCCGGCGATCCCCTGGCCGCGGCGCACGTCGCGCGGATCGCGGCCCAGGCCCAAGGGAGCCCCTTTTTCATCTACGAGCTCAGTCACCATCTGCGATCGCGGGCAAGCTCCGCGGAGGAGGTCCGCGGGACGGCCGACGTGGACCTCGACGGGCTGATTTGGGACCGCGTGGAGCAGCTCACGCCGGACGCGCGGCGGTTTCTCGAGATCGTGGCCGTGGCGGGCCGGCCGCTGCAGGCCCGCAGCGCCTACGCCGCTGCCGACCTGCACCAGTACGCCGCGGATCCGTTTCTACTGCTCCGATCCGCCCACTTCGTGCGCAGCACCGGGCCCCGCCTGGAAGACGAGATCGAGACCTACCATGATCGGGTGCGTGAGGCGATCACCAGTCGCCTGGATCCGGCAGCGCTCATCGATCGCCATCGCCGCCTCGCCGTCACGTTCGAGGCGACCGGTCACACGGATCCGGAGACGATTGCCTCCCACTTCGAGCAGGCCGGCGAGCCGGAGCGGGCCGGCGCGCATTACATCCGGGCGGCCGACGCGGCGGCACGAGCCTTGGCATTCGACCGCGCGGCCCGACTGTACCGGGCGGCGCTCCGACTCCGCTCTGATTCGGCTGAGAGCATGAGCCCGCTGCAGGTTCGGCTGGGTGATGCGCTGGCGAATGCCGGGCGGGGCTACGAAGCGGCGCAGGCCTATCGGCAAGCCGGTGCCACGCAGGGCGGCGATACCCGTCTGGAGCTGCGCCGGATGGCGGCCACCCAGTTCTGCATCAGCGGCCACGTGGACGAGGGGCGCGCGATCTTTCGCGACCTGATGCGCGAACTGGGCCTGCGCATGCCATCCCACACCGGCGAGATCCTGGCTTCGCTGCTGTGGCGTCGGGCGTGGCTTGGTCTGCGCGGTTTGCGCTTCCGGCCACGGCAGCCCGCCGAGGTCCGGCGAGTCGACCTTCTGCGCCTCGACCTGCTCTGGTCGGTGAGCGCCGGTCTGTCGGGCTTCGACGTGGTCGGCGTCGCCTCGCTGCAGACCCAGGGCCTCTTGCTTGCGCTTCGAACCGGGGAGCCTCGTCGGTTGACCCAATCACTGGCGTGGGAAGCGGTGCTCACCGGGGCCCGGGGCTGGCGGGCAGCGGAGCGGTGTGCAGCGCTCCTCGAGGCCGCCGGTCAGCTGGCGGCGCGGGCCGACGACCCCCATGCCGCCGGGATGTTGCGCCTGGCTGCGGGCTGGGTCGCGTTCTTCCAGCTGCGGCTGCGCGATGCGCTGGGGCACAGCGAGGAGGCGGAGCGGATCTTCCGGGACCAGTGTACCGGCGTCTGGTGGGAGTTGGACATGACCCGGACGATGGCCGCCTGGTCGTTGGTTCATTGTGGCGAGATATCCGAGCTGACCCGTCGCGGGCCGATCTACTTGAGCGACGCGCGCGCGCGGGGCGACCTCTTCGCGGCGACCAACCTGGCCGCCGTGGTGCTCCCCCAGCTTCGCCTTGCCGGCGGAGAGCCGGACACCGCGGAGCGGGATGTCGAGGAGGCCCAGGCGCTCTGGCCCTACAAAGGGTTCCACATCCAACACGTGGCAGTGCTGTTCACCCAGATCAATATCTCGCTGTATCGCGGCGCCGGGGTGGCCGCGTGGGAGCGCATTACCGATCGATGGCCGGCGCTCCGGCGCTCCCTCCAATTGCAGAACCAGATGGCTCGAATCACGATGTTGGATTTACGGGCGCGGAGCGCTATTGCGGCGGCCGCCGCCGGGCGTGACCCGGATGGCTTGCTGGGGCGTGCCGAGCGAGACGCGCGCCGGATACGGGGCGAGCGGGTCCGGTGGGGG
>DASQPE010000238.1:0-14031 GCA_035644115.1 Gemmatimonadales bacterium
CAACAACGGTCAGCCGTCCAGACGCGCGGCGGCCGTCCTGAGCGTGGCTTTGGCCGCGGGAGTCGCGGTGTTCTTGGTCGGCACGTTGCGCAAGGGTCACAACTGGGACGGGGATTACGCGCTCTACATCATGCATGCCGAGAACATCGTAGCTGGACGACCCTACGGTGCGACCGGGTACATTTTCAACCCGCAGAACTGGATACATCCGGCCGCATATCCCCCGGGATTGCCCCTGCTTCTCGCGCCGGTTTACCGACTGGCCGGGCTGGACCTCCAGCGGATGAAGTTGGTCGGCGTGTTCTCGTTTGCTCTCTTCCTGCTCGTGTTCGCACGCACCGCCACGTGTCGCCTGCCGGTACCGCTCGGGTTGGCTCTGGTCGCTATGCTCGGGTTTCACCCATGGATCTGGGATTTCAAGGACACGGTCTTTTCCGAGCTCCCCTTCATGCTCTTCTGCTACGCGACGCTCGCCCTGGTCGACGGCGTCGCCGAGCAGCCGCTGAACCGGAAGTGGGCGGCGATAGTTGCGTCTTCAGTCGGGCTCGCACTCGCCTGCCTGACGCGATCCATCGGTTTCGTTCTGCTCCCGACGATCCTGCTCGTGTATTGGCACGCCACGAGAAAGCTCGTCAACTCCGGGAGCCTGGTCGTTCTCAGCGCGGTGCTGCTGATCGGTCTCGCGCGGCTGGCTTTACCCTACGACGCGGGGACCTACGTCAACCAGTTCGCCGAGGGAGGCGGCACACCCCTGGTAGGCGGGTTGCGGAACTACCGCACCGCAGTCTGGGATCTGCTCGGCGCATGGAGCATACGTGGCCCGGGGCTCAGACACGTGCTCACGTTCGCCTTCCTGACGCTGATGGTTGCGGGATTCGTCGCTCGGTTGCGGGTCCGGCTCACGGTGTTCGAGGTATTCTTTGTTCTCTATTGGGTTGTGCTGCTGATTTACCCCTTTCAGATCGAGGTCTCGCGGTACTCGCTCCCGGTGTGGCCGTTGATGCTGTTCTACGCGTTTGCCGGAGCGTACGAGCTGGGCGCGCGCGCCGGAACGGCGTGGCGAATCGCCCTGCCTGCGCTTCTGGTCGGCGGTTTGTGGGGGCTCCACTTGGCGCAATACAGCCGAGCCGACTTCGGCCCTATACCATTCTCGGTAACCAACGCCCGCAGCCGCCAAGTCTTCAACGTGATGAAAGCAACGCTGCCGGCGGATGCGGTCGTGCTGACCCGGAAGCCCACCATCATCGCCCTGTTCACCGGCCGGCGGGCGGCGATCTGGCCCTCGCCCTTTAGCGATGCGGCGCTGTGGCGGTACGCGCGGCAGATCGGGGCGACCTACGTGCTTCAGGGTCCCCTGAACTACGGGATGAACGGTCGCAGGCCCGATCAATTCGATGCGTTCATCGAGCGAAACCAAGCCCGGTTAAACCTGATCTTCACCAATCCGTGGTTCCGGTTGTACAAGATGACCATGGCCCCAGAACGGAGCGCAACGGCCCAACCGGGGGGCGGACCAGAGAGACTAGGCGATCGATGGGCGCGGCCGCAGCGTGGCGAGGAAATGGAGTCCGTGCTCAAATACTGGCCGCAAGGCTCTCCCGTAGAGGCCCAGCTGCTCATTCCACGCAGTCACCGTCCAGCCCAGGTCGTCGAAGGCGGCGTGCCACTCACGCTTGCGCCAGTAATTGCGCGGGAGGGAAACCCCGAATCGGGCGTTGCCGACCGAGTCCATGATGCCGAGCAGCGGACGCGAACCAAGCCGGTCGGCGAGGTGATCCTTGATCACCACCAACGATCGCGCGACGCGGCCGGCCTCGCGCAGGAGATCGCGCGGGCAAGAGGCGTGATGCACGACGTCGATCAGCAGAACGGCATCGAATTCAAAGGAGCTGAAGGGTAACCGGGCCCCGTCGCAACGGGCAAAGGTCAGGCGGCAGCTGCGAGCCACCGGATCGGCACCGACGATCCGCACGTCCGGCCGGGCTTCGAGAACCAGCTCGGCGAGCGTGCCGTCGCCGCAGCCTAGGTCGAGCGTCCGCGCACCGTCGGGCAACAGCCCGGCGACGGCGGCTGCCAGCGCCTTGCGGCGCGAGGTCTGGGCAAAACGTTGGTGTAGGATCGCGACCAGGCTCATCGGCGCTGGAGACCGAGCATGCTGGCGAAGAAGCTCGCCAAGACGGTCTGGCAGCCGATGGTTACCGCCGTTGCACCGGGGATCACCCAGCGCATGGTCTGCGGATAGTCCAGCGGGCCGAAACCCGTTTCCCACCACTTGATGACCGCGCCGGCGAGCAATGTCGCGCCCGCGGCTAACAGGGTGGCGCCCCCGAGCAGCCCACGCTCGAGGTCGACGTACCCGTAGAGCCGCTCGAGCGTGGGATCCTTGGGGAGCAGTCCGTTTGTGGTGGCAAACATCCGGGCCAGAAAACCGAACACGACCGCCTGGAAGCCCACAATCAGGCCCAGGCTGGCGAACAGCAGCGTGTGCACGTCGAAGTGAACCCCTCCGATTCGCAAGCCTGGCATGGCGATGGCGTAGCCCAATAGGCCCGCAAGCATCAGCATGATGCCGGGCACGAGATAGAGCCAGCGGGGGGTGCACAGCAGAAAGAAGCGTAACGTCCGCCAACCGTCGCGGAACGTTCGAAGGTGCGGTGCGTGTTTCTTGCGACCGTCGGGGTGCAGCGTGATCGGCACCTCGGCGATCGATGCGTTGAACAGCGCCGCCTTGATGACCATCTCAGTGGCGAACTCCATGCCCGTGCATCGCAAATCGATCCGCTGGTATAACTCTCTCGTGAACCCACGCATCCCGCAGTAGATGTCGTGGATGGGCACCCCGAACCAACGCCGCGCGATCGCGGAGAACATCGGATTGCCCCACCAGCGATGGAGCGCAGGCATCGCGCCCGGGAGGATGCGTCCGCCGCCACTGGGGAGACGACAACCCTGCACCAGCTCGAAGCCCTCGTTCAGCCGGGGGACGAACTTTGGGACCTCGCCGAAATCGTAGCTGTCGTCCGCATCGGCCATTATGATCCAGCGCCCGCGAGCCGCCGCAATGCCGCCCATGAGCGCGCTGCCGTAGCCGCGCTCGCTCACCGCAACCACGCGCGCCCCTAGCCCGCGGGCGATCTCGCACGAGCCGTCGGAACTGCCGTTGTCCGCGATCACGATCTCGGCGGTGACATCGAGCGTCGCCAGCGCGGCCTTCGCCTTCGTGATGCACGCCCCGATGGTGTCCGACTCGTTCAGGCAAGGCATCACGATCGACAGATCGATCTTCGGTTGGTGGGTGTCCGACACGGAGGCTCCGGTCAGAGTCGGGGGACGGCAGGAATCATGCGCTCAGTAGCTGCATAGCTCCGACCCTTGCTTGCGGGTGATAAGCAGAAACCGCTTGCCCGAGGGTGCCATTCGGAGGGAACACCTGACTGGGTGGGAAAGATGACCCTTGCCGTTGCCGTTGTCGAGCGGTCCGTCGTTCTGAAACGCCCTATGGCGCGCAGACCAGGGGACCGCTAGAGAAGGAGGGCCCAGGTATGTCGGAGGACAGCGGGCTGTCTTCGCTGTGGCCGCCCGGTCCTGAGGGATTGAAGGCAGGGGAGCTGCGGCCCGGTATATGCATAACGTTCGCTTTGGCGTCGACTACCAGGACGCCTCTCCGCTCCCCTACCGTGCAAGCTCCTTGGCGTCGCTGTCTAGAGATCAGGCTTTACTCGCCACGGCGCGGGCGACGTGCTCTGAATCATTACATTCAGCCTGCCACCGTAGGATTTGAAGAACGCCGTCGTGCGGCCTTCCCGTCCGACGAAGCACCTCCCCGGTTATTGTTTTATGAACCCCTGGTCGAGTAGCCCATGACCGTCACGCGAGAAGCCGTCGACGCGGGCGTTCGAAATCCCGAGGTCGAATCACCCTCGGAGACTTCCGGGCCGCGCCCGCTGCTTTCGATCGTCACGCCCGCTTTTTGCGAGGTCGACAACCTCTCTCGCCTCCATGAGGAGATTGCGCTGGCGCTGGCGGGTGAGAAGGTGGCCTGGGAGCTGATAATCGTGGACGATGGGAGCGTCGACGCCACGTGGGAGCGAGTCATCGCCCTTCGGAAGGTCGATGCCCGGGTCCACGGCTTGCGCCTCTCCCGCAACTTCGGGCATCAGTACGCACTCTTGGCTGGCCTCACCCATGCCCGAGGCGATGCGGTGATCAGCATGGACGCCGACCTGCAGCATCCGCCATCGGTCCTCCCGCGCCTTCTTGAGGAGTGGCGGCGCGGCGCGCGGATCGTGCACACCGTCCGGGTCGATCCGCGAGAGGCCCCCTGGCTCAAACGGGTCGCCTCGGCGGCATTTTACCGAGTGTTCTCCTTCCTGAGCGGCGTGAAGCTCTCGCCCGGGATGGCCGACTTCCGGCTGCTCGATCGCCAGGTGGTCGACCAGCTGGTTCAGTTCACGGAGGCTGGGCTCTTTCTACGAGGGGTCGTGGAGTGGGTCGGCTATCCTAGCGCAAAGGTGAGCTTTGCGGCGGCGCGTCGCTACGCTGGCACGAGCAAGTACACGGTTCGCCGTATGCTTCGGCTGGCCTGGCACGGCATCACGTCCTTTTCGACCGTGCCGCTGCGTGCAGGGATTGTGATCGGCCTTGTTACCAGCGTGGTCTCTTTCGGCGCACTGATCAATGCCCTGTGGGCGAAGTACGTGGCTCACGACGCGGTGCCGGGGTGGGCTACCATCGTGGCGCTGCAGGGGCTGCTCTCCGGCGTCCTGTTCATTCTGATCGGGATCCTGGGTGAATACCTTGCCCGCGTGCTGGAGCAGGTGCGCCAACGGCCACGGTTCATCGTCAGCGAGACGGTTGGGCTCCCAGCAGATCAGTTCGTTCCCCCGAGCCCGTCTCGTTCGGTCGGCTCGGCTGGACGCTGAGGTGGCTCTGCCAGAACGATCGCAAGACAACATCGCTCCTCGGCGACCAAATGGCAGCCTGGCTGATCGTCAACGCAGACGACTTCGGTCTGACTACGCGGGTTAACGATGGCGTCCTCGAGGCGCATCGCCGCGGCATTCTCACCTCGGCCTCCATTATGGCGGTGGGGCGGGCGTTTGATCATGCGGCGCACCTCGCGCGGGGGGCCCCCGCGCTCGATGTCGGCATCCACCTCACGCTGGTCGAGGAGAGGCCGCTTCTTCCAGGTCACGAGATCCCATCACTAGTCGGTCCCGAAGGCCGGTTTCTGCGCCACGCTGACCGGTTCGTGCTGCGCTACCTCGCAGGTCGGATCGACCTTGGCGACGTACGACGGGAGCTTGCCGAGCAGTGCCGGAGGGTTCTGGGCGCCGGGCTCTCGCCCAGCCACCTGGACAGCCATCAACACTTGCATCTGCTGCCCGGCGTGCTTGATGTCGTCAACGAGCTGAGCCGCGAGTTCGGGATTCCCGCGATTCGCCTGGGCCATGAGCCGCGGGTGCTGCGGCAGGTCCGCCACACGCCGCCCGGACGGGTTGCCCTGGCATTGATAATGAACGCGCTGGGTCGCCGCGCCCGACGTCGACAGCGGAGTCCCATCGATGGCTTCCTGGGATTTCTCTACGCCGGTCGTCTGGGCGAGCGTGAGTTGCTACGGTTGCTGGAGCATTTGCCGAGCCGTGGCACCTGGGAGCTCGGGTGCCACCCCGGCCTCGCTGATGCCGAGACGCCGTACCCCCATTGGCGGTACCACTGGGAGAACGAGCTCGCCGCTGTGACCAGCCCTCGGGTGCGTGCCCTGGTCGCGCGGAAGGGGATCGAGCTGGTGGGGTTCCGGGACCTCGTCGAGCCGCCGCAGGCGGCAAACTGACCTGCACAAGGACCGCAATATGATCGACCGGCTGTTCGGCTTTGTCGACCGTTCGGTGCAGCACATAGAGCGGCCGCGCAACCCCGTGCTCTTGTTCGCCTGCCTCGCGGTACTGCTGCTGCTCCAGGCGTGGCCCCCAAAATGGACTGGCAACGAGGAAAACTACTTCCAGCTGGCGTATCGCACGTTTGCCCCCGAGCAGTTCTCTCAATTTTCTGCAGTGTTTGATTCATCCCACGCGCGATTCCTTCCACTGTACCTGTTGGGATCCGTCGTGCATCTGCTGGGCTATGATTGGGCGCACGCGGTCTGTCGTATCCTTATGGCAATGCTATACGCTGCGGGCCTCGCCTACTTCTTTTCGGCGCTGCGGCTGTCGGCGTGGGACGCGCTGCTTGTCATTGTGGTCTTCCTGGGTGCCGGCCAGCAGCTGTTCGGTCGGGAGGGGCTGTTCGGCACCACCGAACCGAAGACGGTGGCGTACGCGTTCTTGTTCTTCGCGTTTGGGCTCGCGCTCCGCCGCCGCTGGATTGCGGCGACAGTCGCCGGTGCGGCCGCGACCTACATGCATTTCCTCGTGGGCGGCTTCTGGACCTTGGTGATCCTGGTCGGGCACTGGTTCGAGACGAAATCCCGACGCGAGCTGCTCCGCGGGGTCGCACTCTACGGCATCATGACGTTGCCGCTGGCCTGGCTGGTCGCCCGGGATCAGCTGGCATGGGCCGGCACGGCTGGGACGGACCTGGCCGACAAGATCTATGCGACTCGGAATGCCTGGCACGTCGCGCCGTTCACCAGCCGTCGCGACTTCTGGGAGTGGACGCCGGGCGTCGTGAACGCCTTTGCCCTGCTGCTTGCCCTAGGGGCCATCGGGAGCCGACATCGGGATAGAGCTTCGGCGGTCGCGCCGGTCTTACGAGCCGCGCTCTTTGGTTTGGTATTCGTGCTCGCGGCACTGGTCGCGGCGTATCTGGACCGCGACACGCAACTGCTCGGCAAGCTCTTTCTGTTTCGGCCCGGCTCGCTGACGCTGCTGCTCGCCCTGACCGCGATTGTCGCGCTGCTCTTTGAGCAACTGTCGGAAGACGCGACGGCAGTGAAGGCGCTGGTCCTGTGTGCGGTGGTCATTTCGTTCTCATGGACTCTCGTCAAGAATAACGTGGATTGGGCGCGCAGCGCGGCGGCGGCGTTTCCGGAGCGCAGCAAGCTCCTCGCGGCCGTTGTCGCATATACGGCACCTGGTGACGTGGTTCTCATCGAGCCAGCGCGCGACGGCGAGCGTGATTATATGAGGCTCGTGCGTTTGCTCCCGCGTCCAACGCTCGCCAACTGGAAGTTCGTGCCCACCAATCCAGCCGAGATCCTGCGTTGGCAGTCGTACATGGAACTGCGGAGGGAAGTGTTTGCGAACGGGTGCGCCACACGGACATCGGTGCCGGTCCGCTGGCTGGTGACACTCGAACCCGGGACTGCTGCCAGGCTTAAGGGCTGTGGGCCGCCGGTGTGGCGGAAGGGGAGCGTGGCCCTGATTCCGGTCCCCTAACCGAACTTCTACCCGAGATGTGCCTGAGCCAGGGCGTAGGAACGTAGCATTCAGAACCACGAGGCTGATCGCCCGTAGCTGAACCCGATCTGTTAGGCGCAACGCGAGAAGCTCACGCTCAAATGCCAGACCTCAATCTTGAACCTCGAAGAGTGTTGGAATTGGATGAGTCGTCGCCCTCTTGTGGGCGCTGGCGAGTGCCTCGGGACTCACGTCGTCGCGTATCTCTGTGCCGCCGTGCTACCATCGCCGGTGCTTTGGTGGGCCGCGGAGGCCTTAAGACGCCCAAACCGCGCAAGAGCGCGGGGCGGCCGGTCGCGATGTATTGGTTCTTAGAGCCATCCGACGTGTTCGCCAGACCGGACCAATGACAAACCGGTCGCTGCCCCTCTGGAAGTCGCTCCTTTTCGGGGGCATCACCATGGTGGGCATTCCGATCCTCGTCCTCCTGCTGATCGAGGGCGCGAGCAGTTTCGTCCTGTTCGCGCGCGACTTGTCAAAGCCGGTGCGCCTCCCCCTTCCCGCGGCGCACACGGATTACGATACGCTGCTCGGGTGGGTAAACCGGCGCGGATTCTTCGATCCGGACCTGTACGGTCACGGGATCTATTTTCGCACTAACGCGCAGCGCTTCCGTAACGACCACGACTTCACCAGCGCCGTCCCCCCAGGCCGGGTTCGCCTCATCTGCTCGGGCGACTCGTTCACGCTTGGCTATGAGGTCGACAACGATCACGCCTGGTGCGCGGTCCTCGAACGCAAGCATCCCCGCCTCGAGACGGTCAACATGGGGCAGGGCGGGTACGGGGTGGACCAGGTCTACCTCTGGTACAAGCGGGACGGCCAACTGCTGGACCATGACCTCCACGTCTTCGCTGTTATCCAGGACGACTTCCGACGTATGCAGCTGCGGAACTACACCTCGGGGGGAGGGGAATACGCCAAGCCGGTGCTGACATTGGAAGGCGATTCTCTCCGGGTAGGGAACGTGCCCGTCCCGACATGGTCCTATCGCATACCCCGTCTCGTCTCCTTCGTTCACCAGAAGCGTCCCGCACTCGCGCAGCTCCGCATCGCTCAGCTCGGGGAGCTACTGCAGACTCGCTTTGGGCGCCGCCGTGGGCCTGGTTCCGCCGCGGTAGACAGCGTTACGTGGCAAGTAGCCGACCGCGTGTTTGCCGATCTCACGAGGGTGAACCGCGCCAAGGAAAGCATTCTGGTGGTGTTGTTCTTGCCGACTCCGGGGGATTGGAGCGGTAGCGCCTCCGATCCTTGGCGTCGCTGGCTCCGGCTGGCGGGAGTGCAACGAGGGTTCGTCTTCGTGGACCTGGTCGAGGATTTTCGGGCCATGCCTCGCGACTCGACCGCTTCGCTGTTCTACAAGGCGCCGCCGCCGCGCCCGGGGGGGGCGAGCGGGCACTACGGAGAGCTGGGTAACGAGTGGGTGGCGGACCGGCTCTACCGCCACTTGGTGGCGTTGCCTGCGACGGCGGCCCGTCTCGATACGCCCCTTCACGACAGACGATCGCGAGCCCCAGGGCGTTAGCGCTCACCGACCGACGACCATACGTGGCCCCACCGGACAATCGGGTCGTCGGCGGAGAGCGGAGCGGCAGCGCCCAGCGCTGGTCCGGGCACTCTCGGCCGATGACGCTCGGGCTCCTTCCAACTGACGAAACCGCTAGAAGGTCTGACGCCTGGGCTGCCTGTAATGGATGAGTCGAGGAGACGTACCCCGGGAGGTATCGTGAACTACGTTACGTGCCGTCGCCGGCCGGCTGCTCCGGACCAGGGGCCGGGCTCGCCAGCGTCGTCACGGGGGTTACCGTCCCGTGCTTTCGCCCCAGCATCAGCGCCGCGTCGTCCCGGTCGCGGACCGAGCGGTAGACGGCGAAAAGGGTCGAACCGGAGCCGCTCATCCGGCAGACCAGCGGCCGCGTGGTTACCAGGGCCTCGAACGCTTGCCGGACGACCGGGTGCCGCGCGAATACCGGTGACTCGAAGTCATTTCCGGCCATGCGCCCGATATCGCCCCAGGTCGCGAGCGATTCGCCGTCCAGGGCCACAGCGCCGCGCCGTCCAGCCCCCTGCCGAGCCTCGTCCACCCAGCGATACGCCTCGGGCGTGCTCACCTCGACCGGCGGCGTGACCAGCAGTGCGCCGGCGGCAGGGAGCGGCGGCAATCGAAGCAGCCGTTCGCCCCGGCCCCAGGCCAGTGCCAGCGGCGCCCCGGTCAGCAGGAACGGCACATCGCTGCCGAGCCGAGCGGCAAACTGCAGGAGCTCATGGCGGGGAACGGCGTTACCGGCCAGCCGATTCACCGCGACCAGCGCACCCGCTCCATCGGACGACCCGCCTCCCAGGCCGGCGCGCACGGGTATGCGCTTCTCCAGCCGCAAGTGCACGCCGAACCGATGGCCGGTCGCCTCCAGCACCAGCTGCGCGGCGCGCACCGCAAGGTTCGCCTCCGGCGGACCAACCTCGGCACCGGCGCTCTCGAGTGTCACGCCGCGCCCGTCACGCCGTTCCACCACCAACCGGTCGGCCAGGTCGATGAGGCAGAACAGCGTCTCGATGCCGTGATAACCGTCGTCTTCACGCGCGAGCACCCGCAGCCACAAGTTCAGCTTGGCGTGACAGGCGATTGCGACCACGCTCATGGCGGTTGGTTGGGCTCGATCGGCGTGGGCCGGCGGCGCAGGTCTCCCAGACGGATCGGAGTGCTCGCCACCGACCACAGGCCGAGCAGGGTGATGGGCACGAAGGTGGTGGCGTGATACGCGATCGCGTAGGAGAAGGCCCGGCTCTCGCCCACGCCGTAGAGCGCGAGCGCGGCCACGATCGCCGCCTCGAACGGCCCGACGTAGCCCGGCGTAGAGGGAACCGAGACGCCGAACGAGACCAGGCCCTGGACCAGCAGGGCGCCGACGAAGCTCACCTGGATGCCGAAGGCGGCAAACGCGATGTAGAACGACAACGCGTTGACCAGCCAGAGCACCACCGACCAGAGCACTACGCCGCCGATCCGGGTGGGCGAGTTCAGCGCGGCGAGGCCCTGTCTGATTCCCTCGATGAGCCCGACGATACGATCGGCGAGATGGGGGGCTGGTATGACCGCCCGCACCGCGCGTTCGGCCGCCAGCGGCCAGGCGACTACCGCGAGCGCGACCACCAGCGCGCCGCCCGAGACTCCGCCCGCGACGACGGCGAGGTGCCCTACCGACACCGGGCCCACTGCTACCCCGGTCGCGAGCCCGGGACTAAGCAACGCGAAGGTGAGCAGGGCGGTGATCGTGAGCCCGTCGAAGATGCGCTCGACCGCGATCGAGGAGAGCGCGGACGTGAATCGGGCCCCGCCCAAGCGGGTGATCGCGAAGGGCCGGATCAGCTCGCCCGCCCGGAAGGGGAGCACGTTGTTGGCCATGAAGCCGATGGCGGTCGCGTGCCACGCCCCCGCCAGCGGCAGCGGATCTCCGCCGGCGGTCCGCAGCAGGATCCGCCACCGCACCGCGCGGATGGGAAAGGTCAAGGTCGCGACCAGCACCGCCAGCGCGAGCGGCAGCAGGTGCGCCGACGCGAGGTCGCGGCGCACCTGGCCCAGGTCCACGTGACGCAGGATGAATACGAGGAGCCCGACGGAAATGGCGACGCCGACCAGCGACGGCCAGATCCGCGAGCGTTCAGTCGGGGTCGGCAAGCGCGAGCGGTACGAGGTCGAGGAGTTCTTCGAGCAGCGGGCGGAGCTCCGTCACTGCGACGTCCGACGTGAGCCGGGCCTGGATGGCCTGGCGGACCTCCGCCGCCCGCTCGAGCGCGCCGCGGCCGCGGTAGCAAAGGGTCTCGATCGCCACGGCCGGGGCAGGTGCCTCTTCGATCGGCGGCATCGAGCGGCCCAGCAGCGCGTCCAATGATGGCGCCGGCGCCGGCCGCTCCTGCCGGAGCCGCCCGTAGCCGGCGAATGCGGTCTCCAGCCGCCCCCGCGCGACCGGCTCTACGGGCGCGGGGGCGGGTGCGCTCCCATCTACCCTCACCGGCTCGCCGTCGAACGCCAGCGATTCGATGGGGACCACCGCTATCCGCAAGTCGTCCAGCCGGCGAGCCGCTCGGGTGATCTCGCTCGCAAGCTGCTCGCGTTCGAGCCCGGGAGCGCCCCGCAGCAGATCGCCGGTTTCGCGCAGAGCGCCGGCGAAGGCCTCCCGCTCGGCGCGCGCACTCCCGCTGGCCACGCTCTCGCGAGCCGCCCGTGCCAAGGCGCCCAGCGCCTGGGCCACCGGGTCGGCGTCCGGCGCCGCGGCTGCCCGCAAGGTCCCCACCAGGCGATACAGTCGGAGGTCGAGCTCGGTAACTGAGCGTGCGTCCCCCAGCCGCCCTGCGGTTTGCACCAGGTGTTCGCCCAGGCTCACCAGCTCGAGCGAGCCGGGCGGAGCCGGCGGGGCGAACCGGGGGACCGAGCGGGGGCGCTGAGCCGGTTCGGCATCGCCGGCCCGATAGAGCGACTCGATCGCGACCACGTCACGCTCGACCGCGAAGGCTTCCAGCAGGAGAGCGGTGAAGTGCCGGGGCTCTTCGGCATCGGCGTCGGGGGTGCCGCGGTCGGCGATGTCGCGGGCGACCCGCGAGAGGGCCCGGGCGCCCGCTTCCAGCACCTGGTCCACCCCGGGCGGTGGGGCATGCAGCCGGGAGAGATCGCCGACGGCGAGCTCGATGCCGTCGAGGATATCGGGCAGCGGGGGCAGCTCCGGGAGCTCCGCCAGCCCCTGCAGCGACTGCATTCGGCGCAGCACCATGTAGAGCGGCTCGCGGTCATCCGGGGTGGCGCGGATCGCGCGGGCGGCGCGATCGAGCGCGCTCGCGATGAGCGCGCCCTCGCGGGCGACGAAGGCGCGCACGCCGGTCTGCATCTCGGGGGAGCCCGGCGTCTCGGGGCCCACCCGCTCGGTTTCGGCCGGGCCTCGGCCCGCCATCGACTCGAGGAGCACGGTCAGCCGCGCGGCCCGCAGCGCCTCCGCTTCCTGCCAGTCGGGCACGCGCCGCACCAGCAGGCGGAATTCCTCGACCGCCTGAGCGGCCTGCTCGCGGGCCGCGTCATCCCAGGTCCGGTCGCCCGCGCGGAGCGCGCGCGCGAGCATTTCGAACCCTGCCGCGGCGCGGGACAGCGGTGGCTGATTGGCCATGAGGGCGGATCCGCGCAGGGCCCGCGCGGTCCGCAGGAAGTGCTCGGCCGGGGGCCCGCCGGCCGCCCGAAACAGGGAATCCAGCCGGTCGAGGCACTCTCCGGCCTCCAGCGCGAAGAAGCCGGCCGGCCCGAGCGGGTTGGTCATGGCGCCCTCTGCGCGAAGGACAGGTGGAGACGTCAGAAGTTTAGGCCGGGCCAGAGGGCCGAGCAAGCGCGGGGCTAGGGCCGGATCTCGACGCTTACCACGTCACCCGGGCGCACCGACAGCTCCTCAGTGAAGGCCGAGCCGGCGCCCCCGACCGGGTGCGCCTCGAACCGCACCGTTCCGCTTTGCAGGAACTGTGACGGAAACTCGAACGTGCTCGTCTGATTGCCGGTGGCGGTGCCGAGCCGGACCCGATCGCCGAACCGGGAGAGATAGACCGTGAAGTCGTAGAAGTTCCGATTGACCACCCGCAACACACTCTGCTTGGCCGGCGGCGCGTCGGTGTCGGGTGGTGCCGAATGGGAGCAAGCGGGCAGTGCCGCCGCCAGCAGGGCTGCGGCGACTTGGAGAGAGCGGTAGCGCATTAGTCGGCTCCATTGGCGGGCCGGCGCGCGCTGCGCACCAGCCGGCCCATTGTGGTTACGGCCTCGGTCATGCCGGTCAGGATCGCGCGGCTCATGATGCTGTGCCCGATGTTGAGCTCCTCGATCTCGGGGATACCGGCCACGGGCTCCACATTGAGATACGTCAGACCGTGTCCGGCATGCACCGCGAGGCCGAGCGCCCGGCCGTGGCGCGCGGCCGCGCGAAGCTCCTCCAGCGGTTGGCTGCTCTGGCGCCAGCCATGGGCATAGCGCCCGGTGTGGAGCTCGATCGCGGGAACGCCGAGGGCTGCGGCCGCCTCGATGACGGCGGAGTCGGGGTCGATGAAGAGGCTCACGCGGCAGCCGCAGGCGGTCAGCCGTTCGATGGTCTCCCGCAGCCGGTGGCTCTGCCGGTCCAGGTCGAGCCCGCCCTCGGTGGTTACTTCCTCCCGGCGCTCGGGCACCAGCGTGGCCTGATAGGGGCGGAGCCGGCAGGCGAAGGCAACGATCTCGTCGCTGGTCGCGAGCTCGAGATTGAGTGGCGTGCGCGCGGTGGCGCGGAGTCGCTCGACGTCGTGATCCTGGATGTGCCGGCGATCCTCGCGCAGGTGCACGGTGATGCCGTCGGCGCCGGCGTTCTCGCAGCAGCGCGCCGCGGCGACCGGGTCCGGCTCGTCGGTCTTGCGGGCCTCACGCAGCGTTGCCACATGGTCGATGTTCACGTACAGCCGCAGGTCCACGCCTGTCATTGCTCGCCCGTTCCCCGCCGGTTATGTTCGCACTCCGTCCTTTGTCCCGTGAGCATCCCGTGAATCCTCGCACCATCTTCGCCGCGCCGCTCGTGCTGGCCGCCTGCGGCGGCGGCCAGGCTGCATCGGGCTCCGCCGGACCGGCGCCGTCCGCCGAGCA
>DASQPE010000239.1:0-6540 GCA_035644115.1 Gemmatimonadales bacterium
TCCGAGGTTTGCGGTCGGCTTGGCCGCCAGGGCCCGCCGCTCCGGCTCGGCCAGCGCCACGTTGAGGGCGCTGGTCACCTGCTCCGCGATCTGGCCCTGGATCTGGAACACGTCGGCAAGGTCGGCGTCGTAGCGATCGGCCCAGAGATGCCGGTCGTCCGCCACCTGGATAAGCTGCGGGGTCACCCGGATCCGACTCTTGCCGCCCGCCTTCTCCCAGCGGACGCTGCCCTCCAGCACGTATCCAGCTCCCAGTTCCTGCCCGATCTGCCGCAGCGCCTTGGTGGTGTTTCGATATTGGTCGGCGCTGGTGCGCGAGATGACACCCAGACCCGCCACGGCAGCCAGGCGGCTGGTGATCTCTTCCGTGAGGCCGTCGCTGAAGTATTGGTCCTCGGGCGCGCCCATGTTCTTGAAGGGGAGCACCGCGACCATCTTCGGGCCCGCGGCGACGGCTGCCGAACGCCGGCCGAGGGCATAGCGGGTGACGCCGAGACCGGCGATGAGGACGACACCCGCGGCTGCAATCGTGAACAGGAGGCGATTGGGCCGCCGGCGCTCGGGAGCGCTGGGTACCGAGGGCGTGAGTCGCGACGAGGGTACCGGCATCGGCGTGATTCGGGTCCCGTCGGTTGGGGCACGGCGGAGAGCTGCCAACTCCTGCCGCAGCAGACGGGCGGAAGGCCACCGATCTGCCGGCACCGACGCCAGGGCCTTCATGACTACCAGCTCGGCCGCAGGCGGCACGCTCGGCCGGACCCGGCTGATGGGGGCGATCGGCTCGGAGAACCGCTTGGCAAATACCGCCTGCACCGTGGGGCCGGTAAACGGCGGCTCGCCGGCGAGCATCTCGTAGAGCACGCATCCCAGGCTGTAGACGTCGCTCCTGCCGTCGAGCTCGCGCTCGCCCGCCGCCTGCTCCGGGCTCATGTACGTGACCGTCCCGACGGCCATGCCAGTCTCGGTGAGCTTGGTGCCGGCGGCCGAGTCCACCGCCCGGGCGATCCCGAAGTCGGCGACGACCGCCTCGTCACCCTCGAGCAGGATGTTTTCCGGCTTGATGTCCCGGTGGATCACCCCGCGCTCGTGGGCGTAGGCGAGAGCCGCAGCCACCGCGATCGCGATGTCGAGCGCGTCCTCGACGGGTAATTGCTTCTCCCGCGTGAGCCGGCTCCGCAGCGACTCGCCCTGCACGTAGGGCATGGCGTACCAGAGCAGGCCCACCGCACCACCCGAATCGTGCAGCGGCAGGATGTGCGGGTGCTGCAGCCCGGCGACCGTCTCGATCTCGCGAAGAAATCGCTCCGGTCCAAGCGCGGCGGCGAGCTCGGGATGCAAGACCTTGATGGCGACAGACCTCCGATGGCGGAGGTCCCGCGCCAGAAAGACCGTGGCCATGCCGCCGCGGCCGAGCTCGCGCTCGATCGCGTAGCGGTCGGCGAGGGCAGCCGCAAGGCGGTCGGAGAGGTCCGACACGGGTTCCGAGGTTAAGGGTATGGGACAGATCAAGCTAACGCCCCAGCGGGGGCGGCGGGAAGGCCCCGAAGGCTGGTAGGAGGTAAGAGGTGAGAAGTGAGAGGGAGCGCCGACGCGCCGCGCCGCCCCTCTTACCTCTCACCTCTCACCTCTTATCTCTTACCCGCAGTTCAGGGGTACAGCCGATGGATCTGCCTCGGGAACGCGATCGCTTCCCGGATATGGGGGATCCCGCAGATCCAGGCGACCGTCCGCTCGATACCTAGCCCGAAGCCCGAGTGCACGAACGTACCGTACTTCCGGAGATCCAGGTACCAGCGATAGACCTCGGGGTCGAGATGCTGCTCCCGGATCCGGGTGAGCAGCCGGTCGTAGTCATCCTCTCGCTGGGAGCCACCGATGATCTCGCCATACCCCTCCGGCGCGAGGCAGTCGTCGTTGAGCACGGTCCGCGGATCGTCCGGGTTCTCCTTCATATAGAAGGCTTTGACCTGCTTGGGGTAGTTGTAGACGAAAATCGGCCGGTCGTACTCCTTGGCCAGCGTGGTTTCGTCATCACCGCCCAGATCCCCGCCCCACTGCATGTCCGAGCCCAGCGTGCTGAGCCGGGCCACGGCATCGGTGTACGAGATGCGGGGGAACGGCGGGACCACCTGCTCGAGTGGCGCCGTGTCGCGCTCCAGCTCCTTGAGCTCTTCCTTCCGCCGGTCGAGCGCCCGCCCCACGAGATACGAGACGAACTCCTCCTGGAGCCGCATGTTGGCGTCGGAATCGTTGAACGCGACCTCGGGCTCGACCATCCAGAACTCGGTGAGATGGCGCCGGGTCTTCGATTTCTCGGCCCGGAACGTCGGACCAAAGCAATACACCTTGCCCAGGGCCGCCGCGGCGGCTTCGACGTAGAGCTGGCCGGTCTGGGCGAGATAGGCCTTCCCCAGATCGAAGTAGTCGGTCGCGAACAGGTTGCCCGCTTCCTCGCCGATCGACCCCGTCAGGATCGGCGTGTCCACCAGGACGAAGCCGCGATCGTAGAAGAAGTCCCGCACCGACTGCTCCACCTCATGGCGCACTTTGGCAATCGCGACCTGTTTTCGGCTCCTGAGCCAGAGATGGCGATGCTCGAACAGGAACTGGGTCCCATGCTCCTTGGGCCCGATGGGAAAGTCCACCGACGGGCCCAGCACCCGAAGATCACTCGCGCCGAGCTCGTACCCGCCCGGCGAGCGGGCCTCGGCTCGTACGGTGCCGGTCACCGCGACGCTGGTCTCCTGCGTGAGGGCCAGAAAGGTCTGCCAGACCAGGTCAGGAACGTCCTTCTTCGACAGGACGCACTGCAGATATCCAGAGCCGTCGCGCAGAACCAGGAAGGCTATTTTCCCGCTGGAGCGGGTGGTGATCACCCACCCCTGGACGGTGACGGTGGCGCCCACATGATGGCTGAGGTCGGCGATCTGGACCGGCTGCATTCGAAGCGTGGCTCGACAGTTCGAGGATGGACAACGGGGAGGGTGGAGTCTATCAAGCCCCGGGGAACGCGTCAAACAGGAGTTTCAACACCCGGGTTGGCTCGCGCGTAAGCGAACCGAGGCATGCTCTCCCGGCTCTCAAACTTGCGATCGAGGTAGCGTAATACGAATGCCTTACCACGTGACGGATGCACCCGCCGGCCTTCCCGCCGATGCGGCGCGGTAGCCTGATCGTGGCGACCGGCCTGGTTCTGAGTCTCGCCCCGTCTGCGGTGGCGCAGTCGCCCAGCGTCACCCTCGAGGAGGCGATCCAGCTGGCCGAGCGGGTGCAGCCCGGCGTGGTGCAGGCCCGGGGCCAGGTGCAGACCGCCAACGCCGAGCTCCGCAGCGCGAAAGGCGCCTACCTGCCGAGCCTTGCGCTCTCCGGCGCCGGCTCGGAGTCTTACAGCGGGCTCCGGACGCGGGTCGATCCCACCACCAATCAAATCGTGGGTCGCAGCTGGACCAACAGCGTGGGCACCACGCTTTCGTCCTCGGTGGACCTGTTTACTGGCTTTCAGCGCCGGGCTCAGACCCGGGCGGCGCGGGCAACCACCGAAGCGGCGAGCTCGGGGCTGTTGAACGCCCGGTTTCAGCAACGACTCACCACGACCAACCAGTTCTTCGACGCCCTGTCGGCCGCGCAGCTCGTGAGCGTCCGGGAGTCCAGCGTTCGGGAAGCAGAAGAGCAGTTGCGAGCCTCCATCGCGAAATTGCAGGTGGGTACGGCCACCCGGGCCGACACGCTGACCTCGCGGGTGAATCTGGGAACGGCGCAGGTCAACCTGGCATCCGCCCGCAGCGATCTGGCGGGAGCCGAGGCGGGGCTGGCGCATCTGATCGGGCGCAGCGGCCGGGTGTCGGCCGCCGACGATTCGACCTTCTACCACCTCCCCATGATCGACACGACCACCCTCCGGGCCGACGCCGTGCAGCAGTCGCCGCAGGTGCAGCAGGCGCTGGCGAGCGCCCGCGCCGCCCGCGCGTCCGTGTCGGCGGCAAAGGCGAACTACTGGCCCACGCTCTCCCTCGGCGCCTCCACCGGGCTCAACGCCACCCAGGGCACCGGCACCGGCCTCAGCAACACGACCCGGTTCAGCCTCCAGCTCAGCTGGAACATCTTCGACGGCTTCACCCGCGAGGCCCAGATCGTCACCCAGGAGAGCAATGCCGACCTGGCGGACGCCCAGGCGTCGGACGACACGCGGGCGGTGGACGCGGGGATGACTACGTACCTGGCTCAACTGGAGGCGGCTCGTACCAGCGTCGCCATCACGGAGACCAGCGTGGTGGCCGGCGAGGAGAACCTGCGGGTGCAACGGGCCCGCTACGAACAGGGCGTTGCCACCATCGTGGACGTGCTCACGGCTCAAGCGTCGCTGGATCAAGCAAAGGTGGACGCGGTGAACGCCCGGTTTGCTTACCTGCGCGCCAAGGCGCAACTCGAAGCCTTCGTGGGACGCGCCCTGTGAAGCCCGCACTGATTGCCGCCGCCATGGCCGCCGCGGTGTGGGTTGTCGGATGCAAGAAGGCCGCTCCGGCACCGGTGTACGAGACCATTCCGGTCGAGCGGCGGGACATCATCGTCTCGGCCCACGCCACCGGAACCATTCAAGCCGATACGACGGTCGAGGTGAAGACCCGGGCCTCGGGCGAGGTGCTCCAGCTCAAGGTGGAGACCGGCCAGGTGGTGAAGCGGAACGCCTTGCTGATGCAAATCGACCCGCGGCTCACTCGCAACGCCGTCGCGCAATCCGAGGCGGCCCTGGAAGCGGCCCGGGTGCAGCTCCACAATGCCGAAATCCAGAAGGGGCGTTCGGACAGCCTACTGAAGGCGCAGGCGATCACCGTCCAGGAGCACGATCAGGACGTCCTGACCTACGCCAACGCGAAAGCGGCGCTGGTGTCGGCCCAGGTCACGCTGGAGAACAACCGCATCAACCTGCAGGATGCCGACGTGCGGGCGCCGATCACGGGAACGATCATCGAGATCGATGTGTCCCGAGGCAACGTGATCGCGTCGGCCACGTCCAACGTCGGTGGCGGTACGACGCTGCTCAGAATGGCCGATCTCAACCTGGTGCAGGTATCGACGCCGATCGATGAGACCGACATCGGCAAGATCCAGCCGGGCCAGCGAGCCAGCGTCACCGTGGATGCGTACCCCAACCATCCGTTCCAGGGCGACGTCCTCAAGATCGAACCGAAGGACACGGTCCAGCAGAACGTGACGATGTTTCCGGTACGGGTTCGCATCGATAACCGCGACGGCCTGCTTCGGCCCGGCATGAACGCGGACGTCGAGATCCACGTGGGACAGGCACGCCAGGTGCTCGCCGTGCCCAGCGCCGCTCTGCGCACCACCCGCGATGTCGCGTCCGCCGCCCAGGTGCTCGGCCTCGACCCTCAAGATGTGCAGGCGGAGATCCGGCAGCAGGCGACGCCCGCGTCGGATACCGGCGCGGCGGTTCAGCTGGGCGGGCGGGCCCAGCCGGAGGCGGCTTCCGGCGGCGGCAAAGCGCCATCCAGGGCGCGCGACTCGACGGGACCGCGCTCGCGCGCCGCCTCGGATACCGGGGCCGCGCGCCAGTCGCGCCGCCGTGCCCTCGACGCTCTCACGGGCGGGCGCTGGATCGTGTTCGTCCAGCGGGGCGGCAAGCCGACGCCCGTCTGGGTGCAGACCGGGCTCACCGACCTCGACTACAGCGAGGTGCTGAACGGTCTCGGCGAGGGCGACTCGGTCTATATCCTGCCGAGCGCGAGCCTGGTCCAGTCGCAGCAGCAGTTCAAGCAGCGGATCACCAACATGACCGGCGGCGGCGCGCTGCCCGGGATGCGGCAGCAAGCCGGCGGAACCGGTGCAGGCGGCGCACCGGGCGGTGGCGCGGCGGGCGGGGGCGGCGGCGCACCTCGGCAACGGCAATAGCATGCTTCTGGGCGAAACCGTCGCGGCGGCACTGCAATCGATCCGGGCGAACCTGCTTCGCGCCAGTCTCACCGCGCTCGGCATCATCATCGGCGTTGGGGCGCTGATCGCCATGGTCGCGCTGGGAAGCGGGGCCCAGAAGGCGGTCGAAGCCAGTATCAGCGCGCTGGGGACCAACCTGCTGCGCGTCTTTCCCGGTCAGAGCTTCACGGGGGGAGTCGCGAGCGCCAACCGGGTGAGTCTCACGCTGGATGACGCGCAGGCGCTCGAGCGCGACGGCCGCCTCTTTTCGGCGGTGGTGCCGGAGCTCCAGCAGCAGATGCAAGTGAAGCTGGGCAGCCGCAACGCAAACCTGGCGATCATCGGCACCACCGCCAACTACACCGCCGTGCAGAACTCCACGATCAAGTACGGCCGGATGTACTCGGCCGGGGACGACGCGGCACGCCAGCGCTACGCCGTGGTCGGCGCGTCGGTCCCCGATCTCCTCGGCGCCAACCAGGCGGCCATCATCGGCCAGGAAATCCAGATCGCGGGCGCGGGCTTCCAGGTGATCGGCGTGCTCTCGGAGAAAGGCTCGTCGGGGTCTTTCGTCAATGTCGACGAGCAGATCCTGGTGCCGCTGCAGACCGC